>DUQQ01000097.1 GCA_012837705.1 Hydrogenispora sp.
CATTCAATCGCCCTGCCCTTCTCCTTTTAGCTCGATTTTCCGCCCTCCGCTGTTTTCATTCCGGTGCGTATTGGCCCGCAGCAGAGCGGCTTCACCCGAGTAAGCCTGAATCTCCTTGTGCAAACGGTCCCTTTCCACCTCCAGCGCTACCTTACTCTCTTGCAGCGCTTTCGTCTCGGCTTCCACTTGGCGTAAACGCGTTTTGGCCTCATCCAAATCGGACCTCGTCTGCACCAGTTCGGTTTGCAAAGCCTTCATCCGAAATAGGGCCGTACGCACATCATTGGAGACCAGGGTGAGTAATAAAAGGGTGGTTCCGGCAATCAGGATCCCGGTCACCACCGTAATAATCATCGACGTATATTTGGGCCGGAGCCCGCAGAGGGACAACCGTTTTTTACCAACCTTCATCCCAACCCGGTCGCCCAAAAGAGCAATAACCCCGCCCAACAAGGCGATGGTTAGAACCAAAATAATACCGTACACTTTGCTCCCCCTCAGCTAGATGTTGAACGCTTTTCGTATAAAGAGATATAAACCGTAACCACCAATGAGCAGATTTTGGAGCCAAGCGCCAACCCAAGGCGAGGTCAGTCCCGATTGTCCAAGAAAAGTCCCCACAGCCATTAAAACATAATAAAAGATCACATTCAAAAGGGTGATTCCTAAACCCGCCGAGGAAGTACGCCGCTGCGACTGTAAAGCCAGAGGGGTTCCCAAAAGGGCAAAGACCATACAAGCAAAGGGGAAAGCCATCTTCAGATGGAGTTGCACTTCGTATTGGCGGCGTTTTCTGGTGCTTAATTCCGTATTCTCCAGATACCATTTCAACTCCCACCAGTTCATCTCTTCCGGCCGCCGGGACAGGCTAATGACTTGCTCCGGAGTTTTTTCAAAACCGGACGGATTATACCCTTCCGTCACCCGGACCGGGATCACCGCATCTTCCCGGTAGGTAAAGATTTCGCCTTCCCGAAAATACCATCCACCCTCGCCCCACAACAGCTCTTTACTTTTGAGGGTCCGGACCAGTTGCCCGTGCTCCATCTCCTGGATCATCACATTGATAAATTTTTCTTCCGTCGCAATGTATTGTTCCGCGTAGACCAGCCGTTTTTTTCCGTCTTTGAGACGTTCCGTATAGAAATACTCATCGATAATCCCCTTCGGTTTACCCTGCCTGATAAAGGTCCTTTCTTCCCGGTAAGCGTGTTTTGCCATTGGCGTTAGGGATTCGTTGAGATAAAAGGTGCCAACGGTCAAAGCCGCGCCGATGATCAGAACCGGGGTGGCAATCTGCATAAAACTGACACCGCCGGCTTGCATCGCAATGGTCTCACTGTGGCTAGTCATCCGGCCTAACCCCAGAAGGGTCGCCAGGAGCATCCCGATATAGACCCCATAAGCGAGATTCTCCGGGACATTGTAAGCCCAAAGGCGTAAAACGGTGAGCAGTGGAACCGAATAGGATTCCGCCCATTGGATAACATTGACTAAGGACCATCCGATAAACATACCGCTAAAGGCTAAAAAGCCAAAAAAGAAGGGCCCCATCAATTCTCTGATCAAATACTTAGTGATAATCCGCATACTGATTACTCCCGTTTATGATGAATTGCTCCTGGCAAGCCTTGCTTTACATATTAAAGCGGTCGCCAAGATAAAACTTGCGCGCCTTTTCATCTTCGGCAATATCTTTGGCGTCTCCGGAAACCAGGATCTTCCCGGAATACATGATATAGGCCCGGTCGGTGATGGCCAGAGTCTCCCGGACACTATGATCGGTAATCAAGACCCCTAAACCCATCTTTTTTAATCCTCTGACAATATCCTGCAGATCAGCGACGGCAATCGGGTCCACACCGGTAAAAGGCTCATCCAACAGAATATAACGGGGGTTCTGCGCCAAAGCGCGGGCAATCTCCACCCGGCGGCGTTCACCACCGGAGAGCATGAATCCCTTTTGCTTCCGCACCTTCGTCAGGTTAAAATCCTCGAGTAGCTGGTTGCACCGCTCAATCCGCTTCTTCTTATCCTTGAGCACCAATTCCAAGATCGCCAGAATGTTCTGTTCCACGGTCAATTTGCGAAAAACCGACGGTTCTTGAGCCAAATAAGAAACACCATAACGAGCCCGCATATGCATGGGCAAGGGGGTGACATCGGTTCCATCAATTTTGATCTGCCCGGCAAGAGGCTTTTCTAGACCAACAATCATGTAAAAGGAGGTGGTCTTCCCAGCTCCGTTCGGACCTAAGAGACCGACGACCTCGCCCGGGTGGACTTCCAGGCTAACCCGATCCACAACTCGACGTTTCCCGTATTCTTTCACTAAACCCTGCGCTTCAATCGCCACTGGAATGCACTCCTCTATTCTGATAAAACCGGGTCTTCGTTGGCCCTTCTGCCGTGGCTTGTCCGCTGGCAAGATCATACGTGATCACTGTATCAGCCTCACCCTGCAGGATTCCGTCTTCCCAACGGATCACGGGCGAACCCGCCGCGGTCACATGCTCCTGGCGCATACTACCGTCAAAACGCTCCCCTTCGATTACCCAGTCGGATCCCCAGAGGGTAAACCCACCTTCCCCTTGGAACGTTTCATCTTCCAAGCGGTAAGAAAAAGCTCCGCCAACCACCAGTCTCATTTCTTCCGGCTCAAAGGTGTTTATTTCGCCGCCTTTTGGTAACCGCACCAGCTCGGAGGTGAGAACCATCGTTTCCCCGGTGGCAACCATCTTCTCGGATTCCAGCTTCACGTCTTCTTCCGCTGTTAACAGTTGACTACGTTGGTCGTAGCTAATTTTTAACGCCGTCAGGCGCAGTCCGGAACTTTCCACCAAGACTTCCACCGGAGCACCGGGATAACCCCGGTAGACACAGAATTCCTTTTCTAGATCAAGTTCGGTTAAGCCTTGGGGTGGAACAATTATCTCCACCTCACGGTCTCCGGCAGCCGCCCATCCCGGTAAGGCGCCGACCAAGAAAAGGGCAACGGTGAGGAAAAGAATCATCATGTATCTCTTCTGGGCCATTAGCCTTTTTCACCCCATTCGCATTGCATTACTGGAAAGACCACCGGGACGTCCCGGGGAAAGTCATACTCCGATCTTCCGGATTAAACGTAAACCTTTCCGCTTGAATCTTAACGTTTTCCCTATCCGCTTGCATTTGGCGGCCGGTGATTTCTTCTCCCGCCGCTGCTTCCCAATAAACCTCAACGGCAACCATCTTTATATCTTCCCCGGTTAAAACCACTTCCGGGGTGAGGCGTAACCAAGAAAAATCCCTTCCCATTTCTCCTTCGGGCGCTTCAATCAAGTATCTTTGCCCACTCTCCGTATAATACTCACCTGTAATCCCAAAAAGGAGGCAAATCTCCCCCTCTTCGATCACCTGCTCAACGGTTAATTTCCAGTTTAAGTGCTGATCCATGCTGACCAGCGCAACCTGTACTCCTTTTAACCGTGGTGTCTCGGCCGCATCAGTCACCGTAGCGGCGTCTTCTTCCTGGACTAAGGGGAGCAAAGGGATGGGCTCACTCTCCGGTCGCCATTTTGACCGGAAAAGAAAAAAAAGAACGGAGAAGATGACAAGACAAAGGAGAAAACCGGTTATAAGCTTCTTTTTCGTCATTTCCTCCTCCTTCTTTCCTTTCGTCTACTTTTTAAACACTCTAATCACTACTGGTAAATAACCGATCCGAGCTATAACAAAGCGCTCTTCTTGCTTCATCCTTTCGCTTGCTTCAGCTTACCAACGTAACTCTTTTACATATTCGCCTAGGTTCCATAAAAACCTTCTCTCATTAGTTGTCTTTATTGGCAAGTTCATCTAGGGCCACCACGGTAATCCCGTGCTTCTCCGCCGTGCTCAACAGTTCTTCCCGGTCCAAGAGAAAAGTCGCCCCGGCCTCAACGCCTAAAACCCGCGCTTTGCTGGTAATCAAGGCTTCCAGGGTAGTCAAACCAACCGTCGGCATATCGAACCGGAAGTCCTGCTCGGGTTTGGCAACTTTAACCACCACTGAACCGGGTCCACCGTACTGTCCGCCCCGCCGGATAGTTTGGTCAGTACCCTCCACCGCCTCAATGGCTAAGACCATCCCCCGTTTCACGACCACACTTTGCCCGATATCCAGCCGACCAATCTCTTTGGCCATCCGATAGCCTAATTTCAGATCTGCCGTCTCCTCGGGGCTTAAAGCCGGACCAGCCAGGATCCCCCGGTCCGGAATGAGTGACCGCAAAAACCTGGTCTGGGTCTCCACGCGAATTCCGTGTTCCTCAAAATAGTTAACGACCGCCAATTGCAGGGCATCGTCGTTCCGTTTAGTCAGTTTCGCCAACAAGCCCATGATTTCTTGGTCCACATTCCCGGCCAATAAACTCTCTTTACCAAAGCGTCCGGCCAAGACCATTTGGTCGACCTGATGGTCGTGGAGAAAGCGGAGAATTGCTCCTAGCTGTCCTACCCGCTCCCGACCAACGGTAAACCCCATTTCCTCGAATTGGGTGGCGTTTTCCCCTGTACAAAGAACCACCGGGGTAATCCCTTCCGCACGCATCCCCTTTCCTACTTCCACAGGAAGGTCGCCTTCTCCAGCCAAAATTGCCCAGCTCATCTTTTTTCCCCCCAACTTCTGATCGAAAAAAGACTAGACCGTTTTTGTCTAGTCTCCAGTTTTTTGCCTCGGTTACCGGCAAATACCCCGTTCCGCACTGCGGAGAAAACGAATGAAATGATCAATCTCCGCCGTCCCCTGTAACTCATGCTCCATTTTTTCAATCGCTTGCTCAATAGAGAGGTTGGAACGGTAAAGAATCCGGTAGGCTCTTTTGATCTCTTCCCGAATCTCCGGCGGAACATCATTGCGGCGCAGACCGACAATATTAATCCCCGCCACCCGGGCAGGGTTACCATCAACAATCACGAACGGCGGTACATCCTTGACAATCTTAGTGCAGGCACCCATCATCGCCATCTTACCGACCTTGGTAAATTGATGGACCCCGGTAAGCCCGCCGATGACCACCCGGTCTTCCACGGTCACATGACCGGCCAAGGCCGAACAGTTGGCAAGTACAATATTGTTTCCCACCTGGCAATCATGGGCCACGTGGGAGTAAGCCATAAACAAGTTGTTGTTACCGATCCGGGTTTCACCGCCACCACCTTCGGTCCCACGACTCACCGTTACATTCTCCCGGAAGGTATTACCATCACCGATAAATAAATAGCTCTTTTCTCCTTTGAACTTCAGATCCTGTGGTTCTACACCAATGGAAGCGCCGTGGTAGAATTTATTGTTACTACCAATCGTTGTCCACCCTTCAATCACCACATGAGGTCCCACTATACACCCATCACCTAGCTCCACATGTTCGCCGATGATCGCATACGGACCAATCACCACGTTTTTTCCCAATTTTGCCCCGGGATGAACTATAGCTGTTTCATGAATCTCCCGCAAAGCCACCACTTTATTTTCTACTACTTTCAATCTGGGACCCCCTAACCAAAGTATATACTGTTCTTACTCACCCTGGGCTTCTTTTGTACCCAAAACAAACATCAATTGTGCCTCCGCAGCAACCTCATTATCCACGGTTGCTTTCCCTTGCGCATAGCAAACATTGCCTTTAACCCGCAAAAGCTCCACGTCTAGATAAAGCTGATCCCCCGGAACAACTGGCCGGCGAAAACGGGCCTTATCAATACCGGTGAAGAAGGGAATCTTTCCGCGGTGTTCTTTTTCAACGAGCAAGGTTAAACCGGCCGCTTGCGCCATACTCTCGATAATTAACACGCCCGGCATCACGGGCTTTTCCGGGAAATGTCCCGTAAAATACTCTTCGTTATTGGTCACATTCTTCAGCGCCCTAATCCTTTTCCGAGGTTCCATGTCGATCACCCGATCGACCAGCAAAAAGGGGTAACGATGGGGTAACAGCTCTTTAATCTGGTTTATTTCCACCTTGAAACCTCCTTACTCCAAACATTCCTCGAGTTTTAAAGCCAGTTCTAAGTCGAGTTTATGTCCGGACCGAACCGCGATAATCTCGCCTTCCAACGGGCCAAGCAAATAAAGATCGCCTAAGATATCGAGGATTTTATGGCGAACAATCTCATCGGGATATCTTAACTCATTTAAATAACCATCTTCCCCGACAACAACAGCAATCTCCATATTGCCACCCAGGGCCAACCCTTGTTTACGTAGTGCCTCAAGCTCACGCCAGAACGCAATGGTCCGGGCTGGTGCCAAGTTCTCGAGGAAAGTCTCAGGGGTAATTAGATACTGCGCAAACTGATTACCAGTCACCTTATGGTCGGAGGTAAAGCAATAGGTGACCCGAAAACCCTCGCCGGGAAGCGCGATCAGATAAGCACGGGGGTCTTTCCCATCGGTCACCCATACTGGTTTGGTAATTTTCCGTACTTTTCGTGGTTTTTCTTGAACAAGTAACCCGGCGCGGAGGATCTCCTCCACAAAAAAGCGGGCGCTACCGTCTCCGAGAGGAATTTCCGGACCGTCCACCGCCACCAGTAGGTTGTCCACGCCCAAGCCATGAAAGGCGGCCATCAAATGCTCAATGGTTTGAATCCGCCATTCGCTTGTCCCCAAGGCGATATTACGCGTCGTATCAATTATATGCGCTGGTTTGGCCGGTAAAACAGGCTGATCCGGCAGGTCAAGGCGGCAAAACCGAATTCCGGTATCGACCGGCTGGGGAATAAGTTCCACCGCCACCATTTTCCCCGAATGAAGGGCTTGCCCATTAATAGAAATCTTATTCTGCAAAGTTTGCTGAAACCCTTTCAAAGATTCACCCCCGAAACAAAAAAATATTATCTGGATTAGTATAACATGTTTCCGTCAAGTTTTTAATAGCTTTTTATATTTTTTGGCAATTTCCGACTGCGGTGTCGAAAAAACTGCCGTCGGATGCCCTTCTTCCACAATGGTCCCTTGATCCATAAAGATAATCCGGTCGGCTGCCCGGGAAGCAAAACCAACTTCATGGGTGACCACCAACATCGTGGTCTCCTTCTGCCGGACAAGCTCCTCCATAATCTCAATAACCTCACTGACCAGGATCGGGTCGAGGGCGGCGGTCGGCTCATCCCAGAGCATCAGTTGGGGTTCCAAAGCCAGGGCCCGGGCGATCCCAACGCGCTGCTGTTCTCCACCGCTCAGTTCGGCCGGGAAATTCTGGGCGCGTTCCCTTAATCCTACCCGCGCTAAAGCCTGCATTGCGCGGTCACGGGCTTCCGTTTTCTCCTGTCCATAAATGCGCAGAGCAAAGGCGACGTTCTCCAAGACATTGAGCCGGCGGATCAGGTTAAATTGTTGGAAGACAAAACCGATCCGCCGGCGAAGACCCGATAATTGCGCAAAGGGTAGACTGGTCACTTCAACCCCGTCAAAGATAATATGACCGTCATCCGGTTCAGTTAAGCGGTTAATACACCGGACTAAAGTAGATTTTCCACATCCACTCGGTCCCATAATTATTATCGTCTCTCCGGCAAAAATATTGAGATTTATTCCTTTTAAAACCGGCCGTTTTTGGTAACTTTTTTTCAAGTCTTGAATCTGCAGTAAAGGCGGTCGCAGCGCGGTGTTCATTTCATCACCATCTTCCTTTGGTTAAGTTTTTGCATTAATCCGGGACGCCCAGCCGGGATCACAATTTCCCGCATTACCGTGGTAAAATTAAACCCAAGGGCGTAGCCGGCAACCACTTCGTCCAGGTTCAAGCGGTGAAACTTCTCCGCCATCCGGTAAAAAAGGAGGCCGAAAAGGGCTCCAACCAGTAAGAAATAATGGTTTGGAAAGTAAGGAATACGGGCCCCCGACAGGCTAATCGTCGCCCACAACCATCCTCCGCCCAAGCTTGCAGCGTATATTCTCGGCAAGAAGCGGCTGAGCGCCGTCACTTTTCTTGGCTGCGAAGCTGCTTTCCCGGTTGTTTCCCGGTGCGGAAACAACAGATCCAAATGGTGCAACACCGCTAGAATCGGCGCCTGATCCTGCAAGAAGATTATAACCGCCAGAATCAGCACGGCCAAGGCGGCGATGACTCCTTGTACTTCCCCCAGGAGCCGGGTGACCTCATTACGGACATCCGGTTGGAGGATCCCCGCCGGCAACGGTAAAATCCGGACCTCATCCGAATCGAAGAAACTATTGACTAGACGGGCGACTTCCTTCTGGTCATAGTCGGCATTCACAAAAAGTTCCACCTTTTCTCCAGGCAGGGTTTCCCCCCCTAAATAGCGGTCCAGAAGAGTTACCGTCTTGGTAATCTCTTCATCCTTCAATTTCGGAAGGGACGACTTGATCTTTTCCAACTCCCCAATGATCAACAACACATTACTGGCCGAAAGCTCATCAAAACCCAGCTCTAAAGGAGTTAATCCTTGGCGTAAGGCCTCAAAGTCAAAAGCGGCAAATTGCTCTAAGCTGTCGTCGGTGACCCCCGTTAGCTCCGCCAAAGCGGCAAAACCGGTACTGCCTCCACCCAAAACACTTCCGACCTGATCCAACTGCCCGGCCAGCTTCGTCGTTTTCTGCTCCCAGTCGAGCAAGGTGTGGACCAAGGGATTAAACCGGTTGATAAAATCATCCAAAGCCTGTGCTTTGGCCCGTAAGTCCCCAATTAAGGCTTGAAGCTCGCGGTCGAGACGACCCATCTTTTGGCCGAGGTCCCCAAAGTAACCCAGGTTCTGCGGGATAAAACCCAAGCGGGTAATGGCATGGATCCCTTCCAAACTACCAAGGGCTTTATCCAATTGGTTTTCCACCCAACGGAGCCGGGCCAGATGATCGGCCATGTTTTGCAGTTCGTGGCTGGTCCCTTCGAGTAAAGAAGCGATCCTTTGGATCTTCGCCAGATCCGCATTGTCCGCATCAAGACCATTAATACTGTTCAACGCGGCCTGAATCGTCTCCGCCGCTGTGATCACTTGCCGCGCCTGCGTCGGTAACTCCTGGAAGGAGTTGAACTGGCCAAGGAAGCCAATGGCTTCGTCCAAAGCTTCCGCCAACTGCTGTTTAGGACTGTTGATAATGATACTTCCCACAATGTCCCCGGCTTTTTGGTCGTCACCCAAAATCCGCGCCGAGGCGCTGGTAAAATCGGCCGAATCGCCCTGAATAATCAGTCCCGGCAGCGCCCCGTCTTCCTCTTCGGCCGTAACTTTCACAATCACATCCTGGGCACTAACTCTTTCCCCAGCGGCCAAGGAATGCTCCGTATCATCAAAAAGAACCAAAAGGTCCCCCGGATTAAGTGTAACCCCTTGGGTCGGAATCACTTTTACCTGTCCGGCATAGGAAAGGAGAAACCGCTTCATCTCCGCCATAGTCAGGAGTAATGCTTCCTGGTCATCGCTGCTTTTTCCGGAAGTAACATTTCTAATCAGCGTCACACCACCCTTACCCGCCAGTAACTCGGTCAAATTACGTCCGACCTCAATCGGATTGTCCACATGGTACCCAGCTGGAAATCCGATCTCGAGCAAACGGTAACTGGCCAAAAGCTCTTCCAGCGCCGCTTTGACCTCCTTCATCTTCGTGGCTTTTTCCAAAATGACCGCAATACTACTCCCGTCGCGAAAGGCAAAACGCACCCCGGGAATCCGCTCCGCTTCTCGGATATAAAGATCAGCCACACTACTGGGGATTGCCGACAAAGTCAACCGGGGTTCGGTCATAAGACTAAACCCACCCGCCCCCGGAATATCCCGAAAGTAATTGTTCAAATTGGTGTAAACCGCCTTTTTCCGATGCTTGGGAGCCAATCCGACAAAAACAGCGGTCTTCCCCGCAACACTGACGCCCACTTTAACGGTGGAGCCGGGGACACGCTCTTTAATAATCTCCTGGAGGCGGGCAACTGCCGTCTCTTTCAAATCGGTTCGGACTTGAAACAAGAGATCATACTCCCCCTGATCACCGATTAAACCGTCCACAGTTGCCGCGAAATAGCGGTCGGTTACTAAGCCAACCCCCGCTGCCACCAAGGACGCCAGGATAACACTTATTACAAACCAAATTAGGAGATCGCGAAAAAACCCTTCACGGAATATACTTAACATAATATCTCCTCCATGGTTACGATTATAGCATATCTTCCGTAACCACGATAAAGGTAATTCTTGTTTGGCTATGCAGAAAATATTAGTCTGTCCTTCTCCCGGCGCTAAACATAACGCTGCCAATGATCAACTGCTGTTGTTCTCCAGGGCTTGTCGGTCACCTGGCTTTGATCCAATTCACTACGTACAAATCAACGTAACCAGCATGGTCGACGGTCTACAAAATAACAAAAATAACAATCAAAAACCGAAGCGGGTTTCCTCTTCGGTTTCAGGGTAGACTATCTA
This sequence comes from Hydrogenispora sp., assembly GCA_012837705.1. Classification (GTDB taxonomy): domain Bacteria; phylum Bacillota; class UBA4882; order UBA10575; family UBA10575; genus Capillibacterium. Next base: position 10,396 of record DUQQ01000097.1, read on the forward strand.
TAAAGCGGAGACGTTCTTTCGTCCATTCCGGGTTTGGCTTTCTTATTATCCATTTATCGATGCACAAAGGGGGTTACACGGTTGTCGCAAAAGAAGCCGTCGATCTGTATTATCTGCTTCAGTGGCGATCTGGATAAAAGCCTCTCGGCCTTAGCTATGGCTTGGACAGCTGCCGGGGAAGGGTTTACTGCCCACATTTTCTTTACCTTCTGGGGACTCGCCCTCCTCCGCAAGGAGCGGGGTCGGGCCCAAAATATGCTGGAACGGCTCTTTAAACTCCTTTTACCGGTCGGTCCGGATAAACTAGGCCTGTCCAAGATGAACTTCGGCGGTCTGGGTGCAGTTTTCATGAACAAACTAATCCGTCAGCGTAAAACCGAATCCGTCGGTGAACTTCTGGAAATGGCCATGGAACGCCAGGTCAATTTTGTTGCTTGCCAAGGCACCCTGGAGATGCTCGGGATCACCGAATCCGAGTTGATCGACTATGAACATCTGTCCGTTGGCGACGTGACTACTTTTCTGCAATTGGCCCGGGAAGCCGCGATTCAATTGTTCATATAAATTCCCTTCCGCAATAACCCAAACCCGCCTGTAGTCGGCATTACTCCTTCACTCCACTACTTTTCACCCTTGCTTCGGCCCAAAAGATGGAGTAAGATAAATTGTGTTCTTATTTTCCTTTTTCACGGGTATTTTCTTTTTTTTGCCTTTGATTATAATGCTTATTACGTTAGATCGGCAAGACAAAAGATCGCAACGGAATAAGCCCAAGGAGGAGATGAAGATTAATTACGTAAGCAAAAACCTCAGTGATTTTCTGGAACTTCCCGATCGGGACATTTTCGCCAAAACCAAGCCTTTTTATGAATTCACCGAAGAACTAGCCGCCCATGAATACCACCATTGGGCACGAATTCTAACCAGTCCATCCGAACGCCGGGTCAAAATTCTTGACCGTTACACCAATGAAGTACGCGAAATGGTCATGATGGCCTCCAATAATTATCTGGGTTTGACCACCCATCCAGCTGTGGTTGAAGCCGCCCGGAAAGCACTGGAAAAATACGGTGCGGGCGCAGGTAGTGTCCCTTTACTCGGTGGCTACCTCGACCTCCATCGCGAACTCGAACATAAACTTGCCCAGATGAAAGGGTGTGAAGATGCCATCATCTTCACCTCTGGTTACTCTTCCAACGTCGGCTGTGTCTCCGCCCTGGTCCGCAAGAATGATGTGGCGATCAATGACCGCTTAAACCACGCCAGTATCATCGACGGGTGTTACCTGTCGGGCGGGACCCTCCGCACCTTCAAACATAATGACCTTGCCAGCTTAGAAAAGGTCTTGCAATCCACGGAAAAGCAGGGTTACAACGGAAAGCTAATCATCGTAGATGGCGTCTTCAGTATGGACGGAGACATCACTGATCTACCGGGGATCAAGGCCCTGGCCGACCGGTACCACGCCCGAATCATGATCGATGAAGCCCACGCCACCGGTGTAATCGGTGAAAACGGACGCGGTACCCCCGAACACTTTAGCCTGGAAGGCCAGATTGATCTGGTGGCGGGAACACTAAGCAAGGCCTTGGCCGTAGTGGGCGGTTTTGTGGCTTCGTCGAAAGAAGTCGTGAATTACCTACGTTTCTACGCCAGGTCCCATATGTTCTCCACCGCACTGCCGCCCGCCTCGGCCGGCGCGCTCATCGCCGGGATCGACGTCATTCAGAACGAACCCCAGTTACGAAAGAAATTATGGTCCAATATTAAATATATGATCTCCAATCTGAAGCAGATGGGTTTTAACCTGGGCAATGCAGAAACCGCAATCATCCCCATTATCATCGGTGACGAAGACATCTTAAAGAAAATCAGCCGGGAAGTACACCAGGCGGGAATCTTCGTCAACTCCGTCTATTATCCGGCCGTCCCCAAAAAACTATCCCGTTTACGCCTCTCCTTAATGGCCACCCACACCCAGGAAGATTTAGACGACACCCTGGCCGTTCTCGAGCGGGTCGGCAAAAAGTACGGTTTGATCTGAACCCTAAGCAAGAGACAGTCCAGCGCGGACTGTCTCTTTTAATTATCATAACTATACTATACTATGTTCCTGAAAAGAGCTTTTTCCGTTGTCGTCGGGTTTAAATCCTCCAAGTTAGGCTTGGAATCAATTTTACGCCAACGAAAAAGCTTTTAGTAGTGTTGATCGAGCGTGTTCAGATTTAAGTTTGGATTAGTCGTGTTCTGATTGTTCTGGTTCGCCAATCCGGCACGGAACCCTGCTTGCACGTTCGCTACCGCCTGTTGGGAAAGGGTTCTTTCCGCCGCTTCAATCATCCTCTTAACCATATGACCCCCAACCGCGCCACAATCACGGGCAGTCATATACCCCCAATAGTCACCTTGGATCGGGGAAGTGTCAATATTTAATTCCTTGGAGATCTCGTACTTCATCTGATCCAACGCCTTTTTCGCCTGGGCATAAACAAGGGTATTACTTTTCTGACCAGCAGCCATCTTTGAACCTCCTTTCTAAATGGTCTATTTGTAATCTGCCCAGCTAAACAAGGGGTTAAACGGCGTTTTCACTGGAAAATACGGCGGAAGATCCCGCCGTTGGTAACCCTTCACAACCCCCCTCCCTTAGGCATAGTATATTGGGAAAAAAGGCAGGGAGGCCATACAATGGAGAAAAAATGGCATGACCAAATACGCCGGAACATCCTTGGACTAGACACTGATATCCCTTTAAGTGATGGCACGCAGCGCCCTTACGTCAATCTAGATAATGCGGCCACCACACCGCCGTTGGCCGCTGTCGTCCAGGCCGTCCAGTCCTTTCTTCCTTGGTATTCCAGTGTTCACCGGGGCTTCGGTTACAAATCCCAACTCTCCACCGAAGTCTATACGGAAGCGCGCCGGATTGTGCTGGATTTCTTTGGCGCCCCGGCGGATCAGTACATCGCCCTCTTTGTGAAGAATGCCAGCGAAGGCTTGAACAAGCTTTCACAACGGCTGCCCTTAGACGAAGCGGAAGTCCTGACCACTTGGATGGAACACCATTCCAACGACTTGCCTTGGCGGTTACGAAAACAAGCCCAGTTTATTCAGCTCACCAGAGACGGCTGCCTTGATCTGGCCGATCTGGAAAGAAAATTTAAAAAAGCGCGACGCCCCATCAAACTGGTTACGGTCTGTGGCGCTTCGAACGTCACCGGCCTCATTAACCCGATCCAGACCATCGCCGAACTTGCCCAGCATTATGGAGCCCAGCTTGTCGTCGATGCCGCCCAACTGGCTCCTCATTACCCCGTCCGGATGCAGGCGGGCAGAGCCCCCATCGATTTTTTAACGCTCTCCGGACACAAAATGTATGCCCCCTTTGGTTCCGGGCTCCTTCTTGGACCACTAGAAGCTTTTCGCGACGGCATCCCGGACCAAGTTGGCGGTGGTACAGTAATCGCCGTTTCCCGCGATGAAATCGTATTTGCGCCGCCCCCCGACCGGGAAGAAGTGGGGACCCCTAACCTCCTCGGCGTCCTCGCCCTCGCGGTCGGTCTACGCTGGCTAGCCCGGAATAATTTTCCACGGCTGGTCGCCTATGAGGCGGAACTCACCAAATACGCTTATGACCAGCTAAAATCGATTCCCGGCCTGACGCTATATGGACCGCCGCCGGAGCGTTACCCCCGTGTTGGGGTGATCTCCTTCAACCTGGAAGGCATCCCCCACGGTTTAGTCGCGGCTTACCTCTCCTTTGAAGCCGGAATCGGGGTTCGGCACGGCTGTTTCTGCGCCCGTCCTTATGTCCATCATCTTTTAGGGTTATCCGAAGCCGAGATTATTTCCGCGGAAAACTTAGCAAAGGCGGGAAAAAAATGTCTTCTCCCGGGGATGGTCCGGATCAGTTTCGGCTTTTACAACACCCAAACCGAGATCGATCTGTTGGTCGACGCCTTAAAAACCCTTCGGACCGAGGAGGGGAAAATAAAAAACCGGTACCGGATTGATCCGGCGACCGGCGAATATCTGCCCCGCATTGGAAATTTCAAAGCGGCGCTCTGGCGTCACACCAAAACCTTTTTTAATCCTTAGGCCCCCTCTTTGTCGGTATAAGCACTTTTTTCCATTTCCATAAATAATCCAGGCCCGAAAAGGCAGTTAAGAAGGCCGCAATATAGAGCACAATCTGCGCACCCGGCACCGAAAGAATGGTCATGGTAATGGCAATAATTTGGGAAAAAGTCTTCACCTTGCCCCAAATTCCCGCTGCCACCGACAGCCCTCTCTTCTGTGCTTTGGCGCGCAAAGCGGTGATGAGGATCTCCCGGGCGAGAATGACCGCAACGACCCATCCACTGACTTTACCGAGCATAAAGAGGCTGTACAAGGCGCCACCAATCAGAATTTTATCGGCAATGGGGTCAAAAGATTTCCCAAAATCACTGGATTCCTTACGGCGACGGGCCACATAACCGTCTAAACCGTCGGTCAAAGCGGCCACAACAAAGATCACAGCCGCATAGATCTCTTTATGCTCCATCGGAATGAAAAGAAAAAAGAGACAGACCGGTGTCAGAATGATTCTTGAAAGCGTCAGATAATCAGCTAATTTCATCTATTATCACCACAATTTAATTAATACCGGATTTTTACAAAGTTCGACACTAGAATGGAAATATCCTTTAGCAGTTCGTTTTTATTTTACCATCGAGTTCGTAGGGGCCCGCCGCCTCAATTACGACCGGGACAAATGCCCCCGGTACCAGTTGGGCCTTTTGGTCTGCGGAAACACGGACATTCACCACACCATCGATCGTCGGGGCTTCCCGGTATGACCGGGCTTCCCACTGCCCCGGTGCCTTCTCCTTTTCCAGTAAAACCAACAATTCCCGGCCGATTAACGCCTGGTTATTTGCGGCTGAATGCTCTTGCTGCTGCTCTAAAACCAGGCGGGCCCGCCGTTTTTTGGTAGCCGGGTGGACTTGCTCCGGTAAACGGGCGGCCGCCGTTCCCTCCTCCCGGTAATAGGGAAAGACCCCCACCCAATCCAGGCGAACATCGGCCAAGAAAGCCAACAGCTCAGCAAAATCCTCTTCCGTTTCCCCCGGATAGCCCACGATAAAAGTGGAACGGATCGCCGCATCCGGAAGAAAAGCGCGTACCCGTCCGATCAAATCCCGGATTTCCCCTTGTGTACTCCGGCGGCCCATCCTTTTGAGCACCGCGTCACTGGCATGCTGTAAAGGGATGTCCAGATAGTGGCAGATATGCTTCGAGTTCCGAATCGTCCGTAAAAGTTCATCACTGATCTGCGACGGATAGGTATAGAAGAGACGGAGCCAAAACTCTCCTTCCAACTGGTCCAGGCGGGAGAGGAGAGCGCTAAGGTTAAAGGCACCGTCGGAGTCGGTACCGTAAGCCGTCGTATCCTGTGCCACCAGATTGATCTCCTTCACGCCCCGCGCAAGCAGATGCTCTACTTCCGCGATGATGCTCTCCGGTTCCCGGCTACGGTACTCCCCCTTAAGCTTGGGAATAATACAGTACAGGCAGTGGTGATTACAACCCTCGGCAATCTTCACATAGGCATAATGCGGCGCGGTTGTCAGCGGCCGGTCGGACAAGGGCGGCGGTAACCAGCCCGCTGGCGCGTCCGCAATAAACCGGGCTTCGCCTTTTTTATCTAAAGCCGCTGTCAAGAGCTCGGGTAAGCGCGTATACTCTCCGGTTCCAACCCAGAGGTCCACCTCCGGTAGGGCCTTCACCAGTTCCTGCTGGTACCTTTGGGGAAGACAACCGGTTACCACCAACAAACGACAACGGTGCTCCTTGTAAGCGGCAAACTCCAAGATCGTGTCGATCGACTCCTGCGTCGCCGACTCAATAAAAGAACAGGTATTAATCACCAGAACATCAGCTTCCTCTGGCTTTGCCGTCCTTTCAAACCCGGCCTTTTCCGCAAAGCCAATCATGTATTCGGTATCAACCTGGTTTTTCGGGCAACCTAAGGAAACCCACCCAATCTTCATCCCTGTCATCCTTACTTGTCCATCCTTTTTGTATCTTAGTTTTTCCCCTTGTCTCAACCTGGAAAATACTTTTTCCTGCTTGGTTTTCTAGTAAACTTTAGTAGTACGTATGGGTAAATTCATTCAAACAATTAAAGCCAGTTAGATCCTGACCGTTCTAAACAAACGTTGTTCTTAAGCCCGGCGCTAAACCCGGCGCGCTATTATCAGCACCGGCTGCTGCGGCCACCTCATATAAGCTCAGCCCCGATGGTTGTATAAATACCGGTATAAATAGTACGTCCGCATAATCTTCGCCACATAACGCCTGGTCTCTAGGTAAGGAATGCTGTGCAGATCATCAACCCGACCGGTCCAGGCTCCGGAGGAGAGCCAGGTCTTGACCTTCTCTCCGCCCGCGTTGTAGGCAGCCAGGACCAAAACCCGATCCCCGTTAAACTCCCGGAACAAGTAACTCAAATACCAGACCCCGATTGGAATGTTAACCTCAGGCCGGTCCAAGTCTTCCACCTTTAAGGAAAGGCTCTTTTGCGCGCCAACCCAAGAGGCTGTCTCCGGCATAATCTGCATCAACCCCCGGGCCCCCTTCGTCGACCGGGCTTTGGGGTCAAACTTGCTTTCCACATAGATCAAAGCAGCCACCAGTTGGGGATCGACCCCGGCGTACTCGGACCGCATCTCGATCTCTTCCCGAAACGGAAACGGGTACACCAGGCGTCCCACTGGTTTATGGAGCGCCACTCCCAGCAGAACCAAGAGAAAAAAAAGGAGGAACTTGAGATGGCGTTTTTTAATCACGAAAATTATAGCCTTCACCACCCGTGCAGTACCTAAGTCCATCCTATGCGCCAGACGGGGAAATATGCGCCCCCTTCCGCGCCGCAAGAATCTGTTTCACTTCCTCCTTCAATGCGGTTTCGGTCCCATCATTGTAAATAACCACATCGGCTTGGGCGATCTTCGTACGTAGCGGCAGCTGTGCTCCAATCCGCCGCCGGGCCTCTTCCGTTCCCAGCCCATCCCGGGCCTGCACCCGCGCCAGTTGCACCGCCGGGGAAGCCGCAACCACCCAAATCTCATCGAAACCCATCGCCTTCTTCGTATCCAGACCCGCTTCGAACAGGAGGGGAACTTCAACCACCACATCCTGTCCCGCCTGCTTTAACGCTTGCGCCTCCGTCTTAATCCGGGCAATAATCGCCGGATGCGTCAGGTCGTTTAGGCGTTGACGCTTTTCGGGATCGCCAAAGACAATCTGTCCCAGAAGGCGCCGGTCAATCCGCCCCTCCGTATCCAAAATCTCCGGTCCAAAGGCCTGCTTTACTTCTTCATACACGGCTGTTCCCGGCCTCAGCAACTGGTGTCCGACTTTGTCCGCACTGATCACCGTCAGCCCTAATTCTTGCAAAATCCGGGCCACTGTAGTTTTGCCGGTCCCGATCCCGCCGGTCAAGGCGATTACGAAACCTTCTCCCATTCCATTGCTTTCCCTTCTCCCTTAGGGTGTTTTTCTATTTTTGGCAGGTGGGACAGTAATGGGTCCCCCGACCGGCAACCCGGGCGTAGACCAACGGCTCACCACATTCCAAACAGGTTTCCTTTTTCCGCCCATAAACCTTTAGATGGTGCTGAAACTCCCCGGCTTCACCGCGTCCATCCACATAATCCCGCTGGGAAGTCCCCCGATAGGCCACGGCTTTATTTAAAATCCGCACGATGGATTCATAAATCTTCTCCCATTCAGCCCTGGTTACCTCCCGGGCCGGGCGCGTAGGGGAAATCCCCGCCGCAAACAAAACCTCATCAGCATATATGTTACCCAATCCGGCCAGAACCCGCTGGTCCAGAAGGAGGCCCTTCACTGGTCCCGAACGCCGGGCCGCCGCCTCTTCTAAAACAGCCATAAGTTCTTCCTTCGCTGTGTTTAGCGGTTCTAAACCCAGCGCGGTCAGACCGGCCGGAGGTGCCGCCGGTGGAAACAACACGGCGGTGCCGAATTTGCGGGGGTCCACAAAATGCAGGCTATTTCCGTCCTGAAAAGACAGGACCAATGTGGTATGTTTCGCCAGGGAGGGCGTCCCGCTTTGCCAGACCAAACTCCCGGCCATCCGGAGATGGATTGCCAAACGTTGCCCACTATCCAGCTGAAAAAGGAGGTATTTCCCCCGACGCTCTATAGCGGTGATCTGCCGCCCGGCCAGCCCCGCTTCAAATTCATCCGGAGCAGGCTTTACGGCCTTCGCCAGGTAGACCTGGACCCCATCGATCACGGCTCCTTGTACCAACGGCAGCAAAGACCGGCGAATGGTTTCAACTTCTGGTAATTCCGGCATCGCTATAAATCCCCCCAATTATCGCCACTTTTCAGATCAATAGCCAACGGAACCCGCAGTTCAAAGGCCCGTTCCATCTCCTCACGCAAGACCTTCTCCGTCTCCGGAAGGGCGTCCCGCTCGACCTCGAGAAGCAGTTCGTCGTGGACCTGGAGGAGCATGGTCGCGGGGAGTTTTTCTTTACGTAACCGCGCCTCTACCCGCACCATCGCCAGTTTAATCAGATCAGCGGCCGAACCCTGGATCGGCGTATTCCGCGCCATCCGTTCGGCGAAGGCGCGCCGCTGGAAATTACGGGCTTTAAGATCGGGTAAATAGCGCCGCCGGTTCATGATTGTACTCACATAACCGGCCTCCTTAGCCGTAGCAATCGACTCCTCCAAATAGGATTTTACCCCTTGATACTGGGCGAAATAAGCATCGATGAACGCTTCCGCTTCTTGGCGGGAGACACCGACCCCCTTCGCCAGGCCGAATCCGCTGATCCCATAAATAATCCCGAAGTTGACTGCTTTAGCCCGTGCCCGCAATTCGGAGGTGACTTCGTCAGGCGGGACGTGAAAGATCTCCGCCGCCGTCCGCCGGTGCACATCCTCGTCACTCCGGAATGCGGCCAGCAGCTTCTCGTCGGCGGCAAAATGGGCCAACAACCGCAATTCGATCTGGGAATAATCGGCCGAAAGCAAAACGGTGTCTTCCGCGCGGGGAATAAAACAACGGCGGATCTCCCGCCCTTCCGCACTACGCACCGGGATGTTCTGCAGATTAGGATCGGTACTGCTCAACCGCCCGGTGGCGGTCACGGCCTGGTTAAACGTTGTATGAATCAGATAACCGGGTGGCTTGGCCAGCCCCAGAAGGGCTTCCACGTAGGTGGAGTTCAGCTTCATCAAACCACGGTAAGCCAGCACCTTCTCGACGATCGGATGTTTGTCGACCAGCTCCTCCAAGACTTCCGCATCGGTCGAATAACCGGTTTTGGTTCGCTTCCCTACCGGCAGGCCAAGCCGTTCGAAGAGGATCACCCCCAACTGCTTTGGTGAAGAGATATTAAACTCTTCCCCCGCCAACCGGTAAATCTCAGTTTCCAACTCTTCGATCCAGCGGGCATAATTGGCCTGGAGAGTTGCCAAATGCTCGGGGGAGACTTTCACGCCCGCTTTTTCCATAGCAAACAAGATCCCGACCAGCGGCATCTCCACCTCATAAAAGAGTTCCTCGACTCCAGTCTGCTCAATCTCCGCCTGTAAAACCGGATGGAGCTTGAGGAGGGCCGCCGTCCGCCGCACCCCAGCAGTGGCTAAATCTGCTTCTGTCCAATCGGTGGGCAAAGCAAAGATCTCCCGCTTTTTTCCCTTGGCATCCTGTAGGGGCGGAAGCTCGATCCCGAGTAAAGTCTGGGCCGTGTTCTCCAGGGTTAATCGCCACCGGCCACCGCTGACCAGATAGGCGGCGATCAGGGTATCAAAAGCAAGGCCTTCGCAGGTGAAGCCGTAATGGTCCGCCAGGACCATCTGGGTTTTTCCGTCATCGGCCAATTTCGGCGCTTGTGGATCGGTGAGCCACCGGACGAACGGTTCCGGCCAAGTCTTTACGCTGCCAACCAGTGGCAGATAACCATGCTGATCGTCGTCTTTCGAAAAGGCCACCCCCAGGACTTCCCCCCGCTGCCAGGTGGCTTCCGCCGCCAGAAACTGTAGGGCAACAGGCGTTTGACCACTGCCTTCCAGAAAGGCGGGGAGATCCTCACCAGTAAGGATTTGGGCGTCCGGAGTTAAAACCGCCCTGACCTCAACCTGTGCCGCTACCGGAGCTTTAGCCTCCACGCGGCCCAGGAGACTTCTAAATTCCAGCTTCCGAAAGAAGGCTGCCAGCCGCGGTGCATCAAAATTGAAACGGCACGCCGCCGGCTCCACCGGCAACGGGACGTCCCGCCGAATCGTCACCAGTTCCCGCCAACGCTCTGCGTCTTCGCGGTGGGTGACAATCAATTTTCTCAACCGTTCATTTTCAATCTTCTCCGGGTAGGCCAGGATCGTTTCCAGGCTCTCATAGGTATTCAATAGTTTGGTCGCCGTCTTGTCGCCAATACCGGGGATCCCGGGAATATTATCGGACGGGTCCCCTTTCAACGCTTTAAAATCTGCCCACTGCCGGGGCGTTAAACCGTATTTCTTCTGTATATAATCGGGGGTGGCGCGCACAATATCGGTGATCCCGCGCCGGGTGTAATAAACACAGACCCCGTCCTCGATCAACTGAAAGGCATCCTGATCCCCGGTGACAATGCAGACCGGGATCCCTGCTTCCTGTGCCGCCCGGGCCATTGTCCCGATGACATCATCGGCTTCATACCCGGTCACCCCAATCACCGAGGCCCCCATACTCTCGTAAAACTCTTTAATATAGGGAAATTGGCGCAGAAGATCCTCATCCAGTTCTTTCCGGGTCCCTTTATAATCGGCATAGACTTCATGCCGGAAAGTCTTCCCTAGATCTTCGGCTACCACCAAATAGGTAGGCTGCTCATCCTCCAGTAAACGGAGGACCATCGTCGCTACCCCGTACACCGCGCTGGTGGGGAGTCCTTCCTGCGTCCGCATATTGGTGTCCTTTAAGGCATGAAAGGCGCGGTGCGCCAAACTGTGGCTATCAATGATCAGCATCTTCTCCATGGTCTGTTCCTCCCTTCGCGGCCGCCGACGCCGCATCGCCCGCGCTGGCTACCAGTTAGCCCACAAGCAGTACAGTTTCTTTGCCCGATGATGGGCACGCTCTTCCGTCCTGCTAAATTATCTAAAAATCTAACGGGAAAGATTGTTTTCAAAGTAATCGCGGGCGAGCAAAGCCAAACCCACGGCGTTGTCCGCAGACAACTCGGTTTTGCCGAAATACACCTTGATCCCTTGGCCCAAACGGGCGACCCGCGCCTGAAGCTCCCGGCGTAGGTAGGTGTTGCTGGCGACCCCTCCGAACAATAAAACTTCACGGCAGCCCGGTTCACCGGTGGCCACCCCGGCCTTTATTAAACGAAAGACCGATTCGACCAGACAGTCCAAGACCGCCAGCGCCAGATCGGGGGGTGCAGGCTTCTTCGCCCACAAACGTAATGCAGCCGAGGTCGGTCCGGAAAAACTAACGGTCAGACCCTGAACGGCCACCGGCAACTTCAGGGTTGCTTGTCCTTCCTGCGCCAAAGCCTCCAAGTGGGGACCGGCCGGAAAGGGTAGACCCATTGCCACGCCGATCCGATCGACCATTTGTCCCGCATGCAAATCGGAAGTACCGCCCAGCAGCTTGACCGCAAAACCCCCCGCCCTCCTTTGAATGGCAAGCAGCTCCGTTGTCCCTCCCGACAAATGGAGTCCAAAAAAGGCGTCACTGTCAAGCCCAGAGTCGGCAAGGGCCGCCCGGATATGGCCTTCCTGATGCGAAGAGGCCAGGAGCGGAACGCCGGCCGTGGCGGCAATCGTGCGGGCAAAATTGGCCCCAGCCAGAAAGACCGGCAGATAGGATCCTTCCACCGGCCGCGGGCGTGCCGCGTACGCCACTCCTTTGAGGAGCTGGAAGGGGGCGGCTGCTTCCACTAAATCTGGAAGGTTCTTTAAATGTTGGAAAAGGGCTTCCGATTGTCGAAGCCCTTTTGCCCCCTTTTCCACTGTTAAGAGCCGGCGCTGATCCTGCAGGATGCGCCCGGCCGCATCTGTTAACGCTAAAGATGTTGTATAGCAACTCGTATCTAAACCAAGATAATAACTACTCATCTGTTCCCTCGTCAACCTTTGCCGGTACAGCCACCATTTCACGGATGGCGCGGATGACGGTTCCTAGAACCCCGTTCACAAACTTCCCAGAATCCTCATCCCCGAATTTTTTCGCCATTTCAACCGCTTCATTCACCGTGACTTCCACCGGAATATCACTGCGGTATAGTAATTCATAGACCGCTAAACGGAGGATGTTCCGGTCGGTACTGGCCATTCTGGCCAGCGGCCAGTCTTGCGAATAATGCCGCAAAAGACCGTCAATCTCCTCCCGTTTCGCGATCGCGTCCGCCACAATCTCCTGTAGAAAGCTGGCGGCATCGGGGGAAAGTTCATGTTCGGCCAATAACCACCGGACCGCATCCGGCCAGGGCACCCGACCTAAATCATACTGAAATAACGCGAAGAATGCTAATTCCCTTGCCAAGCGTCTGCCCATCTGTTTTCAACCTCAAGTCCTTCAGTCAATAAATTCGTCGTCTTTGGAAGAGCCCTCTTAATTTCGGCAGTTTTATCTCATCACCGCTGTCAAATCTTTTCCCCACCAGATACCCGACCAAGACACAGAAGGCAAAAGACAAGGCTTTGATCCAACCAAGCCAGAGGACCAAAATACCCGTCACTACCCCTAAAGCCGAAGAAAAGATCCGTCCTTTATAGGTCAAGAACAACTGTAAAAGCTGGTGATTATCCTTTTCTGACATTGCTCCTCCCTCCTTATTCCACCCGCGCCCGCGGTTCCGCGGAGACTTTCGTCACCGTAACTTCCGCGTTGTTCACCGGAATTCCGAGCGTCGCGTGGATATACTCGCGCAGTTCTTCCCGAATCTCGTAGATTAACTGCGGAATACTGATATCAGGGGAACTAACAATCTCCACCTGAAAGCTGAGCCGTTCGTTCTCCGTAATCGCCCGGACTTCTGCTTCCTTCACACCCCTGATCTTTTTCACGGCCCGTAAAGCCAAGGCTTCCACTGCCGGTGAGGAGACACGAATCTCACCCAACTCCGTGGTGTGGATGATCGTCCGGAGTTCCTTCTTCGTATGTAATCCGGCCATCCACAACAGGACGAAGAAGACAAAGAAAAAGAGAAAAGCAAGGAGTTTAAAGATCTTACCTTCTTCACCAATGGTCAACATCCGGACCACACGGAACACGTCTTCACCGAGCAACAGGCCGAAGAAGAAGATGGAGAGCACCAGCATCACCAAGGAACCGACGATAATAACCAAACGGTAAGATATCTTCATCCCATTCTATCCTCCTTGCCCCCGATTTATTTTACCCGTTTCTCCTCCGGTTGGGGTTCTTCTTGCTGAAATTCGACCCCCTGGATGTGGACATTAACCTCCACCACCGTGAGTCCGGTCATACTCTCAATCGCCCGTTTCACGTTCTCCTGGACGGCCACAGCCACCTCCGGTACTTTTGAACCGTATTCAACAATGATTGAAAGATCAATCGCTGCTTCTTTCTCGCCGACTTCCACCCGGACCCCTTTTGCAAGATTCTTCTTCTTTAACAGCTCGGTAATCCCGTCCACCATACCGCCGCTCATCCCGTAAACGCCTTTCACTTCCATGGCTGCCAGTCCGGCGATGACCCCCACAACCTCATTGGCAATCCGAATCGAACCGTTTTTTTCATTCCACTCATGTTCGGGATTAAAATCTCTGGCCAATCCTGCCACCTCCATCTATTAATTATCTTCTCACCCGCTTGCGGCGGGCTTTTCGCTTTTCACCGCAAAGGCTTCCTTAGATTCTATTCCAGTTGTAACTCGTTTATCAAGTTATTGACAAAATCCGTTGTAAATTCCCCCTTCAGAAAGTCAGGGTGATAAAGGATCTCCAAGTGGAAGAGGAGCGTCGACGGAATCCCTTCCACCTCAAACTCTTCCAAAGCCCTGATCATCCGGGCGATCGCTTCCTCCCGCGTTTCCCCCCAAGCGATCAACTTAGCCACCATTGAATCGTAATAGGGGGTGATTAAACAACCCGAATAAGCGGCACTGTCCACCCGGATCCCCGGACCGCCCGGCGCATGATAAAACTCGATCAGTCCGGGCTGGGGCAAGAAATTTTTCGCCGGATCTTCCGCGTTAATCCGGCACTCAATAGCGTGCCCTTTAAGGGTAATCTCCTCTTGACGCCAAGGCAGTTTCTCGCCAGCGGCAATCAAAATTTGCTGTTTCACCAGGTCTATGCCGGTAACCATCTCAGTTACCGGGTGCTCGACCTGAATCCGGGTATTCATCTCCATAAAGTAAAACCGGTCGTCTTTATCGACCAAAAACTCCACGGTCCCGGCGTTCTTGTAACCGACCGCCCGTGCTCCTTTGAGCGCCGCTTCACCCAGGGCCTTCCTCAGCTCCGGCGAAACCCGCGGGGAAGGACTCTCCTCCAGAATTTTCTGGTGACGCCGCTGCAACGAGCAATCCCGTTCCCCGAGATAAACACCGTTGCCATGCTCATCAAAGAGGACCTGGATCTCGATGTGCCGCGGTTCTTCGATGTATTTCTCGAGATAGACCTCGGGGTGCCCGAAGGCGGCTTCTGCTTCCATCTGAGCGGTCTGGACCGCTTGCTTCAAGTCCTCGGCCGAATGTACCACCCGCATACCACGGCCACCACCACCGGCCGAAGCTTTGATGATCACCGGATAACCAATCTCCTCCGCAACGTCCAGCGCTTCTTCGACGGAGGACAAAGGCCCGTCCGAACCGGGAATCACCGGCACTCCCTGCTCTTTCATGATTCTCTTGGCGCGGGATTTATCGCCCATCTTCTCCATAACCGGAGCAGGCGGTCCAATAAACTTTATGTTATGGGTCTCACAGATCTCAACAAACCGCGGGTTCTCCGCCAAAAAACCGTACCCCGGATGAATAGCATCGACACCAGTAATCGTCGCCGTACTGATGAGATTGATGATGTTCAGATAACTTTTCGATGGTGAAGCTGGCCCTACGCATACGGCCTCATCGGCATAGCGTACATGTAAAGCATCCTGATCGGCTTCAGAATACACTGCTACCGTTCCGATCCCCAGCTCTTTACAAGCCCGGATCACACGTAAGGCAATCTCTCCCCGGTTGGCGATTAAAATCTTGCCAAACACCGATACCACCCCTCCGACTATTCTTTGGGCATTTTCCGTTGTTATCCAACTCTAAAAAGCAGCTCAGGTTTTTTCGATGATAAACAAGGGTTGTCCAAATTCAACCGGTTCGGAGTCGTCCACCAAAATTTCAACCACCTTACCCCGGAGCGGGCTTTCAATCTCATTCATTACCTTCATTGCTTCAATAATACATAAGGTCTTTCCGGGTTCAACCATCTCGCCCACCTCAACAAAGGGCGTTTCCCCCGGACCGGGTGCCCGGTAAAAGGTACCAACGATCTCGGCACAAACATACTCTTGATTTGGAGCCAGTTTCTGCTCCGGAGAAGAAGGCTCTGGTGCCGGGGCATTTTCCACGGGCGCGGGCACGGGCGCCACCGCCGCCGGAGCCGTCGTCGGTGTCACCGTAACCACCGGTTGCACCATGCCGGAAACACCTTTTTTGATGATGATCTTTGTTCCGTCACTTTCCAGATTTAATTCAGTAATATCGGTCTCAACCAGCATTTGCATTAACTCTTTAATTTCCTTAATATTCATAAGTCACACTCTCCTTAGCTTGGCAAATGAAACCGTTATTTTTATTCCGCATTAGACTATATTTTTCCTCTTTTTCTTTTCGTTTTTCCGGAACGGCGGCACCCTTTTTTCGCCCATACAATGCCATACAATGGTCTTTAATGCCACTTTTAACACCGACGGTGAGCAGGTGGACGACTTAATACAAGTCAGTCCTTCTTCCGGTGCGAAGGCCCCGCTGCAAATGACCAGCTTAAGTCCGCCTCCGGGGCCTGTCGACCACCTGGCGCCAAAATCTTCACAACTTCGCTAAAGCGGACGGTGACCAGGTGGACGACTTACTCCATGATGCGTACTTGCTCCACCCGGTATCCGGTGATCCTGGTCACCAGTTCCCCAATCTCAGCAACCGAATTGGCGTTCAAAGCTTTACCTTTGACGATCACGGCCACCGTCTCCGGATAAACGGCCACCGCATTATGATTATACCCCTTGGCCGTTAACAGGTTTTCCAACTCATGCTCAATGGTTTGACGTTTCATTAAAGTCAGCAGTTCATCTTGAACCTTTGCCTTTTGGTCTCCTTCCGCCGTATGTAACATCGCTTCCAGGGTTTCTTGGAGGCGGCTCCGCTCCCGGTCCCGGTTCCAACGAAACTCGACCAGAACCGCCTCATCACTGGGCTGCTTTTGGGCGACCACCGCCACCGCCAAAGGGGGTTCCGGTAACACCTCGTCAGAGGAATCGAAAGCAACCCGGCTGTAAAATCCGACCCCAAGAAGGAGGAAAAAGCTAACACCCACTAAAACCCAGGCCAAAATGGGATCTAATTTTCCGCGCTCCAATCTTTACCCTCCCTTTAAGTTTCTCCACTTCTCGGTTTTTACCTATAAACTTTTTAAATATTAACCCCATGGTAATACAATCACCCGGTGGAGGGCAATCCCCAGTAAAACCGCGGTTGCTTCGCCCAACTGCTGGCGGATGGCGGGATCGGCCGCCCCTTCGGCCACCACCAACACGCCACTGATCACCGGTGCCTTTTGCCCACTAGAAACGGGGACCTCTGTTCCACCGCTTTTCCGCTGAAAAACCGGTTCCCGCCGGAGCATGAGATCGTTGGAGTTTTTCCCCTGTTCGGCAGGGGGCACCCGCTCTTGCCGTTCCTCCCGGTAAAGCCACTGCGTCTCCTCGGTTGTCGCTAAGTGTAGATCGACCGCAACCCGTCCCACCCCTTTGATCTGGGCTAAGATCGCGGCCACTTCCCGTTCGAGGCGGCTTTCGGACCAACGCTCATCTGCTTTTTCCATCAACGCCAGCCCTTTCGCGGATAATTCCGGGGCGTTCCCCGCCGACTTGGGCGGGCCGCTTCCTCCCCAGAACATAAACCCGATCCCCATTCCGGCCAACAAAAACAGGGTCAAAATCATTTTTCGCTCCTTCGCCGGAAGCTTTTGCAAACCAAGGTAAGCGAAGAGTTTATCCAGGATAAACCGCCCATTATTCCCCTTCTTGTTCGGCAAATTCCTTTTTCACCTCCACCTGATCCGGCTCCATCGCCAAGACTTCCGCCACTGTCCTTTTTAAAAATTCCCCTGAAACCCCCGGGTCCGTCGGCAAAACCACCCGCGCCCTTTGGATATGCCCTTCTGCGGCACTGAGCTCGACTTTAACTCCGGTCCCCGTGATCTTCTGTAAAAATTGTTCCACTTTCGTCTGGACGACTGATACCGTAAGTGCCGTCGCCTGTTCTTCGCCCTGTTGCCGCAGGTTAAGTCCCTCCGCCACCAAGGACTCCGGGTCAGCCCGCCCCCAGCCATCAGTCCCAACCGGTAGTTCCACCGAAAAAACCTGGCCCACTTGAACCACCAAATTAATCAGGGAAAACAGTACAATCAAGCCGATTACCATCCGCGCATACTTCCGCATTCCATCATCGGGCAGCAGAAGTTCGCAGAAACCGGCCAATAAAATCAGCGCCAACAAACTTTTGAGCGCGCCTTTGATTTTGGAGGCACCCCCCTTCGCGTGACTTGTCGCACAACACTTGAGACTCGTCACTCCCTCGGTACTCGTCGCTAGGCTTTGAGCCGCAATCCACAGCCGCCTCAGCGCATTACCGCGGTCAAGTTTCCTAAACCAATCAAGATGGTGAGGCAGAAGAAGAACATCAGACCAACGACGGCCACTGTGGCAAAGATCACCATCACCGTCTTGCCGATCTCCTGCAACGATTCGGCCAGGCGGTCCTGGCCCAAAGGCTGCACAAAGGCCGCAGCCAGCCTATAAATAAAGGCCACCACCAGAATTTTTAAGGCCGGATAGGCACAGAGGAGAATCACGCCTAAAGCAGCAAAGGCGCCAAGGGCATTCTTGATCAATAACGAGCAACCAGCAGCCAGTTCCAGACTGTCGGAGACCACCCCGCCCACGATCGGTACCAGGTTTCCGGTCAAAAACTTAGCAGCCTGGAGACCAAGGCCGTCGGCAACCGCCACGGTTACCCCCTGGAGTGTGATTACGCCTAAAAAGATGGTCACGAGGAAAGTAAGGATAATGACTGCGCCCTGCCGCGAAACCTCCGCCAGTTTCGTCACGGAAAAGCCTTCAGCCAAGCGGGAGACTAAGCCGACGGTGCCCGCTAATAAAACTAGGGGAAGCACCAGATTGCGAACGAGGCTCAGCACGATCCCGACTCCACCCCAGACCACCGGATGGCAGACCGTGGTCAGTGTAATCCCACCCGCCGCCGCCAGTAAAGTAAAGATCGAGGGCAGGATCGCCAGAACAAACCCGTTTACCCGTTCCAACGCCGCATACGCCAACTGCATCGTCGCGGTGAAACTCTGGACCGCCAGGCCCATTAGCACCAGGTAAATAATGTTCGCAACCAGATTACCGATGCTCTCCCCCGCCCAGGCCTGTTGGAAATGGACCAGGACGCCACCGATCACGGCCAAAAGGAGTAATCGTCCTAAAAGATGCAGATTGACCACGATCTCCCGGCCGAGAAAGGTGGTCACCTTTTTCAAAAGTTGACCCAGATCAAGTTTCATCCCACCCCGGACCCAACCCCGCAGATCCCAAGTGGGTAAAAGCGCCTGCGTTTCCCCGTCCAACCGGGCCAGAAAGGACGAGAGTGCTTCCAGATCGAGCGCTGCGATCTCCTGGTCAAGAATCGGGCCAACCGGATTTATCTCTTGACCATGGACAGGAACTGCCACCACAAGCAAGGCGGCAACACACCCCACCAACCACCGGCCCCAACCGTACTTCCACCTCATCCCCATCTCCCCTTCACCGCCACCCGTTAAAACAGCCGGAGGACCATCTCGAAGATGGCAACCATGACCGGAACCGCCATAAAAAGAATGATGATCTTTCCCGCCAGTTCCAGACGGAGACCCAGTGCACTTTCGCCCGCATCTTTACAGATTTGCGCCCCAAACCCGGCCACATAAGCAACACCCATCACCTTAAAGATGGTTGCCAGATAATCCGGTTGAACCTGAGCTTTTTGCGCCAAGTAAGTAAAGACCTGGACCAGCTCGGTCAACCGGCCGATTAACCGCAAAAGAATCACCACACCCACCAAGGCCGAGAGCAAAACCGCATATTCCTCGTATTCCCGGCGGAGAATGGTGATAAAAATCAATGTAATCAGGGTGATTCCGAAAAAGAGGAAAATATCCATCACGCCACCCCTGTTTCAGAAAATACAGTCTGTCATTCGTCCGGCACCAAAGGTGCCGCTGCCAATGCCACCTTATGTCCGTCTCCGGGGCATGTCGACTCACCCGACTGTTATTTAGTGCCCCTTCGTGGCACGGGCGGAAGTCGGCGTCACGACATTTTAAAAACCAAAGACCGCCCGGACTTCCTGGAAAAAACGCTGGATCATCTGAATCGCCACAATAAAGACCAGAACCACCCCCACCAAGGTAAGGATATAGGCATATTCATCCTTGCCCGCCTGTTTAAAAAGGATATTAAGCAAAAGGATTACGATCCCCACCCCGGCGATTTTGAAGATCAGGTCCACCTCAGGTATCATCTTTTCCTCCTCCTCTTTCAGGTCAATAAAAGAGCAAAACCACTAAAGTTCCCGCCGCGATCCCTAAATACCGGTAAAGACGCTCATTTTTTTCGCACTCTTCTTCTGCTTCCGTCGCTTGGTGTCTTAACCGTGCTATAGTTTGGCGGATCGCTGATACCTGATGTTCCCGGTCGGTGGTGCCAAGGGTCCAACCGAAATCGGTCAGCAAAGCCCAGTCTTCTGCCTTCAAAGCCAGCCCTTCCCGGTTTTGGGTTAAAATTTTCTGCCAGGCCTCATCGGCCGTTAACCCGGCTGTACCATTCAACTCCGCGGCAAAACTCGAAAGGAGCACATGCACCTCCTTCGGCAGCCGGGCGCTAATCCGCATAAATGCCTCCCCCAACGGCACGCTCCCATACCCAACCTCCGTCTCCAACCACTGAAAACACTGGACCAAAGCGTTCAACAGATGCAACCTTTTTTTCAAGAGTGTACTATAGACCCATCCGGCCATTGTGCTGGCGGCAATGACCAAGAAGGCGCCGATCATCTTCATCCTTTGACCTCCAAACGTTGAACTTGCGACAGTAACGCCTCTTTCGTCCGGCCGTTCCAAACCCCCTCCAGGGTCCCCGGGCCCAACCGTCGGCTCAAGACCACCACCCGCTCAACCAGTCCTTGGGCGCACAGACGCTGCAAAGAAGGGCGCAGCGCCAAATCCTTTGTATCCCACGCGTGCGCCGTGGTAATAAAGCCCACTCCCGTGTTGAGAATCTCTTCGATCAGATCCAGGTCACCGGGACGGCCGATCTCATCAGTGGCAATCAATTGCGGCCCCATCGACCGTAACAACAAAAAAACCCCTTCCCGCTTGGGACACCCCGTCAACACATCCGTCCGCATCCCAACATCAAGTTGGGGCACACCCCGATAGCTCCCGGCCACCTCGCCCCGTTCATCAACGAGCCCTACTTTGACCGGAGCGGAGCCCGCCTCGCCGTTGCTAAAGCTGCGGATCAAATCCCGTAACAGGGTGGTCTTACCCGCCTGGGGAGGGGAGATAATAATCGTGCGCAGCGGCCGGCCGTCTCTGGTTAGAAAAGGCAGCAGCTGAAGGCTAATCCCCTTGAGCTGTCGCGCAATGCGAATATTGATACTGGTCACCCGCTTCAAACGCAGCAGTGAACCCCGTCCGACCAGACATTCCCCGGCCAACCCCACCCGGTGCCCACCGGCCAAAGTAATGAAGCCTTCTTTCAACTCTTCTTCCAGCGTATATAGGGAATTACCCCCCATCAACTGGACCGTCCGGAGGACATCGGGCGCTTCGACTTTCAGCGCCTGATCCGGTCGCGTCGTCGGTACACCGTCCGCCCGCACAAAAAGCGACTGCCCCCCCTCGACCTGCAAAGGCTGCTCAGCCCGGAGACGAATCTCCTCCAGCTTTACCCATTTTTCGGGAGCCACCCGCCGGAACTTTTCCAGCGCCCACCGGATTCTGGGTACCAGAAAGGGCAACACCTGTTCTGCATAACCCACGCAAACACCGCCTTTTTGGGCCAAAAAAAGCCCGTCCCCTACTGTACATAAATATGGGGACGGGTTTAAAAATATGCTATTTATTCAGCTAAACTAAGAGCTACCTTCCGTCATCTGCGCACTCTCTTCACCCTGATCATCATCCAAAGGGTAATACTGTTCTTCCAGATAGCCCAGATCTTCGTCGATCGCCTCGACATACTCATTTAATTCTGCTTGGTCGCCACGGATATCCTCCAGATCCATGGCGATCAGATCACAGATATTCAAGAGTTGGGTCCAGAGGACCTGCTCTTTTTCGCCCTGAAATTCCTGACCTTGAATTAACCCACGCAAATAAGCAACTTGTTCTTTCAGTTCCATTTCTCACCCTCCAATTCTGGTTCTGTCCTTAGTATAACTTGAGGGGAGAAAGGCTATCCATCAGCTTTTCCGTTATTAACGGCTTCACAAACCCTATTTCGCTCGCCGTAAATATTCGCCGGTCCGGGTATCGATCTGCAGAATGTCTCCTTCTTCAATAAAGAGCGGAACGTGCACCACGACACCGGTCTCCAGGGTGGCCGGTTTGGTCCCACCGGTCGCCGTATCTCCCTTAAAGCCCGGCTCGGTCTGGACCACTTCCAACTCGACCGTGGTCGGGAGGTTAACACCGATCGCTTCACCGTTGTACATCTGCACCATCACGGTCATGTTGTCTTTCAGGAATTTGACCCCGTCGCCAATGGTCTTTTCCCCCAGGGTCAGCTGTTCATAGGTGTTATTATCCATAAAGACATAGTCATCGTCGCTCTTATATAAAAACATCATCTCTTTCGTTTCGACCCGCGCCAGTGATACTTTTTCCCCCGCGTTAAAGGTCTTTTCCACCGTATACCCGGTCCGTAGGTTTTTTAGTTTCGAACGGACAAAGGCAGCTCCTTTACCCGGCTTAACGTGCATAAATTCAACCACTGAATAGAGTTGTCCGTCAATTTCAATCGTTAATCCAGTCCGAAAATCATTTACTGAAATCATCCCAGTACCTCCTTAAGTCTTATCGTACCCAGAAGCGCCATCCTTTGACTCTTCTTTACCCCGTTTTTAGCTTTTTTATTTTATCATAGGCCCATCTTCACTGTCGAGAGGAATCTTGGCCATCGCCTTAGATCGTCAACGTCTTTGGGCTGTTCGTGAGATTCTCAATCCCGTCTTCAGTAATGACGACCACATCCTCAATGCGAATTCCGCCCCAATCGGTCAGATAGATTCCCGGTTCCACCGTGCAAACCACCCCTGGTTCCAGTACCGTTTCGTCGGTCAGCGATAGGCGTGGGGGTTCATGGATCTGCAGACCTAAACTATGGCCCAGACCATGGCCGAAGCGCTCCCCATAACCGGCCGCCGCGATCACTCCCCGCGCTAAGGCGTCTACTTCCTTACCTGTCATTCCGGCGCGCATCCCGGCCAGCGCCGTTTCCTGAGCCCGCAGGACTAGATCATACAGCTCTTGCTGCTGTGCGGTGGGTGCAGCACCAACCACGATCGTCCGGGTAAAATCGCTACAATAACCATCATACCGTGCGCCACCATCCAACACCAGGAGTTCACCAGCTTCGAGCTTTTTCTCGGTCGGCACCCCATGGGGCAAAGCACTCCGCGGCCCAGAAGCGACAATCGTCGGGAAAGAAGTCCCTTCCGCCCCCAAATCTCGCTGGAAATACTCGAAGAGAGCGGCAATCTCCTTCTCGGTCCGCCCCGGTTTCAGCTCTGGAAGGAGCCGGGCCCAGGCCTGATCGGTAATCTGTACCGCTTTCCGGATCGCCGCAATCTCCGCCGCCGATTTTTTCCGCCGCAGCCGGTTCACAAAACCCTCCGTGGGTGTTAATACACAACACTCCATCCGCTCATAAAGCGCCCGGTAATTCTTTTCGACCAGATGTTCACTTTCAAACCCCCACCGGGAACGGCCACCTGAACAGATCCTCATAATCTCAGCCGCCACCGTCTCCCAGACCTGCGGCTTATGTTCTTTAACTTGAAAACCAGAATCCTTTACTTCTTCCGCCGCCTGGTCCAAATAACGGAAATCCGTCAATAAGATTGCTTCCTCCCTGTTTATGACCAAAACACCAGAAGAGCCGGTAAAACCACTCAAATACCGCCGGCTGGCCGGTGCAGTAACGACAAAGCCATCGAATTTACCTTCAGACAGTAATTGGCGGAACTGTGTCAGTCTTTCCATTACGACCCCCTCTTTCTGTCTTTGCTCTTTATCATAAAACCGGCTTTCGCCGATTTTTATTCTTAGTAATCCAGTCGCGCTCCGATGGTATAGACACCAAACTCCGCAGTGGACTGGGCCAGAACGACCGCCCGGGCAAACAGAGAAAGAAAGGAGAAATTCATCCCCGCTTCCCCCATTACGACCGGCCCCTCTTCACCGGCAAAATATACTTCCCCGCCAAAATAAAACGGTTTGGTTTCGTATCTAGCGGCAACCTGGTATATCGTCCCCGGGAGCACTTTCGAAGTGACCAGTGTTCCGGTGAACATTCTGAGCAGCCCGCCATAAAGCCGCAAATTCGTAAGCGGAGCAAACTCCGTCCCCATTTCAAGTTTTCCCGCATTTACGATCAAAAGCGAATAAAAATCCACGTCCAAAACCAGCTTAATGAGGTCCGGCCCAAATTTACCCCCCAGATTGATCCGGGGTAAGAACAGGAATTGTTCATCGGCGAGCCACAACATACCCCCAAAGCCATAATAAAGATCGGGAGTGCCATATTTCGAAGTCGCGTTTAAAACCACCAATTGATCCAGGCCCAAACTCCCGTTTACCGCAAAGACAACCCCTTGTTCCGTCGCTTGACGCAAGGAAAAATGGTAACTGGTGCCGAGGTCTTCCAACCCGTATGTACCGAGGGTAAAAACACCGATCTCGCCCCGCTGTTCGTCCCGCGCCCACCACTCCGAAGAAAAAATCATCTCATCCAAAAAACCCGACGCCACTGCTGGTCCCGCTCCGCCTACAATCAAGAAACCGATCACAACCGCGATTAATATGGTGCGCATCAAATACCCTCTTCCTGTTAAAATCATCCTCGGCCAAGCTTATTTTGATTATACCAAACTTTACTTTAAACACCACAAAAAGTTTTCACCACCGCCTCCTCGGAACCAAACCATTACTTGGTTCATAAAATACCATACCGCGTTTTTCTTAAAATTTAATAGCCGAAATTAGGAAAGGAGCTCCCAGCATGGGTATATCTTACAACGAGCTCAAATACAGTATCTTATCGGAAGACGATCTTACGGCCCTCATCAAAGGTTTTAACTTTACCAGCGAAGAACCCGGTTGGACCATTGTCAAGTACGTAGTGCGTGACGGCGATACCATAAATGCACTCAGCGCTCGCTTCAAAGTCCACCGGACCTTAATCCTAAGGCTTAACGCCCTTTCCCCTGGCTCGACCATCCAACAAGGGCAAGTATTACTCCTTCCTGAGATCTACACCTAAAAACCAGCGCAATGGGGCTAAGCGGCCGCGCCGAAACCGGCCGCCCCACGGACAAGCTTGTGCCTCCGCTCCAACTTGACTTTGAGCTTCATCTGTGGAACAATACTTACATCTATGGACAAGAGGAGCGTACAGTCGATGCAAGATCTAACCCAGGGTCGAGAAGGCAAACTGATCTTCGCTTTTGCCCTCCCTATGCTAATCGGTAATGTTTTCCAACAACTTTATAACACTGTTGACAGTATTATTGTCGGTAATACTTTAGGCAAAACCGCCCTGGCCGCCGTAGGCGCCAGTTTTCCCCTGGTTTTTCTCCTGGTTGCGCTCATTATTGGTCTTACCATGGGGTCAACCGTATTGATCGCCCAGTTTTATGGCGCGGGCCGCCTCGACCAGGTCAAAAAGACCATCGATACCACCTATATCTTTCTTTTTGTCGCTGCCCTCGTCTGTACCCTGCTGGGTCTCGTCTCCAGCAAACCTCTGTTAAAATTACTCAAAACCCCGGCCGAAATCTTTCCCCTCGCCCAAACCTATCTCCAGATTATCATCGCCGGGCTCATCTTTACCTTCGGGTTTAATACCATCAGTGCGGTCCTCCGGGGGTTAGGTAACTCCAAAACCCCCCTCTATTTTTTGATCCTCTCCACCCTACTCAATATTGTTTTAGACCTGGTTTTTATCCTTTCCTTTGGTTGGGGTGTCGCCGGAGCGGCCTGGGCCACCGTGATTGCGCAAGCGGTGTCTTTCCTTTTAAGCCAAATTTATCTTGCCCGCCGCTTTGAACTCTTTCGCTTTGATTTAAAGAAGATAACCTTTGACCGAACCATCTTCCTTACCACCCTTAAGATTGGTCTACCCACCGGCATCCAGCAGATGCTGGTGGCCACTGGCATGATGGCCCTCTCCCGCATTGTCAATAATTTCGGGACCACCGCCGTCGCCGCCTATACCGCCGCGGGAAGGATCGACTCCTTCGCCTCCATGCCGGCGATGAACCTCTCCGCCGC
This sequence comes from Hydrogenispora sp., assembly GCA_012837705.1. Classification (GTDB taxonomy): domain Bacteria; phylum Bacillota; class UBA4882; order UBA10575; family UBA10575; genus Capillibacterium. The sequence goes on from DUQQ01000097.1 coordinate 36,259, forward strand.
CCTTTCCGCTTTTGTCGGCCAAAACTTGGGCGCCGGTAAACCGGAACGGGTAAAAAGAGGCTATCTCAGCGCACTGGCGATGGCCGGGGTAATCGCCCTCGCGACCACGATCACCGTTGCGCTCTTCGGGCGGGAGTTAATTGCCCTATTCAATACCGACCCGGAAGTAATCACCATTGGAGCCAGCTATCTAATTATCGTTGGTTCCTTTTACCCCATTTTTGCCTGGATGTTTATTACCAATGGGGTGCTACGGGGTGCTGGCGATACGTTAATTCCCATGTTTTTCTCCGTCTTTTCACTCTGGTTGATCCGGGTGCCCGTCTCCAGCCTGCTCGCCCAAAGAATGGGCACCAATGGGATCTGGTGGGGAATCCCCATTGCCTGGACGATCGGCGCTTTACTCGGTTTCGGCTATTTTCTGTCCGGCCGCTGGAAACGGCGCTCCATTATTCCAACCACCAAAAAATAAAAGGAAAAGGGTCCGCCAAAGGACCCTTTTTTATCGCTGTGCTTCTCCCCACCCGGGACAATACCGGTTCATGGCCTGTTTAAACAGTTTCAAATGATGTTCTTCGTCCAGAATGATCCGGGCGAGTAGCTCCCGAATATGGGGATCGGCAATAAGTTCTTGTTGTCGGCGGTAATTGCAGATCGCCTCCTGTTCCGCCGCGATATCCGCCGCCAGACGGTCGCAAAGATCCTTTCCATAATAGACGTAGGAAGCATTCCAGTAAGTCGGGAAGTTATTGCTCAGTGTGCGGTACTCGGGCGCCTCCCCCAGTAGCAAAATAGTCTCTGCCAGTAGTTCCAGATGTTTCATCTCCACAATAGCAATACTTTTTACCATCCCACTTAATTCTTTTTCAAAATAGTAGTGATGGTATAGATACTGATGAATCGCCGTCATCTCACTGGCCATTCCCGCATAAGCCTCCAAGAGCAACTGGGCATAGAAAGCATTGGGCGCCACTACCTGGGGTTCGGGATAAGGTACCGGCAAGGTGTAGTTCTTTCTGACCGTGTACGGCCGTTCGCCCATCAACACCACCTCCTATGCTAAATATATGCGGGGATTTTCGAGATAGTCG
>DUQQ01000078.1 GCA_012837705.1 Hydrogenispora sp.
CCCGGTCAACCCGGAAGTGCGCGCTTACCTGTCTTTGGCTGTTCAGTTTTCAGGGTTCAGTCTCTTCCTGCGCTCCCAGGAACTGCGTCCCGCTCCCGGAAGGCAAAATATATCTTATCACACTTTTTTAGTCTTGTCTATAGCTATTTTTTGGTTTAAACTTTTTGTCGCACCGTGTTCACTAAGCAGTTATATTGGCTTGTGTGATAAGAGCATGAAAAAACAGCTTTTCGCTGTTTTTTTGATTAAATGGCGGAGAGAGAGGGATTCGAACCCTCGCTAGGATTGCTCCTACTAACGGTTTAGCAAACCGTCCCCTTCAGCCAACTTGGGTATCTCTCCGTAAATTGTAAGCGTTCGACTGGCGGAGGAGGTAGGATTCGAACCCACGAGGCCTTTCGGCCTAACGGTTTTCAAGACCGCCTCCTTAAACCACTCGGACACTCCTCCATAGCAAAGTTTATTTTAGCATGAGATAAACAATAAGTCAATATTATACGCACGAAATCTTCATGATTATAGACGGTAAGATTTTCCCCCTTTTGCCTACGTCGACAGCGATCAGGATCTACTTAATAACCTTTATGCCGCCCATGTAAGGAACCAACACTTCTGGTACGGCAATCGAACCATCCGCCTGCTGATAGTTTTCAACGATCGCCGCCACCGTCCGCCCGATGGCCAGTCCTGAACCGTTCAAGGTATGGACAAATTCGGGTTTCGCTTCCGGCTCCCGCCGAAAACGTAAGTTTGCCCGCCGGGCCTGAAAATCTTCAAAATTAGAACAGGAAGAAATTTCGCGGTAGTGACCGAAACTGGGCAACCAGACTTCAAGGTCATAGCATTTGCTCGCCGCAAAGCCCATATCACCGCTGGACAGCAAAACCACACGGTAAGGGAGGTTCAAAAGCTGTAAAACCTTCTCGGCATCCTGCACTAAACTTTCGTGTTCCCGGGGCGAGTCTTCCGGTTTCGTTAGTTTTACCAGCTCAACCTTGTTAAACTGGTGTTGGCGGATTAACCCGCGGGTATCCCGCCCCGCCGAACCCGCTTCGGCCCGAAAACAAGCGGTGTAAGCCACGTATTTGATGGGTAGGCTTTCACTCGCCAAAATTTCTTCCCGGTGCAGATTGGTCACGGGAACTTCCGCCGTCGGGATTAAGTAATAATCATCGGAGTTGATTTTGAACATATCTTCCTCAAACTTGGGCAGCTGACCTGTCCCCACCATACAAGCGCTATTTACTAAAAACGGCGGAAAAATCTCGGTATAGCCATGTTCATTAATATGTAAATCAAGCATGAAATTGACGAGGGCCCTTTCCAAGCGGGCACCTAACCCTTTAAGCACGGTGAAGCGGGCACCGCTGATTTTCGCCCCCCGGTCAAAATCAAACAGGCTTAGGCTTTCCCCGAGCTCCCAATGGGGTTTGGGTTCAAAGGAAAAGGAGCGGGGCTCTCCCCACCGCCGAACTTCGACATTAGCTTGTTCATCGGCACCAACTGGAACATCCTCTTGCGGTAAGTTCGGCAGGGTATAAAGGATGTTGTTGATTTTTTCCTCAAGATCACGGACCATCCCGTCCAGTTGCTTTATCTCTTCATTAACCTCTTTCATCTCGTTGATTAAGTTTGTCGCGTCTACTTTTGCCGCTTTCAGCCGTCCCACTTCTTTTGAGACCACATTCCGTTTGTTCTTAAGTGCTTCCACTTTGGCCAACTTATCGCGACGCTCCTCATCTAGATCCAGTAGTTCGTCGACCAGCGCGGCGGCACCCCGTTTAGTTAAACCCGCCCGTACTAGGTCGGGGTTGTTGCGGATTAATTTCAGATCAAGCATCTTGTGTGTTCTCCCTTCCCCCATTGCGATCTAAGCTTATCACGTTGCACCTAAGTTACAAGGTCCTAAAGGGCGGTAAAAGCAGATAAAGCAAGGAGCAACGCAAGAAGCCCGTACTATACAATTTTACTTCAATATATATAATATATCCTTTTTCGCTATGGTAAACAATACCTTTGTTTAAACTCATCCGTTTTGATTTTTCACCTTTCACCACCAGAAAGCACCCAAAACCCGTCTTTTTGCGATTAAAAAAAGGAACTCACCCATGTAGGGCGAGTTCCTTTTTATCCGCTTATCCTTAATTGTCAGCCATCCGTTTGTACATCTCGTACCGGAGCTTCGCCTCTTGTTCCGCTTTCGCGAAAAGATCGTCGGCTTGCTCTGGATACAGTTTCTTCAACGAAGCATACCTGACTTCACCCATGAGGAAGTCACGGAAGCTGGCTGTTGGTTCTTTCGAGTCAAGGATGAAGGGGTTCTTTCCTTCTAAAGCCAGTTCCGGATTGTACCGGTATAATGGCCAGTAGCCCGCTTCAACCGCCAGTTGTCCTTCCCGTTGGCTCTTGCCCATGTTGATCCCGTGGTTGATACAGGGTGAGTAAGCGATGACCAGGGAAGGTCCTGGATACCGTTCCGCTTCCACGATAGCCTTCAGGGTTTGGTTTTTGTTCGCGCCCATCGAAACCGAAGCGACGTAAACATAACCGTAGGACATGGCGATCAGACCGAGATCCTTCTTTTTCACCCTCTTCCCGGCCGCCGCAAATTTCGCAATCGCACCAGTCGGGGTCGCTTTCGAAGATTGACCACCGGTATTGGAGTATACTTCCGTGTCAAGGACCAAGACATTGACATCGTCACCGGAGGCTAAAACGTGGTCCAGTCCACCGTAACCAATGTCATAGGCCCAACCGTCACCACCGAAGATCCAAACGGACTTCTTAGTGTAGAGGTCCTTCATCCCAGCAATCGCTGTGAGTACCTCTTTCATCTCGCCGCCGGCTTGCGCAGCTGCCGAATCAATCAGGGCTTTAATCTGGTCGCCAGCCTTCCGGGAAGCGTCGGCATCATCCTTGCCTTCCAGCCACTGGGTGAAAGCGGTCTTCAGCTCTCCCTCTAGGCCTAACGCTAAGGCTTGGTTAATCAGGTCGGCCAGTTTTTCCCGGCGTTGCCGTAAGGCTAAGCTCATCCCGTAACCAAACTCGGCGTTATCCTCAAACAGCGAGTTGGCCCAAGCCGGTCCGTGCCCTTTCTCGTTCACGGTATAGGGACAAGTCGGTGAGCTCCCACCGTAAATCGAGGAACAACCGGTGGCGTTCGCAACCAGCATCCGGTCACCAAAGAGCTGGGTTACCAGTTTTACATAGGGGGTTTCACCACAACCGGCACAGGCTCCGGAGAACTCGAAGAGAGGTTGCAAGAACTGACTTCCTTTCACCGTCTCCCGATTGAACTCTACGTCCGGCTTTGGTAAGGATTCGGCAAACTTAAAGTTGGCCGCTTCTTCGTCGACAATCTCGGCCAAGGGAACCATCGTAATGGGGTTTCCTTTCGCCGGGCAAATATCCACACAGTTACCACAGCCCGTACAATCCAAGGGCGAAACCTGCATCCGATATTGGTAACCCGCAAACTCTTTTCCGATCGCCTTCTTCGTGACGAAGCTTTCCGGTGCCCCAGCCAGGTCTTCCTCTTTCGCTAAATAGGGACGGATACAGGCGTGGGGGCAAACAAAAGAGCATTGGTTACATTGGATACATTCATCCGCATTCCATTGCGGGATTGTAACGGCAATTCCGCGTTTCTCATACTTGGTGGTCCCGACCGGCACCGTGCCATCGGCTGCAAAAGCACTCACCGGAAGCTTGTCGCCCTCTTGACGCAGAATGGGCCGGATAACATTCTTGACGTACTCAGGAACCTCTTCCTCCACCAGTTCAGCCCCGGTCGTATCGGTAGCCCAGGATTCCGGATATTTGATCTCTTCTAACGCTTCAAGCGCCTGGTCAACCGCCTGAATATTCATATTAACAATCTTGTCGCCTTTTCGTCCGTAGGTATCCTTGATTGCCTGTTTGATATAAAGAACGGCATCGTCCACCGGGATAACCTGGGCGATCTTGAAGAAAGCGGCTTGCATGACCATGTTAATCCGCCCGCCAAGACCGACTTCTCCCGCGATCTTAACGGCATCGATATTATAGAATTTCAGCTTCTTCTTGGCAATGGTTTGCTTCATCGCCGCCGGTAATTGTGCATTCATTTCTTCCGCGGTCCACGGCGAGTTCAACAAGAAGCTCCCGCCTTCTTTAATCCCGTCTAAAATGTCATATCTGGTCACATAGGAAGGATTATGACAGGCAATAAAGTCGGCCTGGTCGATCAAGTACGGGGACTGAATCGGCGACTTCCCGAATCTTAAGTGGGAAATGGTGATCCCACCGGATTTCTTGGAGTCATACACAAAATAACCTTGGGCATACATATCGGTGTTGTCACCAATAATCTTAATCGAGTTCTTATTGGCACCAACCGTTCCGTCAGAGCCCAGACCAAAGAATTTACAACGGTGTAATCCTTCTGGTGCCGCATCGATATATTCATTGACTTCCAAGGAAGTGTGCGTTACATCATCGGTGATCCCGACGGTAAAGAAGTTCTTCGGTTCAGCGGCCGACAGGTTGTCGAAGACTGCTTTCACCATCGAAGGGGTAAATTCTTTCGAGCCTAAACCATAACGCCCGCCAACAATCACCGGGTTCATCTGTTTTTCCATAAAGGCGGCACAGATATCCAGGTATAAAGGTTCTCCTTTCGACCCCGGCTCTTTGGTCCGGTCAAGCACGGCGATCTTCTTGACCGTCTTCGGTAGGACCGCAAAGAAGTGCTCTACCGAGAAGGGACGGTAGAGGCGTACTTTAATTAAACCAACCTTTTCGCCTTTCTTCACTAGATAGTTGACGGTTTCTTCAACGGTCTCGGCCCCCGAACCCATACAAATGATAATCCGTTCCGCATCAGGAGCCCCAACATAGTCAAAGGGTTTGTAATAACGACCGGTTAGTTTCCCTACTTTCGCCATAATCTCCGCCACAATCTGCGGCGTCGCTAAATAGTAGGGGTTCGCGGCCTCGCGGTTTTGGAAGTAAACATCGGGGTTTTGGGCCGTTCCTCTTTGCACCGGATGTTCCGGGTTCAAAGCACGTTTCCGGAAGGCTTCAACTTTCTCCCAGTTCACCAGGGGTTTAATTTCATCGTAAGTGATCTCGTCGATCTTCTGGATTTCATGGGAAGTCCGGAAGCCATCAAAGAAATGCACAAATGGAACCTGGGATTCTAAGGTCGCCAGGTGCGCAACCAAAGCCATGTCCATTGCTTCCTGTACCGAGTTGGAAGCAAGGAAAGCAAAGCCGGTCTGTCTTGCCGCATTAATATCGCTATGATCGCCAAAAATGGAGAGCGCATGGGCAGCTAAAGCCCGAGCCGACACGTGAAACACGGACGGGAGCAACTCTCCAGAGATCTTGTACATGTTGGGAATCATCAAAAGTAAACCCTGCGAGGCGGTGAAAGTACTGGTGAATGCACCCGCGGCCAAGGAGCCATGAACCGCACCCGCGGCGCCCCCTTCCGACTGCAGTTCGGCCACCCGCACCGTCTGTCCAAAGAGATTCTTACGCCCACTAGCACTCCACTCGTCAATTACCTCCGCCATGGGCGAAGACGGGGTAATAGGATAGATTGCAGCCACATCGCTAAAAGCATAGGCGATGTGTGCCGCAGCGGTGTTACCGTCAATTGTTACTTTTTTACCCACTGCCAGGCCTCCTTAAACTTGAAATGTTGTGTAGCGTTACGTTACATAAATAAATGCACCAAACGTGAAAGAGGACCAAAAAAACTCGTTCCAAGTTTCGATTCCGTTCCGCAGAATCAACTTGTCCCTCTAAAAGAATAACCTATTTTATAGGTAGGGGAAAGACGTTTAACAAAACGTTAACCCTTAATTATCCCGTCTTTAGCTGGTTATCCTTCCAATATTAATCTTGGTCCAGGCCTTTTCGACTACCTTTTGTTACTCCGTAGACGGGCGCTATTGAAGAAAGAAAACACGGAGCGGTAGTACAAGGCTACATCCTTCGGTTGCTTCACTTCCAATCCTTCCGTTAAACTACGGACTTGTCTTTCGTTAACTTGATAGTATTTTTCCTCCCCCGTTTCACGGTAGAGCAGATCCAAGGCGCTGGTGAAAAGAAGACCCCCGGCGTTTTGGACCAGCCCCAGCTCCTCATCCCAGAAATGTTTAAGGCTGAAATCAACCGCGGCTTGGATCCCGGTAAGAACTCTTGGGTCACGCGTAATCCGGTAGTAGGAAACCAGACTGTCCGTGAGCAAACCTGCTTTATAAATAAAATCCGCTGGCAACCCTCCTTCCTGTTGCTGTTGCCATCTTAAAACCAGATCCACTAATTCTGCGGCGCTATTCAGGTAACGCTTATGGCCCGTCGCCTGGTAGGCCGTGAGCAACGTTGTTATTCCCGCACTAACGGTCCGGAGGTCGGTAAAAGTAGCTCCGGCTTGTAGCGTAACACGGTCGGCCATCCTTAGCGCCAGTTCATATCCGAACTGGTCATCAAAGAGATAATAGCCTAGGATCAATCCGCCGTTAGCAAAAGAGCGAAAATCTTGGGCGGCGCTCACCACCCCGGAACGGGGCTCCTTCAAATGATCCAAGCCCGGAAATGGGCGGGGGTTAGCAATCGGATTGACTAAATCCACATCTTGCCAATGGGTTAGGGCTGCTTCCCCCACTTCCAAAAGCGCCGGATCTTCCGTTTGCAGATAGGCACAGAGGAGTTGGTAGGGTAGATCGTAGGCGTTATTGTTCCAGTACTGACCTGGCTGCGCCCAAGGAACCGCAAAAGCGAGCGGAAGATCGCCGTAATTAAAGAAACCCCAATATTCCGCGTTAATTTCTTGGCCCCCACTTGGCGGTCCGAAGAGGTTTAACAGGTCCGCCCGGTTTTTCTCCTTAAGAAGTAAAGCCGTGTTCTGTAGTTCGGGGCTGAGCTCGTCAATCAAACCTTTCGCCATTAATGGCTGTGCCAGGACCCCGGTCTGGTTCATCCAATTGGCATCCACCGTTGCTACTGGCGGTTTATTCGCGATGGCCTCAATATACTGTAAGTTATCGCGGTCCCGTGCTCCATAGAAGGACAAGACTAAGTGGTGGGTTTTAGCGACCCCCGCCTCCCAAACCTGCCCTGTCGCGGTGAGCAGTTGGACACGCATCTGTCCGGCGCCGTTCGCCTGTAATCCCTTTGGATATTGTTGTCGGAAAGCCTTCACCCCAAGGCCCACCCCGCCCTCGGACCCGCTCAAGGCGACCGATCCGGAAGGCACATCATTAGTAGATGCCGGGAAGGCCCCGCTCCACCGGTTCCTGCTTGGGGAATCAACCTGAACGCTGGCCCAACCATTACCACGCAAGGTTACCGTTTTGGGGGCTTTTCCGTCAACACCAAAAGTGGTCGCAAGCCGTTCACCTTTTAAATTAAAGGTGGCCCGGACCCAAGCTTCCTCCATGGTCACCGGTTGCCCGCTGGTGTTGATCAATCTTAACGCCAAACGGAGATCAGAGGTTTCAGCAGAAACCACCAACCGACAGTCGTAAGTAAAAGGGGCGTCTCCTTCTTGGAGCCGCAGCGTTCCTGTAATCCGAAAAACCGCCCGCAACGGTCCCGCTTCTTCCAGTGTAATCCGGGTTTCCCCAGCAGTAGCTGTTGTGTATTCACCGGTGGTCGTCTTTAAACCCAACGCCAACGGTACAGCCATCAACGGGCCATCGTCGGGAAAGTTGCCCTTTCCATTCGGGTCAAACCAAGCCTTTGCCACTAAAGGCTGGATTGTACTCAGTTCCAACTTCAAAAGGCTGTTTTCCACCAGATATCCGGTGGCGGTCTTTTCTACCCGCACGGCAGTCCGGGGCTGCACCCTTTTTTCTTCACCAGGAACCACCCGGTAAACAAGGGAATCATGGCGATTAATTGTTCCGAGAAACGTTATCCGCCACCACCTCGGAACCGTAGCCGTCGTGGACGGGGACAACAGAATTGCTTGACTAGCAACCTCCCGGCCCCACTGGTCCAAAACCCGTGGCGGATTCAGAAAACTCCGGTCCCCGGCAGCCACTGGAACACCCACCGTAATTGGGGTGTTTTTCCAATCCAGACCGGCCCGCTCGCGGATGACCACCGGAATCGCTACCGCTTCTTTATTGGCCTGTAACGACAGGCAACTACTTAAGAATAGGACGGCGATGAAGAAAATCGTCGCTCCCCGTTTACCCATTACCCAATTCTCCTTATTTTCGTCATTCTTCTTTCGCTAATGCATAGAGGGCTTTCGCGTAAATCCGTGTACACCTCATCAGGTCTTCAACCGCAATATACTCGTCTTTTTGGTGAGCCGTCTCCGGTTGCCCCGGAAAACCAGGCCCGAACGCTACGCCGTTCCCCAGTGTCATAGCGTATGTCCGCCCGCCGGTGGCCACTGGTGGCGACATGTCGCCCGTCTCTTCCCGGTAAACCTGGAGTAAAACCTGAACAAGATGATGATCGGCAGGAAGATAATGGGGTGCCATCATACTACTCTCTACGATCTCGAGACCATAGGGCGGCAAGTGGGCCGCAATTTTCTCTTTCATGGTTTCATGGTCGGCGCTCTGGGGTGATCGGATGTCCACTTCCATCCAGATCTTCCCGCCCTCTGTACGCACGACACCCAGATTGAGCGTTAAAGCGCCCGACACCTCATCCTGGCAGTTAATACCCAAGCCACGGCCATTGGTCTCTCGCCCGAAACGTTCTCGGATAAAACGAACCGCCGCCCAAGCGCTTCCCCCCCCTTCAACTGGGGCTAAGGCTTGCGCCAGCTTCGTAACGGCATTATCTCCCTGTTCCGGGGTGCTACCGTGGGCGGAAACACCTTGTGCGCTGACTTTCAATTGGTTTTTTTCCGGAAGGACAAACGCCTCGATCCCGTCGATTCCTTGGGCTAAAATCGCCGCTTTACCCCGTTCTAGCCCTTCGTGGTCTGGAAAGAGCAAAACCGCCTCGGCATGCTCAGGAACCACATTACGTCTGGTCCCGCCGGTAAAGACCTGTAGAACAACGCCGTCCCCGTCAACCGTCGCATCGCCCTCAAACTTCAAGGCCATTTGCCCTTTTTCACTATTAATCAGGGGGAAGCAAGCATCCGGCGTAAAACCATAATCGGGTTTTCTTTCGTGTTTAAAATAGTGTTTCATACACTGCCAACCACTTTCTTCATCACAACCGAAGATAATACGGATCTTTTTCCCGAGCTTTACGCCACTATCTTTTAAGGCTTTCAGCGCGTACATGACGGCAACAGCCGGACCTTTATCGTCGTTGGCCCCCCGGCCATAGATCTTACCGTCGGCTACCGTTCCGGAGAAGGGTGGATAGCGCCAGCCTTCCCCGGCCGGGACCACATCTAAGTGGACTAAAACACCCACAAGCTCATCTCCGGTGCCGTACTCCAAATGTCCAGCGTAGCCCGATAGGTTTTTTGTGGTAAAACCGTGCCTTTCTCCCCAAGCCAGAACATATTCCAGGGCACGGGCAATCTCACGACCGAAGGGTGCATCCGGACCCGCCGGATCCGCTTCCACACTGGGGATCGCGAGCAACTCTTGTAATGTTGTAATCATTTCCGCTTTTTTCTGCTGAATACGGTCCAAAAAATCCATCTTCCAATACCCCCCAAATTTTTTTCCTTTCCTTTCTCTTGCTTCCTTATAAGATAGCTTTATTATACCAATTATCTCTTTATACTCTAGCCGTGTCGTGTTCGAGATACCACCGTAAAAACCGATAACCATTCTCGCGAATGAAATCTTCCTGGGTAGCCCAGCCTTTATGCGCTACACTATATTGCCAAAACCATTTTTTCGCCTCCGCCTCTAAAGCAGCCACTGTTGGTGCTTCCAAAGCAGTCATAAAGACCACCGGCCGCCAGGGCTTGCCTTCCTCCGGAGAACCCGGCATAATCCGACCCATCATGAAGCTACCGGATGGCGCAATTATTCCGTTCATAGCAACGGGAACCTCGTCACCACGGAACAAGTCTTTAAACCGAACCGCTCCTTCCTTCTCCCAAGCGGTCACTTGAAAGAGGCTGAACCGGCTGGCTTCCATCTGTTCAAGAAAACCACGCTCATCCCCACCGAGATCCTGTTTTCTTGCCAAATAGATCGTGATTATACTTTTTCCTTCCGGTAAAACCCGATCACAGGTGGTCGAGATCAACAACTCCAAGAGAAGGTCAAAGGACAAGGCCGCCTTTTCCCAGAGAATAAACTCTTCAAAGACCGCGGCCACATAATTCATCCACTCTTCTGAGCGTTGCGTAAAAGCAATCAAATCATGAAAGGCTTTAGCGGCCTCTTCCGAAGGAAAAAACCGGTGCATTCTCACCAGATTGTCCTCTTGTTGCTCGGCACTGGCCAAGGTACGGAGGATCTCCGTTCCCCGGTTGTGGATACTAATCGGGGAAACACCAAAAGCCGCAGCCAATCTCGGCCCCGTCATTGTTCGATAACCACCCTGCAAGCCCAGTGCATAGAGGACCGCCGCCGCCCATAGTCGTGTATTGGCAAAGGTCGGCCGCGTGTTAGGATCAACCTGCTTAAGGTAGCGTAACCAGATAGCTTTGGCTTGTTGATATTTATCTTCCGAAAAATCGTGCTCCCGGAGCCACGAAAGGATTAACTTTAAAACCCTTCCCTGGGGCGGAGTCAATTGCGCTTCTTGATTGGCCTCCTTCACCTGTTTCCCCCCGTTCCTTCTACAATCCCCTAGTCTATTTCCCTTTTTTTGTACTCTACTCCTGCCATTAAACAAAATTTATCAACCTTCTTTTCTTCCATTTCACAACAAAAAGGGGATTATAATCTGTCATGGGTTCGGGCTTAATGATATAATAGATGGCAGATAAGAGCCTTGGTGTTAAAAGGAGGTAAAGCGGTGCGCTCCGTTCTAACCTTTATTTTTCGTCCTCACTCCGCCCTGTTAACCCTTTTGTTATGTGCGATCCTCGTCGTCTCCGTCTTTGGGCAAAACCCCGAAACGGAAGTGGTTCTTACCTTAGCTGGCGACCTTTATTTAGGAGGTGCGCTGGAAAAAATCCTTCTCACCGACCCAGCTTACCCCTTTCGTTATTTACAAACCTTCTGCCGGGAAAGCGATCTGTTTTTCGTCAATTTGGAAACCCCCATTTCCACCCAGGGTGAAGTCTATGTCGAAAAAACCTTTACTTTTCGCTGTTCACCCCAGGTTGTAAAAACCCTCAAGGCGGGTAACATAAACGTGGTCTCCCTCGCCAACAACCACATAATGGATTATGGTCCGGAAGCACTCGCCGAAACCATCACCCTGTTAGAACAACATAACATCGCTTATACCGGTGCTGGTCCCAACCTCGCCGCCGCCCGGACGCCAGCACTTTTAGAAAAAAACGGGATTAAAGTCGCGTTTCTCGCTTATAACAACACTTTTCCATTAGAGTTTAACGCTACGGCAACGCGGGCGGGCACTGCCCCCGGTGACTCCCGTTATGTGCGTGCGGATGTCCAAAAAGCCCGCCAGCTCGCTGATATTGTGGTCGTCTCTTTCCACTGGAGCTCTGAACTGCTTAAAGAACGCAAATCATATCAAGCCGATTTGGCGAAAGTTGCTATTAACGCCGGTGCCCACCTGGTTGTGGGTCATCATCCCCACGTCATACAGGGCGTCGAAGTTTATAAAAATGGTTTGATTGCTTATAGCCTCGGCAACTTTATCTTTGCATCCTACAGTCGAAGAGTCCAAGACGGCCTAATTCTCCAGGTCCGCTTCACGCCCTCCGGTTTAAAAGAGGCCGCATTTTTCCCAATTAACATCAATAACCATCAAGTCCATTTTCAACCGCAGCCCTTAACAGGACCCGAAGCAGAAGGGGTTTTGCAGGAATTACAGACCCTTTCCGCCCCCTTTGATACTGATTTCCAGATCCAAGCGGACCGGGCGGTACTGCACTTTTAACTTCTTTAATGCAAAAATTGGTAAAGGAGCGATTTCATTTGGCACCAAGCCCAGAAAAGAAAACCCCGCTTTATGAAAACTGTCAACAAGCGGGTGCCCGTTTTACCGAGTTTGCTGGTTGGCAGATGCCCCTCCAGTTTTCCGGTATTCTCCAAGAAGTCCAGGCTGTCCGGAACCAAGCCGGTCTTTTCGATGTCTCCCATATGGGCGAATTATTGGTAACCGGTCCGGAGGCCCCGGTTTTTTTAAATCGGATGCTCACCAACGACATAGCCGCGGCCAAGCGCGGTCAGGTCATTTATACTTTTCTATGTAACCCCGAAGGGGGAACCATTGACGACCTGTTGGTCTACCGCATTGGCAATGATGAGTTTCTCCTAGTGGTCAACGCCGTAAATACCGAAGCTGTCCTATCTTTTCTGCAGTCCCAGGCCACCGCTTATAATGTGGAACTCCGGGATTACTCCCTTCTCTTTGCCCTCCTGGCCCTGCAAGGACCCGCCGCGTCCACCATCCTCGGCCGTCTCTTTCCGGATGTGCTTGCGTTAAAACCATACCGTTTCCAGACGTTGATGTGGCAAAATGAGGAGCTGATCATTTCGCGTACCGGCTATACTGGCGAAGATGGTTTTGAAATCTATGTCCCGCCAACCCTTGCCCCAACCCTTTGGTTAGAGCTCATCCGCGCCGGAGAGAATGATGATCTCGTCTTGGCCGGTCTGGGCGCCCGGGATCTGTTAAGGCTGGAAGCGGGCTTACCGCTTTACGGAAATGAACTTTCCATGACAATTTCTCCGGTCCAAGCCGGGTTAGAAAGGTTTATCGCCTGGGCGAAGCCGGATTTTTGTGGCCGGTTACCGCTGTTACGTGAGAAGGAAGATCCCACAACCCCACGGCGTATTGGTTTAATCGCCGACCGGTCCGCGATCCCCCGGCCGGGGACCACCGTCTACTGGGATCAGCAACCGATTGGGCGGATCACTTCTGGATCCTATTCGCCAACCCTCCAAAAAGCATTGGGGATGGCTTTGGTCAATCCGGTTCCACCGCCCGGCACCCCGTTGTCGCTGGCCATGCGTGGTTCCTTCCTTCCTGCCGAATGCGTAAAACTCCCGTTTTATAAGAGAAAGAGGTGAAAAAATGGGCCATCCTTATTTACCCTTAACCGACTCTGAACGGCGTCAGATGGCAAAGGTCATCGGCCTGCAAGACCCGTCTGAACTATTTCAAGCCATTCCGGAAGCGATTAAAGCACAAGCTTCCTTTGAGCTTCCCGCCCGTAATGAATGGGAAGTTAAAAAGCGCTTTAGTCAATGGGCAGCACAGAATACCCCTGTATCGCAAGTCATTTCTTTTCTCGGTGCTGGCGCATATGAGCATGCGATTCCATCTGCTTTGCCCTATTTGGTGAACCGTTCCGAGTTTCTTACCGCTTATACCCCCTATCAGCCGGAGATCAGTCAAGGATTACTCCAGGCCTTTTTTGAATATCAATCTCTGATTGCCGAACTAACCGGGATGGATGTGGCCAATGCTTCAATGTACGATGGGCCTACCGCCCTAGCGGAAGCGGTCTTGCTGGCGCTTAACGTCAGTAAGAAGAAGGAGGTCATCGTTCTTTCCGGATTGAACCCCGAGGCTCAACAGGTTATCAAGACATATACCGCGCATTTACCGGTGGAGATACATTTTTTAGCACCACAAGATCCCGGGGTCAAAGCAGAACTGTCCTCCTTGCTTTCTGACCAAACCGCTGCGGTAGTCATCCAGTACCCAGATTTTTTTGGCCGCCTACGGCTTACCAGCGAACTGCTCTCCTTAATTAAAGCCAGCGGTGCTTTATCCATCGTTTATATTAATGATCCGGTCTGCCTTGGTCTGTTGGAACCCCCCGGAGCCATGGGCGCCGATCTGGTGGTCGGTGAAGCCCAGTCTTTGGGGTTACCCCTTTCTTTTGGCGGACCTTACCTGGGTTTCTTTGCCGCAAAAAAGAATTTTCTCCGGAACATGCCCGGTCGGTTGGTTGGTATGACCACCGATTTAGACGGGAAAGAAGGCTTTGTCTTAACCCTACAAACCAGGGAACAACATATTCGGCGGGAAAAAGCCACTTCTAATATCTGTTCTAACCAGGCGCTTTGTGCCTTAACCGCCACCATCTACCTGTCTTTGCTGGGCCCGACCGGTTTAAAAGAAGTAGCGCTGTCCACGGTACGTAACAGCCATTACCTCTATTCCCAATTGACCCGGATTCCGGCGGTACAAGGGCTTTCACCCGAACCCTTTTTCCACGAGTTTGTGGTCGGTTTGCCTAACGCCGCGGCTTCTTTGGTCCCCAAAATGAAGGAAAAAGGCTTTCTCCCCGGGTACAAGTTACCCCCGGGCCAACCGTTTTCGACTGACGCCTATCTCTTGTATACTTCTGAATTACGAACCAAAACCGAGATGGACCGGTTTTGTGAAGAGATTGAGAGGTGTTTACAATGAAGAAGAAAGCCGGACCCGCTTTATTGAACCAAGCTTCCGTCCCGGGAAGGCGGGGCTACCTTCCCCCCGTCTCCGATCTACCGCCCACACCGGAAGAAGAGCTGATCCCGTCTTCTTTTCGCCGCACCGCCCCGCTGAACTTACCCGAACTGAGCGAGATGGACGTGACCCGGCATTTCACCCAGTTATCCATGCGCAGTTTCGGTGTGGACCAAGGCTTTTATCCGCTAGGCTCTTGCACAATGAAATACAACCCCAAACTTTTGGAGGATCTACCTACGTTTCCTGGCTTTCGCGACCTCCATCCTTTGCAGGATGAAGCCGACATTCAGGGTGCCCTCCGCTTAATCTACGAAGCGGAAAAAATCTTTTCGGCAATCACGGGCATGGATGCCTTTACGTTGCAACCGGCTGCCGGTGCCCACGGCGAACTTACCGGTCTGTTGATTATGAAAGCAGCCCTCCGTGACCAGGGTGAACTGGCCCGGGATACCATCCTGATCCCCGACTCCGCCCATGGCACCAACCCTGCCAGCGCGGCGCTGGCCGGTTTCAAAGTCCAAAAGATCCCTTCTTCAGCCGCGGGTATAATTGAACCCGACGATCTAAAACCATATTTGTCGCCACAGGTTGCGGGACTGATGTTGACGAACCCCAATACCCTGGGACTCTTTGAAGAAAAGATTTTAACCATTACCCAGATGATCCATGACATCGGCGGCCAGGTTTATTACGACGGTGCCAACCTCAATGCCATAATGGGCTGGGCGCGCCCCGGTGATATGGGGTTTGACCTCGTCCACCTCAACCTTCATAAGACTTTTGCGACCCCCCATGGCGGCGGTGGACCTGGTTCTGGACCCCTGGGCGTCAAAGCCCACCTGGCACCGTACTTACCGGTCCCTCGTGTCATCTCTACCCCTGGTGGTTTTAAATGGAGCGACGACGCGCCCCGCACCATCGGTAAAGTGAAAGGGTTTTGGGGCCATTTTGCGGTGGTTATTAAAGCTCTTGCTTATATCTATTGCCTTGGTTTCGACGGTTTAAAACAGGCTTCGTCCGATGCCGTCTTAGCGGCCAACTATCTCCAAACCTTATTAAAAGAAGACTATAATCTGCCCTACGACCGTTACTGTATGCATGAGTTTGTGCTCAGCGGGTTGAAGGATAACCCGGCTGCTATCCGGACCCTGGATTTAGCCAAAGGCCTGCTCGATTACGGAATACACCCGCCCACTGTTTATTTTCCCTTAATCGTTCCGGAGGCCTTAATGATCGAACCCACCGAATCCGTTACCTTAGACCTCCTGGATTCCTTTGTCGCAATCATGAAGGAACTGGCGTCCCAAGCCAAGACAAAACCGGAAGAACTAAAAGAAGCGCCCCATTCGACACCCGTTCGGCGCTTAAACGAGGCACAGGCTGCCCGTCACCCGGTCTTAAAGTGGTAAAACGACCTTCTCTTTTCTGGTGGTCTATTCTTCTTCTTGATCTAGTTTCTTTTTCAAGGCCGCCAGCTTACTTTGCCAAGGGGCTTGCTCGTCATCCGGGCGGGCCCCTATTTTTAGCTGCAGGTCATGGCCGTCAATGAACGCCCTGATCTTATGTAGGCAAGCTTTACTGTCCTGGTAGATTTGGGAGTTTGTAAAACGCAAAACATGGTAGCCAGCCGCTTGCAACCGTTGGTCTTTTTGACGATCCTTTGCTTGTTGTCCTGCGCTTAAGTGGTAAAAGCCGTCAATCTCAATTACTAAGTAATACTCGGGTAAAAAGAGATCTACTTCCAACCCTTCTAACCATTGGTTCTCCATAAAACTAATCTTTTCGTCCCGAAGTTTTTCGGCCAGCAATTTTTGGGCTCCCGTTTTGGAAGGTTGATACCGCAAATTTCTCACCTTTTTCTTCTAACCATCAAAACTTTTGCTTCCTCGATCTATTGCTATGTCTCAAGGTTAAATGATTGTTCCAAACCCGTATTTTATGTATGAAAAAGCCCCTTTCCTGTAAAGGGGCTTTATTTTCCTACATAGCTTCGTTTTATGATAACACCAAGCCTCTTTCCTGGCGTGACTGCCCTGGTCGCCAGTGAAGGCAACTATTTTTTATTTTGTCGGCACTCGCCCTGAAAACCAGCGCCTTCCTCCACAATAAAGATGGACATTTCGGCCTCGCCCTGAAATTTTCCGGTTGCTAAAATCTCCATCTTTCCATTTACCTTCGTCTCCCCTTGGAGAACACCGGCAATCAAAAGATTATTGGCTTGGGCCTTACCTTCCACTTCTCCGGTCTCCGAGATATAAAGGTTCCCTCTGGTTGTAATCTCGCCGATCTGCTTTCCATCAATCTGAATATTTTCGGCCGAACCTATCGTCCCCCGAAAAGTGGTAGCTTTCCCGATTATCGTCTGAATCTGAATTTTTCCTTCCATAATAAAGATCGACCCCTTTAATTTAAAAATGGTGTTGGGTCCACCGGAACATTGTTTAATCGAACCTCATAGTGAACGTGGGGACCGGTACTTGTCCCGGTATTACCGACATAAGCAATAATCTGTCCTTTTTTTACCCTTTGCCCAACCCGCACCGCCAGTCGGCTATTATGTCCGTAACGTGTTCGATAGCCATTACCATGGTTGATTTCCACCAAAAGACCATACCCGCCTCTGGTGCCCGCAATCGTAACTTGGCCTTCCGCGGTCGCCCGCACCGGCGTTCCGGTCCGGGCTGGTATGTCGATTCCTTGGTGGAGCATCACCCGTTTATGTACCGGGTGTCGTCGGTAACCATATCCGGAAGAGATCCGGCGTTCCCGGGCCAACGGCCAGATCGTCGGTATGAAGTCGAGTTGACGGTCGTAGGTTTGATACTTACTCAGCAAACCATCCAAAGCAGAGCTGGTGAACTTAAGCTCTTCTTCGAGGTAGTTTAAGTTGCTATTTAAAACTTCGAGCTTAGAATGATCCTGGTCGGCACTGGACAGTCGGTAACCGGGTAAATATACTTCCCGGTACGCCAGGGTTTTTTCCCCAGTCCTCTTGTTGCGAAGCCGGTCATATTCCAGTTCCATATCGGCAAAAAATTGGTTGGTGGCGTTTAATTTACTGGCCATCGCCTGAGTTGATTTCAAGCACGGATCAAGGCGCCGTAGTTCTTTATCCTGTTTCGCGATGACCTGGCGTAATTCAAAAATATGATACTCAAGCTTCCAAATCTCCGAAATGCGGAAAGGATAACGCGCAAGGTAATAAACGTTGATTGCCATTACGACAAAGAAGGAAACAAAAACAAGATAAGGGATGTTCACGCTGTTGATCTTCCCCTTTTTATTGGGGACAATCATCAAGAAATACCCTTTGTGCTTCTTCCTTGTTCTTTTTTTCCGCATAAAAACAAAAGACCGGTTGCCCGCTTCACTCATCTTTGCCACCATCATTAATTTAATATTTTCAACCAAAAGCGCGGTTTATGTGCGAACCTTAACGGCCCTCCAATCCAAACCCACTACAGCTTATGTTCAGCGTTGTGTCTGCCCGCTGTTCGCTTGCCCTTTTTGTTCTAGTGGAGTGCCGATCGGTAGAAATTTCCCCTTTTCCTTGCTGTCTTTACTGAACTGTTGACAGTTCCCTTGAAAGACCGCGCCTTCTTCGACAACCAGCAGGGACATCTTTGCTTCTCCTTGTAGGTTTCCGGTCGGGACCAATTCCAACTTACCAGCGGCTTCCACTTCACCCTGGACTTTACCGGCAATGGTAATGTTTGCCGCTTTAATCTTACCTTGTACCGCGCCGGTTTCACCAATTACAAGATCACCTTTGGTGATGATTTCCCCGTCAAACTTCCCGTCAATCCGGATCGTCCCTGTTGATTCTATATTACCTGTAAAGGCGGATTCCTTTCCAATCAAAGTATCAATTTTTCTGCTTCCAGCTTTGTTGTTTGATTCTTGCTTGTTCTTTCTCATCAATATCCTCCTTATTATAATTACGGAATATAGTTGCGTGGATTAACCGGTTTACCATTTAGAAGGACTTCGTAATGAAGGTGGGGGCCGGTACTTTTACCGGTATTTCCAACCAGGGCAATAATATCGCCTTTTTTCACATTTTGCCCTTCTTGAACTAGTATTTTACTATTATGGGCATACCGCGTGCGGTACCCATAGGAGCCGTGTTTAATCTCAACAAATAACCCGTATGTTCCGTAAGCACGGGCTCGGACCACTGTACCGTCCGCAGTAGCCCGGATTGGTGTGCCTTTCCTGGCGGCAATATCGACACCTTCATGGAAAGCACCCACCCGGCCGGTGACCGGATCACGCCGGTAACCAAAATAAGATGAATAATAACCTTTTTGGGTTAAAGGGTAAATCGAAGGAGTGTAATCCAACTCCCGGTCATAAGCGCTAAAACGGGAATAAAGATCTTGCAACTGATTACTGGTCTTAGTCAGTTCTTCATCGAGAAAGTCGAGATTGCTATTGAGAATATTCAGTTTGGTCAGCTCCGAATCGGCACTGGACAACTTATACTGGGGTAACTGGAAGGGACGATAACTGCCGCCCCGGCTGACCCGCGTCCGCGAACTGGTCTTCTTGACCTCGTTATACTTATTCTCTAACTCCATGGCCAGTCGATTATGGGTGTTAATTAACTCTCCGACTTCATGAGTTGAGCGAATCGCGGGGTCGATCATCTTCAATTCTTTTTCTTGGCGCGCGATGGTCTGCTTGCAAGTGATAATTTCCTGTTCCAAATGGAAGATTTCAGCAATCCGTAAAGGATAACGAAACAGAAAATAGAAATTCACGGCCATTAAACAAAAGAAAGTTATAATAATGGCAAAGGGAAGATAGACGCTCCTCACCTTTTCCGGTTTGTTCGGGAGCATCATTAGCGTATAACTTCTGTCCTTTTTCCGCCGCCGGGAGGAATACCTCATCGGTCGTCTGCCTTTTTCCCTTTCCATAATTAACTCCTTTAATTATGAAATCTCACCATACAACCTTCAAAACTTGCCCGCTTTTTTCTCCTGAATTGAGCGGTGTAATGCTTCGATCTGTTTTATAATTTCAGCATGTTCCGCCACAACTGCTTCAAACTCTTCCGTCTTTTTGATGGACGGATCAATCAATTTCAAGTCATTATCGTTTCGGGCAATCACGTCATTAAGCTGGTAAACTTTACGGTCCAAGTTATCAATCTCCGAAAGACGCAAAGGATAACGGACTAGGAAATAAATATTAGCCGCGAACAAAAGGAAAAAAAGGACTATGATGAAAAAAGGGATATTAATACTTTTTGTTACCCCTGCTGCACGCGGAACCAACATAAAAGTATAACGTACTTCCCTTTTTTTACGCCAATATTTTTTTATTTTATTGAGCAGCGTCGTATGGTCATCGATCACTTTTATCACCGCTTAACGAATCTATTATGCCACTTTCCCTTCGTAATTATCTAAATTGTCTCACCTTGGAAAAGAGCAATACTCATCCAATCACTCCATGAAATTAAGGTCGCTGGCTTGAGCATTTTTATAGCCAGCGGGGCGACGACCTACTGAAACAAGTTGGTGTGACTTGATATATAGAGCAACGAAGCGAAACGAGCAAACACATACTTTATTTCTATTTTTAGCTTGTCTCTGCTTTCGGGAACGAAGAGCTCCTGCTGAAACCAACTTGTATCATCCAATAGCATGGATCTTATTCTCCTTTTTCCTAAAAAATCCTTCCTTCTTTTTGCTTTTCTCTTATTTTCTTCCCTCTAGAGCAGCAGCTAGAACTTGCTGTTCCTCTTCGGACAGGGGGTAATTTGCTTTTCCACCACTGATCGATTTGGCATAAACCCTTGATTCATCCCGACCGTAGATACTACTGAGCATGACTCCGTCACCATTACGGTCCATAAGAACAAGGGAAAAACTCTGGTCTCCGCCAACATTCGCAAAGGCTTTATACCGCTGAAGCGCCCACCTCTGCAGATACGCCGTGGCCTCCTTCTCAAGCTGTTCGATCCTGGCTGCCCCATTTACCAGTTGCTCTTCGGCTTTTTTCATCCTTTCAGCCAAATCAAGTAAGATTTCCTCTAAATTGGCCCCTTCGTTTCCGGTCAGGAGGAGTTTGTAGCGGGCCAAAAGTTTATGTAATTGCAACCCGGCGATCAGAAGCAGAATCAGAATAAGTCCCTGTATAACGAGAAGGATCCAAAAGCCTCTCTCTTGTGGTGATAGACTGCTAAAGAATTCAATTACTGCCTGCACGATGAACGCTCCTTCTTGTCCAATCTTTGTCAATTAAATTATATTATTCTTGCTGTTCTTGCCACATCCTTTATAAAAATGGAATTTCTTCATAATCTTTTTCCTTTTACTAGATTCCCACCTCAGCATTACTGGTTTTCGTCCCTTATCACTACTTGTCCCGTATTCTCTTTATTCCTTTCCACCGATAAACCACTTTCATAACTCGCCGGGGGAAAACAGTAAATTTCGTCGTTACTAACACCCTTACTAAACAACTTGACCGGAACCATCTATCGCCGATCTGTGGCCGAACACATGTTCGTGCTTTCTGTTCAAACGCCGCTCTTCCACCCCTGGCTCCTGTGCTATGCTCTAAAAAAACACCCAACACAATATAGCGATTAGCTTGTTTTTAGCTATATATTGTCTTGGGATGGAGGAAAACCTCTTTTGTCTCCTACCTCGAAAAGTATTAAGCGTCTCTAAGAGAAGACCGTATAATCTACCGCTAGCTCTATAAACTCAACAGAATTTCGGTTATTCTTTCAAACTCTTCTGGAGAATAATATTCAATCTCAATCTTACCCCGCTCCC
>DUQQ01000025.1 GCA_012837705.1 Hydrogenispora sp.
GGGGGGTTAAATAATGGTAAATTTATGTATCTAGAGTAAATTTCGCTAAAAGTTCGTCTATCTTTTGGCGCCTTGTTAGCTATCATAAAGTTTTAACTTAAATGCCTTGACGAACAAGCTAAAATGTGTTATCATAACTTTTGCGTATGGTGGGCGTAGCTCAGCTGGTTAGAGCGCCAGGTTGTGGCCCTGGAGGCCGAGGGTTCGAATCCCTCCGTTCACCCCAACACGAATTTAGAGGGCATTTTGCCCTTTTTTATTTTCATTATCTTTTAGAAATTGCCCCGCAGGGAGGTAATTTCAAGGGTCCACGCTGAAAAAAGAAACATGCCGGGTGTCGAAACATTGTCTTACAACTAGAGGCAGCCAAAGAAGGAACACAAGACGCAGGAATTTTTTGTTTAGGCCGAAAATATGTTGAGGTCAGAGATCAAAAACCAAACATTAACCACGGAAATGACACCCTATGAAACCAATAATCTGGGGAGAAGAAGGTGAAAGCGTGGACTGGAAAGTCTTCTTTTTATCTTTATGTACGATCTTCATTGCTGAATTAGGGGATAAAACACAACTCGCCGTTTTTTCTTTGGTTTCGCAGTCGCGGACACCATTGGCAGTTTTCCTTGGGGCGTCTCTTGGTTTGGCCCTGGTGACCCTGATTGGTGTTCTGTTCGGAGGCGTACTAATGAGATACATTCCCCCCCTTTATATGCGCCTGGCTGCTTCCTTTCTCTTTATTGGGATCGGGTTTTATACCCTGTGGAAAACTTGTTTGGAGTTGGCGAAATAAAAGCACCGTGAACGGAGGGAGGAGCGGAGATGACCAAGGGGGACCGTTGGTTGATATGGTTTGTCCTCGGGATTGGCCTTTCCTTATTGGCCTGGCAGATTTGGCCCTCTCCTTCGTCTGACCGGCAGGTCCAGGTCTTTCACGATGGCGAGCTCCTTTTCAGCTTTGCCTTAGAGGAGACCGAAACCCGTACCGTGGAAGTAAAGGTGGCGGGCGGTGTGGCGACGATCGAAATGAAGGACGGTGCGGTCCGCCTGGTTCCGACTGCGGACTACTCCTGTCCGGAACGGATCTGTCTCCGGACCGGGCGGATAAAACAACCGGGCGAAACAATAATATGTGTTCCGAACAAGCTTGTGGTTCGGATCCAAGGATTGGAGGATGGGGTCGATGCCGTCATCTGATCAAAATGGTTTAAACCAAGCTTATCAGGAATTTGCCCTGGTTTATGACGAGATGATGCGGGAACTGGATTACCCGGCTTGGGTGGAGTATGTCCTGTATTTATACAAAAACCATCATGCTTTTTCAGAAAGAGCTCCTGTCCGTTCGCTTTTGGATTTGGCCTGCGGCACCGGGAGCTTTATGGCGTTGATGAAGGAAAAAGGGTGGAAAGTAACGGGGGTTGATCAGTCCCCTTCGATGTTGGCTATTGCCGAAGATAAACTAGGACAAACCAAGGGCGAATACCGGCTTTTTGCTCAGGATATTCGGGAACTAGACCTTGATGAACAGTTTTCGTTGATCACATGCTTATGTGATAGCCTCAACTATCTGTTACTTTACGGCGACTTGCAACAGGTCTTAGTTCTTATTTACCAACACCTGTTACCGGGGGGAATCGCCATTGCCGACTTTAATACGGAATATAAATATCGGGAGATCCTAGGGGACAACACTTTTTGTGCCGTCTTTGAAAACTCGGCTTATATCTGGGCTAATTACTTAGAACCAGCCGGCCGCCTGTGTCGGATGGAGATTGATTTTTTTGCCCGGGAAAAGGGGGAACTTTTCCGCCATTTTCGGGAGACCCACTGGCAACGCTGGTATGAGCCGGACGAAATTAAGGAAGCGGCGCGGAATGCCGGTTTCACCCAGGTGCGCTGTTTTAGCGCCTTTACCCACCAGCCTTGTCTTCCAGAGGATGAGCGGATCTTTTTTGTCTTCACGCGGGAGGAGTAAACCGGAACACCCTTTCTTCCTCTGCATATACTGTAACGATGGGGGGAGTCAGGGTGCTGGCGAAAACATCAGAGTTAAGAGAGCGGGAAGTCATTAATATTCTAGACGGGAAGAAACTCGGTTTCACCAGCGATTTAGAGATTGATCCCGAGACAGGGAAGATTATTGCCCTGGTTTTACCGGCGCCAGGCCGTTTTCGGTGGCTTCTGGGCCGAACCGGGGAGATTATTATTCCCTGGCGGCAAATTAAGAAAATCGGTTCCGATGTGATCCTGGTTGAACTGCCGGAACAAGTTGAAGCCAATTCTTATATCGATCTTTCCGGGGGACATTAATTAGATTAACGGTTGCAGAAGGGATGAATCTCCCTGCGGTTTGCGGGAGAGTGCTTGTTTTTTTCTAGTGCATTAGGACAAGCTTCTGGGACAAACGGCGGGTTTGTAATCGGCAGCAGGCGAAGTATAAGAGGGGGCGAGAGGATGACCAAGGCAGTAGCTGATTTTCATACGCATACCTTTCTCAGTGATGGGGTGCTTTCCCCCTGTGAACTAATTCATCGGGCGTCGCTCAACGGGTACCAAATAATTGGGGTTACTGATCATGTGGGTATTGGCACGATGGAAAGGGTCTTAAGGGAACTGCGGGAAGAATGCCGTCTGGCGGAAAAATATTGGGCGATTAAGACGCTGGTGGGGGTGGAGCTGACCCATGTTCCCGCCGCCGCCATTGCCGACCTGGCGAAGCAGGCGAAGCGCCTGGGGGCGGATCTGGTGGTTGTGCACGGTGAGACCCTCGTCGAACCGTTAGAACCGGGCACCAATCGGGCGGCGGTTAGTTGCCCGGCGGTAGATATTTTAGCCCATCCCGGCTTGCTCACCGCAGAAGAAGCGGAGCTCGCTGCCGAGAATGGTGTTTTTCTTGAGCTTTCGGCCCGCCGGGGACACGCCCTCGCCAACGGACATGTGGCGGCGCTGGCGCGGAAAACCGGGGCGTCTTTGTTAATCAATTCGGATAGCCATCAACCTGCCGATTTATTGACGTGGGAATTTATGGGTTGTGTCGGGCGGGGGGCGGGGCTTGACGCCGCCGAACTGGAACAGGTGATGGGTGAAGCCCCACGGCGACTTCTACAAAAGCTAAAAGGGTGCGCCAAAGGTTAATCGCCTTTGGACGCACCCTTTATTTTTTGGTCTTTGCGCAGGTCCCATGGGATCAGCAGCTTCCAGCGGGCTTGGGTCAAGAGTTCGTCGAGGGTGGCGCAGACTTCTAGGTACCGGTCCCAGCGCGCGTGTTTTAGTCGTTGGCTGATGGCGGCCTGGGTCACTCCCAAAAGCTCAGCCATCTCCACTTGCGTACGACCACGGCGGACCAGTTTAATAGCTTCCCGGTGGGCGGCGCTCCAATTATTGCGGAGGTCGCTTTCCACTGCGAAAAGGGTGTTCACGGTTCTGGTTAAAAAGGAGGAGGGGAGCCGGACCACGATATCCCGGTTACTACGGGCGGCCTCTCTTAGGGCGCGGTTGACACGGGTCCACGCCGGACCACTTTCTTCATAGGAATCCGGCGTTAATTTGCCGTTGATACTACCCACCCCTAACGCGTAATTAAACCGTAGCGGATTCATCTCCAGATCAATCAGCTGTATCAGTTGGAGGAGACGGGGGGTTTCTTGGACCATCAGCACTCCTTTAACCTCGGTACCGTCCGTGCTGAAATTGCCGGCGAGAAAAGGTTGAAAGGCACCATTCAGTAAAGCAGCGGTCTCTTGTAGAATCTGGTCTTTGGTCTCGGCCGACGGCCGCGCACCTTTGCTTTTAAGAGCTAATTTAACCACAGCATAAAGAGTAGGGGGCAATTTATCCCCTCCTTCTTCTTTTCGGAACTTTAATATATAATTCTATAATTCGCAGTCTTTGGGGAAAATCCTTTCGCCTTTCGGTTGTTATAAGAACTGATGCTAATAATAATTGGAAAGACAAAAGGCTAAAAGCGCAGGTTAATGCGGGTAAAGGCCAGAAATATCTATTTTATGGATAAAAAAATAGCGTGGGCAGGGAAAAACCGTCCCGCCGCGAATAATGATTATGCGTTAGAACTATAAGGTTAGGAGGGAAAGCAGAAGTGAAGGTTAGGCGCCATGTAAAGCTTATCCTCTTATGCAGTCTACTTTCTTTTTTGGCTTTGGCCTTCAGCTTGCCGGGGCTCACTGCTTCTTTCTTCACCGATCTGGAGCTTAATTTAGAAAAAGAGGTTGGCCGGAACAGCTACGAAAGCATCGTTGCCGAGATGAAAGTGGTTACTCTACCGGAGGCGGAGATGGAGCGTTTAAATAATATTTTCGACCGTTTAGTCCGGGTTTGCTCTCGCCGCAAAGAATTGGAGTTCAGTCTGACTGTGGTTGAGGAGGATTCGGTAAATGCCTTTGCTTTGCCGGCTGGTTACATCTTTGTCCATACCGGCCTGCTGGCGTACGTTGAAAGCGATGGGGAGTTGGCCGGGGTGCTGGCCCATGAAATCGCCCATGTGGACCGGAAACACGGGATGAATGCGCTCAAACGGCAGGTGGGGATGGGTCTGTTACTACAAATCTTTTTAAAGGACGCCGGCGAACAGCTGGTCAAAATTGGTAACTTGGCCGTAAACTTAACACAGTTAGGATACGGCCGGGAAGCCGAATACGAAGCCGACCGTTATGGTGTTTATTTTATGGAGAAAGCCGGTTACCCGCGGACCGAGATTCTGAATTTCTGGCACCGGCTGGTGGGGGAGTACGGTGGAGGGGAGAATCCAGCCATCCTCCAGCTTTTTTCCACCCATCCACCGACTTCGGAACGGATTAAACGGATCCAGGCGTTACCCCCTACTCCCACTCAATAGTAGAGGGGGGTTTTCCGGTAATGTCGTACACCACCCGGTTGACATGGGGGACTTCACTTACGATCCGATTGGCGATCCGGTCCAGTACTTCCGGGGGGAAACGATACCAATCGGCCGACGTTCCGTCCTGACTGGTCACGGCACGGAGGGCAATGGTGTAGGCGTAGGTGCGTTGGTTGTTCATCACCCCGACCGAACGGATGTCCGGTAAGATGGCAAAGGCTTGCCAAATTTTCCGGTAGAGTCCGGCCTTTTTGATCTCGTCGATGAAAATGGCGTCGGCTGCTTGAAGCAGCTTAACTTTTTCGTGGGTAACCTCGCCCAAGATTCGGATGGCCAAGCCTGGTCCGGGGAAAGGATGCCGCCAGACCAGCTCCTCAGGGATCCCCAGTTCTTCTCCGACTCGACGGACTTCGTCCTTAAACAGGTGGTTTAAGGGTTCAATCAACTTAAATTTTAAGTCTTTCGGTAAACCGCCCACGTTATGGTGGGATTTGATCATCGTACCCGCGGTTCCGCTTTCCAGGACGTCGGTGTAAAGGGTCCCCTGAACCAGATAATCAATCTGGCCGAGTTTGGCGGCTTCCTCTTGGAAAACCCGGATAAATTCGGCCCCGATGATTTTGCGCTTTTGCTCCGGGTCACTGACGCCCGCCAATTTTCCGAGAAACTCATCGGCTGCATCGACTTTGATTATTTTCATTTTAAAAAGGCGGGTAAAGGTCTCCATCACTTGCGCTGCTTCATCCTTGCGCAACAGGCCATGGTCGACAAAGATGCAGGTCAAACGGTCACCGATTGCCTGGTGTACGAGGACGGCCGCGACGGAACTGTCAACCCCGCCAGAAAGGCCGCAGACGACTTGTTCGTTGGGGCCGACTGTTTCGCGGATTTGCCGTACTGTATCGGCAATGAAGGCTGCTGGCGTCCAGTTTCCGGAGAGACCAACGATCTTATATAAGAAGTTTTTTAACAGATCGGTGCCCTGCTGGGTATGAAAGGCCTCGGGATGAAACTGTACCGCATACTGCCGGGTATCCCGGTTCCCCATCGCGGCGACCGGTGTGTTGTCGGTGGCGGCGAGGACGCTAAAACCGGGCGGGGCGGTTTCCACACGGTCATAATGACTAAACCCAACCGTTAATTCCCGTTCTAAACCGGCAAACAGTTCGTTTTCCACCAGTACGCGGAGGGTGGTTGGGCGGTATTCACGATGGCCAGCAGCGACGACTTCACCACCCAGGTCTCTAGCCATAAGTGGCATGCCGTAACCGATCCCAAGAACGGGGAGGCCGAGACGGTAGATCTGCGGGTCGGCCGTTGGGGTGTTCTGGTCATAGAGACTCTTTGCGCCGCCGGATAAGACCAAAGCCTGTGGGTTTAATGCCTGGATCTGTTCCAAAGAAGCATGATGGGGTAAAATCGCACAGTAAACTTTAAGTTCCCGGATCCGGCGGGCCAGCAGTTGTGTGTACTGCCCACCAAAATCAAGAATAACCACTGTTTCGTGTTTCAATCGTCTTCCCCTCACTTACTTTTCCACCTTTAGCCCGTAATTTGCGGCTAAAGGAGACTTATTGATATTCAGGATCGCTCCTCGCTTTAAAATCTAGTTTATTCCATAAAGAAAAGGAGATTCCTGCGCTTTTCTCTAAGATTATCAATAGTTTATCCGTTTTTAACTTTTTCCACCGACGACGGACGCTATCCGTGGGCAATTAATTGACATATGCTTATAATAATGATAACATCTAATTGGTCTGAATGGCCAAAAAGCCGAAAAACCTAAAAAGTGGTTAAAGTAAGAGTATACCCATATCTAATCTCCCTTTAAAAGCAGGACTGTGCGATACGGTCCTGCTTTTTATATTGACCAATAGATATTGACAAATGTCAAAAATAATTGTACAATATAATCGGCATATGTCAATAAAACCCGAAAATGGGTACAAGCGAAGGAGGTGACGGTCGATGCCAAGAGGTGATGGTACCGGTCCAATGGGAATGGGGCCGCTGACCGGTCGTGCTTTCGGATTTTGTGCGGGCTTTCGAACGCCCGGATTTGTAAATCCGGGAACGGGTGCCGGATTGGGTAGAGGTTGCGGATACGGCCGGGGTTTTCGTCGGATGTCTAGTTTTGGAACAGTCCCCGGTTGGGTGCCCGCTGGGTATTCCGTTTTCAACGGCGCCTTTGCGTCGGCAGAGACGGAAAAAGAATACTTAACCCGACAGGCCGACTTTATGGAAAACCAGTTAGAACAGGTAAAAAAGCGGCTGGAGAAACTCCGAGCAGAACAGGAATAGAATGGTTAAAGGCGAAAGGCGAAAGAGGTAGGACTTGTCCTACCTCTTTTTTTTTAAAGAAATAGACCAATATTTGTTGCTGTCTTTTTTAAAAAGCATCATTGGGATTGCATTGACTTCTATATTTGCCAATATTATAATAATATTTACCTTGGTTACAACGTAAAATTACGCTGCTCTTCGCTCTAAACAAGGTTTTCTTCCTTAGTTAAGTAGTTGTGAAAGGATTGATAAGATCAATGAATAAAATCGTGATCATTGGCGGGGGCTACGCGGGCGTTCTGACGGCTAAGAAACTGGCCAAGAAATTTAAAAAGGACACGACGACGTCGATTACAATTATCGATAAAAACCCCTTTCATACGATGCTTACTGAGCTCCATGAGGTCGCGGCGGGAAGAGTGGAAGAGGACAGCATCAGAATTAGTTTCCGCAAGGTTTTTGCCGGTCGGAAGATTAATTTTGTTCAAGACTATGTCGAGACGGTCGACTTGGCACAGAAAATGGTCCTGGGCCGTAATGGAACATATCCCTACGACTACCTGGTGATGGCGGCTGGTTCACAGCCAACTTATTTATGCATTCCTGGTGCGGAGGAGTATTCCTGGCCGCTCTGGTCCTATGAAGACGCGGTGCGGCTTCGGGAACACATTCTCAACTGTTTCCGCCGGGCGGCGGTGGAAACTGACCCGCAGGTAAGGGCAAGACTGCTGACCTTCCATGTTGTTGGTGCTGGCTTGACTGGAGTGGAAATGGCAGGGGAGCTTGCCGAATATGTACCAATTTTATGCGAACGGTTTGAGATCGACCGGAAAGAGGTCTCTTTATTCAATGTTGATCTTGTATCCCGACCCGTTCCGACCCTCCCGGAGAAGCTTTCGGCTAAAATACAGCGGCGTCTAGAGAAGATGGGCGTCCAGATGCTCCTTGGTACCCGGGTTGTTGCGGTTGGTGCGGATTACATCGACTTGAGCATTGAGGAGCAGGTCAACAGGCAGACTACCGGGACGGTGATCTGGGTGGCGGGGATCGAATCGGCCCACGTGACCCGCAAAGCCGGTGCGACGGTGGCCTGTGCGGAGCGGGGCCGGCTGGAAACAGACAAATACCTCCGGAGTATCGATGACGAAAGATTGTATGTGGCTGGCGATAACATAAATTATATTCCCGCGGGTGCATCCGAACCTGTACCGCAAATGGTGGAAAATTGTGAGCAAAGTGCGGCCCTCGTTGCGCACAACATCTATGTATCGATCACCGGCAAAGGCCGGCTTAAAGAGTATAAGCCGACCTTCCACGGGGTGATGATTTGCATCGGTGGCCGGTACGGGGTCGCGCGGGTTGGTTGGCCCAAATTCATGATGAACCTCCCGTCTTTCCTCGCGATGTTTACTAAGCACTTCATCAATATCGTTTATTTCGTCCAGATCCTTGGTTGGAATAAAGTGTTTAGCTATCTTAAGCACGAATTTTTTACCATCCGCAATAAACGCAGTTTTGTCGGCGGACATTTCAGCAACCGGACGCCCAGTTTTCTGTTGGTGCCACTCCGTCTTTGGGTCGGTGGGGTCTGGCTCTTCGAAGGCGTTATGAAGATCGTGGGTGGTTGGTTGCGTTCTCCTAAGCTCACCGGCTTTTTTGGTGGGGCGAACGCTTGGTACGATACGCTACTAGGGAAGACCGCCGGCGGGATGAACACCGCGACAAATACGGCGGTAGTAAACGACGCGGTGACCGCTGCTACCGAGGTGGTGGCTCCGGTTGTGGACGCAGTGACTGCTGCTACCGAGGTGGTGGTTCCGGTAGCGGACGCGGTGACCGCTGCTACCGAGGTGGTGGTTCCGGTTGCGGACGCAGTGACTGCTGCTACCGAGGTGGTGGTTCCGGTTGTGGACGCAGTGACTGCCGCTACCGAGGTGGTGGCTCCGGTTGTGGACGCGGTGACTGCCGCTACCGAGGTGGTAACTCCGGTTGTCGATGCGGTGACCGCCGCCACCGGCGCCGTCGCGGATGCCGTTGCTTCGGCGGGAACCGTACTTATAAACTGGGATATCCTTGGCCTCTTCAAAATGCTCTTTGTGAGCGGGAAGTCGGTTCTCGAGTCCACGATCGCCGACTATGCTTTCAAGCTTGACATTCCCATTATAAACTGGTTTATTAACAACTATATCTTGCCTTACGACGGAATGCAGATGGTAATGCAGACCTTCGTTGTTGCGGCCGAGATTCTGATCGGGTTGGCGTTAATTGCGGGTTTGTTTACGACACCGGCCAGCGCATTATCCCTCGTTTTACTGTTTATGTTCGTTTCGACCACTGGTTTGTACCTGTCAACTTTCTGGATGATCTTCGCGGCAATTGCCCTGCTCTGGGGTGCCGGTAGCATCTTCGGTCTCGACTATTATGTTACCCCCCTTCTTAAGAAAGGTTGGAAGCGGCTGGGTTGGGTGAGGCGGTTATATCTCTATCATGACTAATATAAACAAAGTACAGTTGGTATCAACAAGCGGACCCGATCTTTCCCCGGACAAGCTGGAATACGACCAAGCCATGCTACAGGTGGAGCTGAAGATGCGAAAACTTCTCCAGACTGCTCCGCCGTTGATCCGGCGTCAGACCTCTCATCTTGCAAAGGCGACCGGGAAGGGGATCCGCGCCCGGTCACTACTGGCTTGTGCCATGGGGAGTGACGACTTGATCAGTCCGGGTGCGGTCCAGGCTGCTACTGCGGTCGAGCTGTTGCATCTGGCCACCCTTATTCATGACGATATCATTGATGATGCTGACACCCGTCGGGGGATTGAAACCCTACATGTGAAATTTGGCCAAAAGATCGCGGTTCTCAGCGGGGATTATCTGTTTTGCCTTGCTTTTGATCTTGCCGCGTCGATCCCGCCCCGGGAAGCGGACCGAAAAAAAGTGGATAGTGTTTTGCCCTCCTACTTTACCGAGATTTGTCTTGGGGAGATCCGCGAATTCAGTAACACCGGGAATCTGGACCTTAACGAAGGCGAGTATTTCCAGATCATCTCCGAGAAAACCGCCGCTCTGTTTCAGGCGTCCTTCCATGCGGGCTTCCTGCTCTCCGATGAACCACCGGAAGTCAGAGATATCTATCTTACGCTCGGTCAAGAAATGGGGATCATCTTTCAGTTGGCCGACGACTGTCTAGACTTTATCTCCTCACCCCAAAAGGTTAAAAAGCCGGTTTTGATTGATAGTCGTCGTGGGGTGGTGACGCTGCCCCTCATCTATGCCCTACGGGTCGATAACACACTACGGGGTAAGGTGGAAAAAGGGCTAGCGGAACAGGAACTAAAGGCTGCTGTCTTGGCCGCCGGTGGGATTGAATATACCCGGTCGATCATCGCGGAACGCCGGGCAAAGGCGGAGCAGCTCCTCTCAGCACTGCGCTCTACCAGCAAAAGGAAGTGCCTGGAGCGGCTGCTGGAGCAGGCGGCCGCCGTGTAGATAAAACTGCGGAAGGGAAAGACGGTGATGGAGATTAACCCAGCGCCTTGGCGTACGCAAACCAGAGGGCAAGACGGGGTCAAGCGGTTTTTATGCTATGTTGAGATCAAGACCAAAATCACCAGCGTCTTCCCTTTTCTGATGGTACTGGCTTATCTCTTTGCCTCCGGCTACAAAATTGAACCGTTGAAGACGGTCGTGTTTTTCCTGGGGATGCTTTGTTTTGATCTGACAGCGACGATGATCAACAATTATTGCGATACGAAAAAAAACCAACAGATCCTTCCTTTTCCCCGGCGTACAGCCAAAGGGCTTCTGTTCTTGCTGTTTACGGTCAGTGTCGCTTTCGGACTGTACCTCGTTTACCTGTCGGATCTGGTGGTCTTGCTCTTGGGCATGCTTTGCTTCTTTTGCGGGATCATATATTCCTTTGGGCCGGTTCCCATCTCCCATGGCCCCTACGGGGAGATCATCTCCGGCTTCTTTTACGGACTGGTCATTCCGGCGATTTTGTTCTACATAAATGTTCCCGGCGGCACCCTTTTTTCTTATGCGCTTGCGGCGGGGAAACTGTCGGTCGTTATTGAAATCCGCGCTGCTACGGGACTCCTTTTGCTATCGATCGTTCCGTTCTGTCTTACCGCCAATATCATGCTGGCTAACAATATCTGTGATGTTGAACGCGATGTGGTGGTCGGCCGGTACACCCTGGCCTATTATCTGGGGCCGAAAGCGCTGTGGCTTTTCGCTACGTTGTACTACATCGCATATCTGTCGGTGATTGTCCTGGTTGTCCTGGGCTTTCTATCACCCCTTAGCTTACTCTTGTTGCTTTCGGTGTTCCCGGTCCAAAAAAACATCAATCTGTTCTTTGCGAAGCAGGTCAAGGAAGAGACCTTTAATGTTGCGGTTAAAAATTTTCTGATCATGATGATCCTCCACACCGCGCTGATTTTTTTGGGTGGCATTTTGTCGGCCCAATAATATACTGTTGAAAATGGTTGCGGAAACATAACGTGCTGGTCTGGTCGGGTCTTCCCATGAGAGGCGGTGATACGGGTCCGAAGGGACCGGGTGGTACGACAAAACGGATTCCGCAGGGGCGGTGGTACTGCATTGCTAAAGAGTGCTTTTTCCGGACGGAAAACCAATGACTTATTTAAAAGGGGGTTAAAGTATGAAAAAGTTGATCCTGTTGATCCTGGTGATGTTACTTACCGTTGGACTCTTGGCTGGCTGTGGGCAGGCGAAGAGCGAAAAGGTGAAGACCGGCCTGGCGGTAATTACAGCGGTAGACAAATCGACCCACGCTGGTACCCAGGCGGGACTGGCGCAGATCGACGCAACGGTCGTCGCGGTTACGGTGGACAACAAAGGCAAAATCGTGAAGTGCGTAATCGATGCGGTGCAGAGCAGGATAAACTTTGATGCGTCCGGCAAAATCATTACCCCGCTGGCTACCGTGTTTCCTAGCAAAAATGAACTTGCTGAAGGTTATGGGATGAAACGTGCCTCCGCCATCGGGAAGGAATGGCATGAACAAGCGGCGGCATTGGCCAAATATGTGGAAGGGAAGACGATTGACGAGGTTAAAACCATTGCTGTGGATGCCGGCAAGCGTCCCATTGGTTCTGACCTGAAAGCTTCGGTCACTATCGCGATCGGTGATTACATCGCGGCGATCGAAAAAGCGGTGGCCCAGGCGCAGGAGCTAGGGGCTACATCCGCTGACCAACTACGCCTCGGGATCGTGACGACGATGGCGAACTCGGTCAACGCGGGCGAGCGGTTGGGGCTGGCAGAGGCCTATTCCACCTATGTCGCGATCACCCAAAATGCAAAAGGGACCATCACCAGCTGTGTCATCGATGCGACGCAGGGAAGGGTTAATTTCGATCCTTCCGGCCGGATCACGACGGATCTTACCGCCCGGATCAAGTCCAAAAATGAACTTGGTGATGGCTATGGGATGAAACGGGCCTCCACTATCGGGAAGGAATGGCATGAGCAAGCGGCCGCATTTGCCCGCTATGTCACCGGCAAAACCCCCGCTGAAGTAGCCGGGATTGCGGTAGATGCAGGGAAACGGCCGGTTGATCGGGATCTCCAGGCGACGGTCACCGTCGGGATCGGGGATTTCCAAGCCGCCCTGGCGAAAGCAGCGGGCCAATAAAGATCGGACTGAATCTTTAAAACAAAATCAACATTAATGCGGATAATAACAGATTACGATCATTGCTGACTACGAAAAAGGAATAGAAGAATGAGACGACTAACCCTTCTTTTCCTTGCTGTCATGCTGATGTTTACGGTCGGTTGTCGCCCCAAAACCACCAGATACCAGGCGGAGTTTTTGGGGCTCTTTGATACTGTGACCACGATCATCGGTTATGCCGAAAGCAAGGAAGAATTTACCGCCCTCGCCCGCGAGATTCAGGAACAGCTGACCAAATATCACCAGCTGTTTGATATCTATAATAGTTATGAGGGTGTAAACAACCTTAAAACCATCAATGACCTTGCCGGTATCGCGCCGGTCAAGGTCGACCAAGAAATTATTGCTCTGCTCCTTTTTGCTAAAGAGCAATACTTCGCCACCGGCGGGGTGCTTAATATTGCCTTCGGGCCGGTACTGAAGATCTGGCATGATTACAGGACGAACGGCATCTTGGACCCGCTCGCGGCGGAAGTTCCGCCGCGGCAACTGCTAGAGGAGGCGGTACGGTACACTGCGGTAGAAGGAATGATCATTGATGAAGCCGCCTCAACAGTTTACCTTTCCGCCGCGGAAATGCGCCTTGATGTTGGGGCGGTGGCTAAGGGTTATGCCGTTGAACGGGTCGCCCAGGATTTGGAGGCCAAAGGGGTTGCTTCTCTGCTGCTTAGTGTCGGGGGGAATATCCGGGCGATCGGTGGTAAACCGGACCGCAAGGGGGTTAAGCCCTGGAAGATCGGGATTAAAAACCCGGATCCGGAAAGCCCCGTTACCCAGCTATGTAACGTTTTGATTGTGGGTGAGGCGGTTGTGTCCAGTGGTTCGTACGAGCGGTATTACACCGTGAACGGTACCAGGTACCATCATATCATTGACCCCACCACTTTGATGCCTGCGGCCTATTTCACAAGTGTAACGGTGATCGGCCGCGACTCCGGTCTGGCCGATGCCTGGTCGACGGCGCTCTTTAATCTACCCCTTGAAATTGGCCAGAGGCTTGTCGAAGGAATTGATGGTGTTGAAGCCTTATGGGTTACGGAGAGCGGTGACGTGATTTATTCGAAAGGATTCGGCAAATACCTGGAGGAAAAGGCCTGGTGATGCCGGAATAACGATGCCGGCGGCGCGCTGGTTTTGGGACATTTTGCTTGAGAGCCTGACAATAAGGCCGATCAAGGCAGTTCAGCAAAGAGAATAGAACGTGGCTTTGTTAGTGCTAATTGCCGGTGGTTTGTTTAACCAGATCTACGACGGCTTGGGGATCATCGGTTACGGAAAACAGCTCCACATCTTCCCGGCCTATACAACCCGCCTTGAGGACCGGCCCCTTTAACCAATCAATTAGAGGTTGCCAGTACGCGGTACCAAAGAGGATAATGGGAAAATGTTCGATCTTGTCGGTCTGAACAAGGGTGAGGGCTTCGAACAACTCATCAAGGGTGCCGTAACCTCCGGGAAAGATTAAAAAGCCGACCGCATACTTGACAAACATCAGCTTGCGGACAAAGAAGTAGCGGAAACGGAGGGCGATCGTCTGGTACGCATTGGCGACGGGTTCTTGCGGGAGTTCTATACTACAACCCACCGAGGTCCCGCCCACTTCAAACGCGCCTTGATTTCCGGCGGCCATCAGACCCGGCCCGCCGCCGGTTATAATGGCGTATCCGGCTTCCGCCAATCGCCGGGTAGACTCGCGGCAGGCTTCGTAGTAAGGACTATCCGGTCCCAGGCGCGCCGAGCCAAAAACGGCAATGGCCTTCGGGAGACGGGAGAGGGCGTCAAAACCCTCGACTATTTCTCCCTGGATGCGCAGGATCCGCCAAGGATCCTGGGTAGTAAAATCGGCCCGGCGCGGTTCTTCTTTGGGCGCGGGTGGCTGTAATAATTCTTTATCCTCATGATCCCGGATCCCCACGGGTTTTTTTGATGTTTCCATCTTTCGCTCCTCTATTGCGGTTTCGTAATCAATATTTATTATTATTTCATGATCGCGCCAACCTTATTTCTTCCCAGCAAGGGTTGGGGCAGATTTTTTTGATAAAAGAGCATTACACCGATAGTTTCGTGATTGAGTTTTAGCCCGATTCCTCCGCTGTCTCGCTCTAACCTTCCTGTAATCGTCCTTTTTCTGGTTTGACGGTCTCGTAAGTTTATTTCCCCAGGTCGACCCAGGTTTCCTCAAGCTCATTTAAGGCGGCTAGGGCACCGCCGGTATCTTCAGCCGCCACATATCCTTTCAACCGGGCCAAGCTATGCCGAAAATTGTTAATCTCGTCCCGTTCTTCACTGAATTGGATGCGGGGGACCACCTGTCGCCAAGCCAATTCGAGCTTGTTTATATTCTCGGCAGCTTCCCGCCATTCTCCTTGGGTGATCATGGTCTGTAAGCGCTGAAAGTAGGGCGGCACCGGATCCGCTATTCCGTAATTCTTGAAGAAGGTTCCGCTGTTCATAAAAAGAACAAAAAGGGTTAATATTCCGGCGGGAAGTACTTTTGTTAAGAAAAAGCGGCCGATCTTTCTCCACCTCGCCTCGCTAATCGTTTTCGACACTTCTTAAGTTGGTCGATGGTTGCCCAGCATCTTGGTATCGGCTGACGTATAGTTCACCTTCGGTGTTTAGGAGAGCAAGGGAAACTTCGCGCGGGCTTTTGATGCCTTGCGCTTTTAATTTTTGGTCTAACCAACTCCGATCTAGATTGACTTGTTTGAGGTTAGGGTCAATTATGGTTCCGTCGTAGATCAGTTCGGTACTAAGCCCCCGGTATTTTGTGGGAATTTTTAGATCATCCGGGGTTACCTCTGCATACTGACTCTTTTTTAAGACCGAAATCTTCCCGTCCGTCTCCAAGATGGCGAATTCCACGACCTTTAAGTCAAAGATTTTCTGGTGCCGCAACTGGGTCAGGAGATCGTCGATGGTA
Source organism: Hydrogenispora sp. (assembly GCA_012837705.1). Taxonomy (GTDB): domain Bacteria; phylum Bacillota; class UBA4882; order UBA10575; family UBA10575; genus Capillibacterium. Next base: position 15,763 of record DUQQ01000025.1, read on the forward strand.
TACCGCATCTTTTTTAAATTTTTCTCCATAATCTGCCCATTCATGATCAGAATTACCGGTTCGCCGTTGATATATTTGGCGACCCCGCGAAAATGTAAAGTGATCCATTGGAGGAACCAAACGGCCCCGGTCCAAGTGGCCAGCCCGACCCAATGGGGCCAAGCCCGGCTGGAAAGGTCGGTGGTTAAGGTGGCGGCAATGGAGCCGATGGTAATCCCGAGAATATAGTCGAAAAAGGTTAATTCACTGACTTGTTGCTTTCCCAGGAGGCGGGTGAAGATGAGAAGGGTGAGAAAGGAAATAATTCCCCGCACAAAGACCACGGCTGCTTCGTTCAAGGGCCTACCTCCTCCTAGAAAGTATTTGGCTTCTTTAGTTTGTCCTTTTCGTATAGATGCTAGATATGGCAGATTAGAAATTTAAGTTCGGATTAGCGCGTTGATGACCGGTGAAAAATAGAAGGGACAACGGAAAGAGGATGTGTAAAAGATGAGAATCCTCCTGGCTATTCTGGCGCTTACATGCTGCTTGGCACCGGTCTTTGCCCATAAACCCTTGGATACTTCCCAACCGGCGACGAAAGAGGAGCCGATTGTCATCCGCGCGCATCAGTCCTCGTGGGTGGCTTATAACCGTTTAACAGGAAGCAAAGATGTGGATTACTATCTTTTATCGGCGGTGCAAAAGGGGGACCCGATTGACGCGACCTTACTGATTCCGGTTATCGACCGTTTGGCGGATTTTCAACCGGTCCTTGCGCTCCTGGGACCTGGATTACAGCTAGAAACTGGTGGGTTACCGGAGGAGACCATTGCGGAGTATATAAAAATTACCCCACCGGAAGGAGGGGTAATTAAAACCAGCGCTCAAGCGCGAAAAATAATTTTTGAACCTTTTACCCAGACCAAGTACTGGGAGCGGCAGAGGTTACATCTTACGGCACCGGCGAGCGGCCAGTATTATCTTGCGGTCTTTGACCCAAAGGGGAGGGGCGACAAGTATGTCTTAACCGTTGGGAAGCAGGAAAACTGGAAGTTCAAGGATTTTTTTGTCTTCCCCCAGATCTGGTGGCAGGTGCGGATGTTCGCCGAAAAGGAACGCTCGACCTACGTCCTGGTGGGTGTTTTCCTTTTGGCTCCTTTACTATTAGCATTTATACTTATAAAGCGTTATTCCTAGATTGCTTACTGCAGAATCGCTTCAATCTGTTGCAGTTCGGCCGGGGTAAAGTCGAGGTTTTCGAGGGCGCCGACGCAGTCCTCGATCTGGCTAACCTTACTGGCACCGATTAAGACCGAAGTCAGTTGTTCTTCCCGTAACAACCAGGCGATGGCCATTTGGGCCAGACTTTGGTCACGGGTGGAAGCCAGTTCGTTTAAACGACGTACCGTGGCAATTTTCTCTTCGGTGATGTCCTGCGGGTTTAGAAAGCGACTGCTGCTTGCCGCCCGGGAATCGGCGGGGATGCCGTTTAAATAGCGGTTGGTCAATAACCCCTTGGCCAGAGGCGAATAGGCGATACTGCCTACACCTTCTTCTTTCAAGAGGGACAACAAGCCATCCTCCGCCCAACGGTTGAACATGGAATAGGACATCTGATGAATCAGGCACGGTGTGCCCAGTTCTTTCAAGATCGCCAGCGCCTTTTTGGTTGATTCCACATCATAGTTGGAGAGGCCAACGTATAAAGCTTTACCTTGACGTACCAGTAAATCCAGGGTAGACATGGTCTCTTCCAGTGGTGTTTCGGGATCGGGACGGTGGTGGTAGAAGATGTCTACGTAGTCAAGGCCTAACCGCTTCAAACTTTGGTCAAGGCTAGCGACCAGATATTTTTTGGAACCCCAGTCGCCATAAGGGCCAGGCCACATCAGATATCCGGCTTTGGTCGAGATGATTAATTCATCCCGGTACCGGTGGAGATCCTGCTTTAAAATCCGGCCGAAATTTTCTTCCGCGGCCCCTGGCGGCGGGCCATAGTTGTTTGCCAGATCAAAGTGGGTGATTCCGAGGTCAAAGGCCCTTCTGATCATCGCCCGGCTGTTTTCGAAATGGGTGGTGTCGCCGAAGTTATGCCATAGTCCGAAGGCGACCGCCGGGAGCTTGAGGCCACTCCGTCCGCAGCGATTATACTTCATGTTAGCATAACGTTGCTTGCTTGGTAGGTACCCCATCGCACTGATTCCTCCTTCTGCACCTGTTTTTTATTTTTACTGATTTACCAACTAAAAAACGCTTTTTGTCGCTCGCTTTGGCTGGTTACCTTTGCCCACTTTAACCTGGCCGAGCCAATGGTATTTTCCGCTGACCAGAATTTCTTGAAAAAGTATTCTTGGCAAAGCAGAGGTTGAAAACAAGCCGAGCAACTATCCCATTTTTCCATGTTCTTCTTACTTCGCGATGGACCGGGAACCTCCTTCTTACGGACAGTGCATAAAAGACGTGCTTCAGCGGTATAGCGTCATATCATAAAAAAATCTAATAAAAAACGGATAAAAGCACCTGGTTTAAGCAGGTTCTTTTATCCGTATAAATACGATTAGGTGTGCTAAGGAGTCTATGCTTCCGGCTTATAAGCCTCAACCGGTAGGATGTCGGTCAACGGTACGATCTCGTAACCCATGGCTTGTAGGCTTGTGATCAAGTCGGCCAGGACCGCAACGGTGGGGGTCAAATCCTGACCGTTTCCGCCGGCCGAGTGCATAAGGATGATCGACCCTGGTTTAACTTGGGAAAGAATATTGTTCAAGATTTGGTCGGCTTGGTCAGCCCGCCAGTCTTTGGAATCCACCGACCAGTTAACCATCGTGTATCCGGCGGCGACCAACTGGTCCAGACCTTCGGTGGTCATTTCACCGTAGGGCGGCCGGAGCAAAGCCGTTTTCCGACCACTGATCTTCTTTACCAACCCTTCGGTCTTTGCCACTTCCGCCACGATCTGCTCGGCGGTGAGTTCCCGAAAATCAGGATGGCTATAGGAGTGGTTGGCGACAAGATGTCCTTCCCGGACGATCCGGGTGACTACCCATTCCTGGCCGGGGATATTAGCACCCTTCAAGAAGAAGGTGGCCTTGACGCCATACTGGGCAAGAAGGTCCAGGATTCGTGGGGTGTATTCCGTATCCGGGCCATCGTCAAAGGTGAGGGCGACCTGTTTGCGGTGGGTTGCCCCGTGAAGGAAGACTTTCCCCGGGTGGCGGGCTATCAAGTCGGGAATGTTCCAGACATAGGATTTTCCGCTTCCGCTGGTGGTGGGCGCGGCTGCGGACGGGACCTTTAACCATTGTCCGGCGTAAATTTGCTCGCTAGCCAAATTATTGCGCCTCCTTAACCAGTGCAGATCGGTCTGTAACTTATGGGCGATCGTAAAAAGAGTCTCGTTGTTTTGCACGGTATAAAGCTTTTCATCGGCTAAGGTCTCGGGTTCGGGGATGAAGAGGATCTGCCCGGGAATGATATAGTCAGCCTGGGTCAATTGATTATGTGCGGTGATGCTTATTGGGCAAGCCCCATACCATTGGGCAATCCGGAAAACTGTATCGCCCGGTTGGACCAGGTGGGTACGGGAAGCTGCGGTGGGAAGCGAGACTCCCGCTATGAACATGAACGCCAGTACTAAGCTGAGGGGAAAGCGGGATCTGTTTTGCATTTTAGGTATTCTCCTTTAACCTATAGTTTCCCTTTCCAGGAAGGGGGACGGATTACATAAAAGTTTACCGTCCTCCCTCCAATATTTGCGGTTAAAGACAGGATACCTTTAAGTAAATGGTGGGAAACTGGGAATAATCGACGCCGCTTGGCTAATCTTGGATGTTCTGGGTTTTCTTCTTTTTTTCTGCGGCAGCGCATTTCCAACACAACGCCTTATATTTATCTTTGCCGCCGACTAAGACCTGGGCTTTTTTCTCCACAAGACTATAGCTGATATTGGCGGGTTCAAAACAGTTTTCGCAGACTGCATGTAACTTGGTAATTCTACTGGCAATCGCCATTAACTGGGGCATAATGCCGAAAGGTTCGCCCTCCGAATCCATGTCCAGACCGCCGACGATAAAAATTTTGTCCGTCCCGCTTTGTTCGTAGGCTTTGAGTAACTGGTATAAAGTTTCGCCAAAAAATTCCCCTTCATCGAAGCCGATTACTTCGTTTTGCGCAATGATCTGTTCGATGCCAACCGGATCGTTGCAGCCGACGGTGATCGAATCGAATTCTTTGCCATTATGGGTTCTTACCTTTGTTGTTCGCGTGTCCAGGTCTGGCTTGACCAGCGCCACACGGCGCCGGGCAATCGAGTGTCGTTCTAGTCTCCTGATTAGCTCGTCCGTTTTGCCAGCAAACATTCCTCCGGTAATAACCTCTAACATTCAGTGCTCACTCCTAAAAGATCTTTTTAGTACTTGCCCTTAGAATCATAGCACAGAAAGATCATTTTACCTAGTTTTTCGGCGTATTAAAATATCAAAAACAAAAGAAGCTTAGTTTTTAAATTCGCTCCATTTTAACAATGTGGTGGTATAATGGGGGTGAGATGGAAAGATGAAGGCAGGCAGGCAGCAATCGCTAATTGACTTGCTTTCGTTAACCAATATAATTTTACGTCGATGAAGTTGGAGGAAAACAGTTGATGAGTCCAAAGATGAAAAAATTCTTCTCCTATTACCGTCCGTACCTGCGGATTTTTGTCCTGGATATGGCTTGTGCCTTTACAGCGTCCGGGATTAATCTGGCGTTCCCTTTAATCGTCCGCTATATTGCCACCGATCTGCTCCGGCCGGAGGCACCGGCGGCCGTTTCGTCATTTATCCTGGTTGCTCTTGTCATGGTCGCAATGACCATCGCCGAGTACTACTGTAACTTCTTTATCACCTTCTACGGACATGTGATGGGGGCCAGGATGGAAGCGGATCTTAGGAATGAACTTTTTGCCCATCTCCAGAAGTTGTCCTTTAGTTACTATGACAACCAGAAGACCGGCCAGATTATGTCCCGGATTACCAATGACCTTTTCGAAATCA
>DUQQ01000016.1 GCA_012837705.1 Hydrogenispora sp.
CGCCCGTCGCACCTGCTGGACCAGTCGCACCAGTGGCTCCTACGGCACCCGTCGGACCAGTCGCGCCCGTCGCACCTGCTGGACCAGTCGCGCCAGTGGCTCCTACGGCACCCGTCGGACCAGTCACGCCCGTCGCACCTGCTGGACCAGTCGCACCAGTGGCTCCTACGGCACCCGCCGGACCAGTCGCACCTGTTGCACCTGCTGGGCCCGTAGCTCCTGTTGCACCAGTGGCACCTACTGGGCCCGTAGCTCCTGTTGCACCAGTGGCACCTACTGGGCCCGTGGCACCAGTCGCTCCCGTTGCCCCGACTGCACCGCTCGGGCCGGTCGCGCCGGTCGCGCCAGTTGCACCGGTGGGGCCGGTCGGACCCGTCGGGCCGGTGGCACCAGTGGCACCAACAACCCGGATCGGAATCCGTAATATGATCTGTTGGATTCGATTAATAAAAGCCAAGATCGGGATAATAACATCGCATAAATCCGGTCGTTTGAACAAAAAGGCCACCAATTTATCGAAGATCACGCCGAGAACATTAAGGACACAAAGGAAATCTCTCTTCTCTAGACACTTAAGGGCCAATTCAACGTCGGCCAAGAGTACTTCTTTGAAATCGTGCGGCAAATTGGCCGTGAGAATCCGTTTTTTGAGTTCTTTCAGCAGTTCTGCCAGTTCAAATCGGCGTTGATCATCCCCACTCAAAGGCATCCACCTCCTTTTCGATGATACCCATCATACGAACATCAATCTTGAATTGCCCTACGCATAAGACACTTTAAATGACGATCCGTTAAAAATGTTATCTAGAAACAGGACGAACCATCACAGGGACAATCCATCACAAAAAAGACCGCTGGTCTAACCAACGGTCTTAAGAGTAAGCCTCATCTTTCGTTAATAAGCGCAACCCTTTGCCCGGTAAAGCGGTGGGGCGGATAGCGCCCGCGGAAAGTGGTCAACTCTGGTCACAATCTCCAACTGACGCTTCTCAGCAATGACCACTAAAATATGGGCGACCACAATCTGCCGGAGACTCCCGGGCAGACAGTGTCGGGCCGGGTATAAAACGTAATCGACCCTCGCATCAAGGAGATGGGTTTGGACCTCAAGCTTACGGTCGGATTCCAAACCCGGAAAGTCAACAACCAGACTAAAGGGCAGCTTTTCGTTGCGGTAACGCACGCGGTTTTCCGTATCGACGAAAAAGATCTCCTTTTGAATCGTCCCGCTAATGATCACCTTGTTTTTGAACAAACTGACCCTTTTCTCCAGCAACTGTGGTTTTATCCGGTCAATTTTGACCGCATTGATACAGGTAACCGAGGACAAGACCAATTGACCGGTTTTTTCCCCACGGTGGATTAAAGCGTTGATCCGCTCCTTTTCAACATAAAGCTGCGGTGCGGAAGAACTATACACTACGCTCACTTCATCACCTCACAGGGAGGAACCCTTACTGTATTTTATTTATCTGCAGCAATCCGGTCACCTGCCGTCGGAATTTTTTACCCCCCCGCTTCGTCGGTTTTTATCTTTTCCCGCGTCTGGCCCTCGACACCAAGGGTTGCTTAAGATCGGCCGGATTTTGAAAGTAGACGTCGTCCCACTCGGGTTCGGCGCATAACTGCTCAAAGGCCTCTGCGGCCTGCTGCTGGCAAGCCCCGCATGCATGCCACGGAAGCAAGACCGCGGCAATCTGCGCCTGTTTCCGGTGCCGGTCTTCGGCATAGGAATGGATTTTCCGGTAACCGCTGCACAGGGCGCATAGTTTAATCTCTTCAACCTGAACCTCATGAATATCATCGGTATCGTAGTAAAGATGGCGTTTACGCCGGAAATAGTCGTCCCGGCCAAAGACCGCGGCCAAATCAGTCTCCTTCCTTTTGGCCCAAACTTCTTGGAGAAAAGCCACGTTCTTCACCACGGCGTCGTGCACCCGCCCGGCCTTTTTCGCCGCAGGCGGAAGTTCCGGTTCCCGCACCCCCGAATAGTCCAGCCCGGCCAGGGCCAGGATAATGCCGACATTGACGTAAGGAAGGGCGCCTTCGATCGAATAACCCCCTTCCAGCACCACCAGATCGGGGGCCAAAAGCTCCGTTAACCGCGCATACCCCTGCGCCGTCACATTCATATTGGTAATCGGATCGGTAAAATGGTTGTCCTGACCAGCGGCATTGATGATTAAGTCCGGTTGGAAGTCGCGCAGGACCGGTAAGACCAGATGCTCAACGGCATATAACAACTCGGCATCACCGCTCCCTGGTGGCAGGGGTACGTTAAGGGTCAAGCCATAGGCACCCGGTCCGCCCAGTTCGTTGACGGCACCGGTTCCCGGGTATAACGTCCGTCCGTCCTGGTGGATACTGATGTGCAACACATCCGGATCATTATAGTAGATATCCTGGGTTCCATCGGCATGGTGGGCATCGGTATCAACGATCGCCACCCGGAGCCGACCGTTTCGTCGTTGGCGTAAATATTCAACCATCACGGCTTCAATATTGATTGTGCAGAAACCACGGGAGCCGTGGACAATCCGCAGCGCATGGTGGCCCGGAGGACGCAGTAAGGCAAAGGCCCGCTCCGTTTGCCCGCTGACCACCAGATCACCGGCGGTGATGGTCCCGCCCGCGGCGATCAAATGGGATTCGGTACAAACCTTTTCCACGGACGGTACACAGATCTGCGCCCGTTCGATCTCCTGCCGGGTGGCGATCTGCGGCCGAAACTCCGCAATCTCCGGCAGATCCAGAAGGCCTTCCTCCCGGATCTGGTCTCTGGTGTAAAGTAGTCGTTCTTCCCGCTCGGGATGGTCCGGGGCAATCGCCCAATCAAAAGCCGGAAAGAAGACCAGCCCCAATTTGGTTTTCGTCTCCATCTTAACCACTCACTTTTCAATAATCAACAAGTTCACGGCCAGTATTCGCTGCGCTTCACCGTTATTAGGCATCCGCCTGCTCGGGAAGAATCCGGCGGATTTTCGGTTTTACTTGCGCCCGCAGGTTGAAGTTTTTACCCACCGTGTAAAAGTGGCGTACCATATTAAAAACTTCCTCTTCCGTAATCTCAATCTCGCTGGAATCGATGACCAGCCCCATCTTCTTAGCATAGTTCACCGTTTGCCGCACCGCTTCTTGGCGGGCGGTTGCGAGATTAAAGGTGAACGGCTGGCCAATCTCCGCCGTATAATCCAACTCGGGAACCACCATCTTCTCCAGGGCGGTATCGGCCCGTAAGGTGATGGCGAAGGTCGGCCGACTGGCCGCCGCCCCAATCGCATTAGCCGCCTCGTGGTGGGGAAGGACCTCATATGGGAGGCCCAGCTCCTCCCCGATCTTCGGAATAAAATAGGCCGCGGGCCCCCCCATCCCGATCAACCGCTTGGGCTTAAGGTCGGTGCCGGCCAGCACCTGCGAGACCGTATAAACCGGCCGGTTGTTGAGCTCGGCGTAGACCGCCCGAATCGCGGCGGCGGCTTTCTGGGCAAAGGCAGCAACAATTTTCGCCGCCAAAGCACGCGGTTCCAGCCCAAAAGGTGCCCCCATTGCTTGCAAAGCCGCGGAGGCCTTCTGCTCGTCACCCAACGCTGCTCCCCCTAAGACCACCACCGCATCGGTGGGGGTAACCTGAGGACCACCCAAAGCGACCGGCGGCCCTACCCGCTGGGGACCAATGGCCACCTCTGTTCCGTCAAAAGTAACCTGGCTGTCCCCGCCCAAGCCCAGGGAGCGGGAGAAAAAGGCCGGTACTAAAGTGGGAAACCCCGCAATCACAGCACCCTCACGTTCGGTGAGCGCTTCACCTCCCGAAAAGACCGAGATTTCGCTGGTGGTTCCACCAATATCGAGGGCAACCGCGTCTTCCAACTCCGCCGCCAACGCCATCGTTCCCATGAGGCTCGCCGCCGGTCCCGACAGAATCGTCTCAATCGAGCGGTTGACCGATTCCGCTAGCGCCAGAGTCCCCCCATCCGCCTTCAAAAGATAGATCTTCCCCAACTGATACTGGTCTTTAACTGCTTCGACCATCCGGACAAACTCGGCCTGAATCCCGGCGATACTCGCGTTCAAAGCGGCCGTGGTGATCCGCCGCGGGAAATTCAACCTTCCTGATAACCGGTGGCCTAAGGTGACCGGGGCCATTTCCGGGAACTCCGCCTGGATCAAAGCCTCGATCGCCAGTTCATGCTGGAAGTTACGGGGCGAAAACTTCCCGACCACCGCCAAGGCTTGGTAACCGGCGGCCTTGGCGGCCCGTACCGCTGCCCGGACCTCCGCCTGGTCCAACGGTCCCGTTTCGCGCCCCCGGTGGTCAATCGCGCCCGCTAAGGGATAAAGTTTAAACGGCACCCGCAGATCTTCCCACCGGAGGCCCGGCCCGGGGATAATAAGGACCGCCGTGGGGACCCCTTTTCCTTCCACAATCGCATTGGTGGCCAAGGTCGTGCTGAGGTGGAGACCGACCGGCCCCCGCTCCTTTTCCGGGAGCGCCGCCAAAAGTTGGGTCAAGACTTCCTGCGTTCCCGCGTGGAGATTAGCGTGGTTGGTCGGGGCCTTTACCGTCTTGAGCACCAGTGACCCCTTGAGTAACACACCATTGGTGTTGGTACCTCCAACATCAATACCAATCAGGGCTGACATTAACCGCCACTTCCTTTGTGATCATCTTTTTCATAATTTGTATTTTCAACTGTTCTATGATAATAATATGCTTGAAAGCATTAGTCGGCAGGTGAGCACGGTGTACTTTGCGGATTTAGAACTCACGGACCAACGGGTGAAAACCGTTTTGGGGAGAATCCCCCGCGACCAGTTTGTTCCGGAGGAATACCGGCGCTACGCTTACGAAAATACCCCCCTCCCGATCGGCTACGGCCAAACAATCTCCCAGCCTTATATTGTTGGCCTCATGACCGAGTTATTAGCCTTAAAACCAACCGATCGGGTTTTGGAGATCGGGACCGGTTCCGGTTACCAAACCGCCGTCCTCGCCGAATTAGCCGCCCATGTCTACTCCATTGAAACCGTCGAACCCCTAGCAAAAAGCGCGCAAGAGGTCCTTACGCGCTTGGGGTACGATAATATAAGCTTTCGGATCGCCGATGGCTATTTCGGTTGGGAAGAAGCCAGCCCCTTCGACGCCATCTTAATCGCGGCGGCCGCCGAAGAAGTTCCGCCCCCCCTCAAAGAGCAATTAGCCAACGGTGGTCGTTTGGTCCTCCCGATCGGGCCCCCCGGAGGAACCCAAACTCTATGGCGAATCACGAAACAAAACAACAACTTTGTTCGGGAAAACAAAGGCATAGTACGTTTTGTTCCTTTCACCCGTCGAAAATGAAGGTAAACAGAAAGAAATCTGTTTTCAGGGGATGTTATTGAGCTCTTTCAGTAATAAATCGTAGATTTTATCCTCACCCAGTTTTTTGATCTTTTCTAACATCTTTTGCTTGTACTCCAATTCGACTTCGGTCATCGTGTGTCGGTTGCTATCAAAATATACGAGGATATTGGTTACCTCATCCATATTCTCCTGTTTATTTAGGTGTCGTAACAAACCAAACACTCTTTTTACCCCCAATTTTCTTTTCGGTTAACCCCCCTTTTTAATCTATTCGACATTTTTATGGAAGAACCTGCTAAGAATCGACCCACCGTCAATCTTTTTCTGCCCTATGAAAAAAAGTCGGACCAAAATGGTCCGGCTTTTTTCATTAAGTGCGTAAGTAAAGCTAAGTAAGAGTCGTCCTATTTTGCCAAATGATAAATGGCCAAAACGTCCTCCTTGTCTAGTTTGACAAAGTTACCGACCGGCCCTCTTTCCGTACACTTCGCGGCCATCTCTTCCAGCCGGTCCGTGCCCACCTGGAGCTCCTCTAAAGTCACCGGCAACCCCAGGGAACGGAAGAACGCTTCCAACCTTTCGATCCCGGCCAGCGCCGTTCTTTCCGGATAATCAAAGTCCATCTCCACACCCCAGACCCGGACCGCGAAACGGGCAAAAAGGTTCACATCCTCTTTGTACACGTATTTCATCCAGGCCGGAAAGACCACCGCTAACCCGGCTCCATGGGCGACATCATAGATGCCGCTGATTTCATGTTCAATCATGTGCGAACCCCAATCCTCTACTTTCCCTTTCCCCAACAGATCGTTATGGGCGACCGTTCCGGCCCACATAATTTCGGCCCGGGCTGCGTAGTCGGTTGGGTTCTGCATAACAATGGGCGCGTACTTAATCACAGTGCGCAGCGTCGCTTCACACAAACGATCGGACAGATCCGTATCGGGGGTTCGCGTAAAATAACGCTCCAGGATATGGGCGACAATATCCGCCACGCCGCAAGCAGTTTGGTATGGCGGAAGCGTATAGGTCAGTTCCGGATTGAGGATGGCAAACTTCGGGCGGAGCAGATCGGAGCCGATATCCCGCTTGAGAGCACCCTCATCTTTGGTAACCACACTGGCGGGGCTCGTCTCACTCCCGGCCGCGGGAATCGTCAGCACGACGCCCACCGGTAACGCCGTTTCGATCTCGGCCTTCCGCTCAAAAAAGTCCCAGACATCTCCCGCGTAGGGGACACCAGCAGCAATGGCCTTGGCCGAATCAATCACACTGCCCCCACCGACCGCCAGGATAAAACGGATCTCGTGTTTACGGCACAGCTCAATTCCTTCATGAATCAAGCTTAAACGAGGATTCGGTTGCACCCCGGAAAGTTCAATAAAATCCACCCCGGCTTCTTTCAGCGAAGCAACCACCCGGTCATAAAGGCCGGTTTTTTTAATGCTGCCGCCACCATAGTGCAGTAACACCCGGTCCGCCCATGCTTTGGTCTCCTGACCGACCTGGGTTTCCGTACCTTTGCCGAAAATAATCTTCGTCGGGTTCTGAAAAACAAAATTCTCCATTCGCCCTTTACCTCCTCATAATTTTTTTTAATAATTCAGATTCAAGATCTGAATAAGCGCACCAACCACATTAGTCTGGTCAAAAAGGGAAAGGTTACTGACTACGGCCACACTATAGTCTTTCTCCGGGCAGTAAAAGGCGACCGCACCAAAGCCGGGTATGGTCCCAGTATGCCCAAAGATGAGGTCATCCCCGACCGCTAACACCCGCAAACCCAGTCCATACCCGAGCTGGCCGGGGACATCCGGATCCGTTGCTTCCAGATAACGCATCATGTCCCCCCGCACTTCGGGCGTTAAAAAGTCAGAGGCTAGTAACGTGTCAATCCAGCGGCGCAGATCCTCCGCCGTTGAAGCAACCGCCCCGGCCGCGTAGGCCAGCGTGGCGAAGGAGGTCGCCTCCGGCTTGAGCTTATAAACACCAAAAGGAAATAGGTCCCGGTCGTAACCGGTGACGAGCTTTTCCGGAGCTTCTTCATAAGGAACAAAATACGTATTGTTGAGTTTGGCCGGTGTAAACAGGTATTCCCGATAGGCCTCTAAGAGGGCTTTCCCGGTGATCTTTTCGGCGATCAGACCCAGGATTATGTAATTGGTATTTGAGTAGTAATGCCCCGTCCCCGGCGGAAAGGAAAACTTTCTCTTAAAAGTACTTTCCAGCAGTTGCGCGGGGTCCCATCTTTTCTTGGACCGGAGGAAAGTCCGGGCCGTCAGCCATAAGTTTTCGGTATAATTGTAGATCCCACTGCTATGATTCAATAAATGGCGGACCGTAATTGAAGCGGCTTGGGGGTAGTCCGGAAACCACGTACTCAACTTGTCATCTAAATCGATTTTCCCCTGTTCATACAGCTTCAAAATAAGAGCCGCGGTAAAAGTCTTCGTGACGCTCCCCACCCGGAAAACATGGTCCGGCGCCAAACCCTCTTTATTCTTAAAACCGATGGTGCCGCTGGTCCCGGACCAATAAAAATCACCCCTGCGCACCGCCACCTGGATTCCAGGGACTTTTAGTTCTTCCACCTTGTGGTCGAGCACTTCTTGTAATTGATGCGCCAAAGAATTGGTTTTCGGCGCGTAAGCATGACTTGTTGGCGGATAACAACCGGTTGCGAGTAATACCAGCAAGGCAACTATAAAACTACCGCCCAAGCGTCTTCCCATCATCTCTTCATTCCTTGTCCCGGTTTTAACATTTATTCACTCCGTAAATTAATGTAGCTGGCGTGCGCGCCTTGGCTACCAGCGTGGTGCATAATCGCCAATTAAATCTCTATACTTAGCAGCAACTAAAGCTATATTCGCCGCCAAAAGGTGACATACCTTCTTTCCATCCATTTATCGACCTCCCCC
>DUQQ01000080.1 GCA_012837705.1 Hydrogenispora sp.
GTCCAGGTTGGTGGTTCTGTGGTCAGCCGTGCGTCTCTCCATAATGAGGATTACATCAGAGCGAAAGAGATCCGGATTGGGGATCCGGTGATTATCCGGAAAGCAGGAGATATCATCCCTGAAGTAGTACGGGTTGTTAAGGAGAAACGGACCGGGGAAGAAGTGGAATTCCATTTTCCAACCGCTTGCCCCGTCTGCGGATCCTCCGTTGCCCGGGACCCGGATGGTGCGGTGATCCGTTGTTTGAGTACGGCTTGCCCAGCCCAACTCCGGGAGTTTATCCTCCATTTTGCTTCCCGGGCGGCAATGAATATTGAAGGCCTGGGGCCCTCGACCATCGATCTGCTCCTGGAGAAGGAGCTGATTAAGGACCCGGCTGATTTATATAGTCTAGAGTTTAGTGACCTTGTGACCTTGGAGCGTTTTGGGGAAAAATCAGCCCGTAACTTGCTGGCCGCCATCGAGCGTAGTAAAGAGGTGCCCTTTGCCCGTGTTCTTTTCGCCTTAGGCATCAGGCATGTCGGGGCGGAGATGGCGCGCCGTCTGGCCAGTGCCTTTCTTAGTATTGACCGGTTGCTGGAGGCGACGCCGGAAGAACTGCTGGCGGTCCCGGATGTTGGAGCCGCAATTGCCGACAGTATCCGGGCGTACGCGGCGGAAGCGCAGAACCGGAAACTGATCGAAAAATTAAGAGTAGCGGGCTTGCAGATGACGGCCGCGCCGGAGACGCCGGGTGATGATCTGCCACTCGCTGGCAAGACCTTTGTCTTAACGGGGACCCTTGCGACGATGACCCGCCGCGCGGCGGAAGAAGCCATCCGGCGATTAGGGGGGAAAACCAGTTCTTCCGTGAGTCGCCGCACCGATTATGTGGTGGTTGGTCAGGATCCGGGCTCGAAGTACCAAAAGGCTCAAGAACTGGGCGTCCCGATCTTAACGGAAGAGGAGTTTATCCAGTTTCTACAGGATCCGGTGGGGGATGAAAGTTGACCGGTAGAAAAGCGCCGGGCTTGGGATGAGGCTAGGGTGGATTGTAAAAGTAGACTGGATAATTAGAATGAATCAATCCTTCATGTCGACAAGGTTTCATAGAAAATGGACGACCAGCGAGACTTGGCGAGTCATATTTTCGATCGTAAGGGTATGGGCAAAGGGTAAAAAACAGGGTAGGGAAAGGGGTGCGCTGATGGTTCTGACCGAAGAAAAAGTACGGGCTTTGGCCGCGATTGCCCGGTTGGGTATTACCGAAGAAGAGCTTACGGCTTTAACGATCGCCCTCAATCGGACTTGCCAATACATTGCCGAAATTCGGGAGGCTCCTGTTCCAGAGGGAATAACGGAAGCTTTCGGTGGCGAGCCGACCAACACGGGACGGGAGGACCAAGTACTGCCCTCTTGGCCCCGGGAGGCCGTCTTGCGGAATGCACCGGAGCAGGCCAATTTGTGTTTTCAGACCCCGCGGATTTTAGAGGACTAATTTTAGGGGTGGGGAAAACCGAGAAGGGGATAGAGCATGGAGATGACCAAGATGAACGTGGGCGCCTTGCGAAAGGCGCTGGACCGGCGGGAAATATCAGCGGTGGAGCTGGCCACCTATTATCTGGACCGGATTGCACAGCTTGATCCGCAACTCAAAGCCTTTATCACCGTCCCGCGGGCGGAAGTCCTCCAGATGGCGGCCGCCGCCGACCGGAGGATCGCTACCCAAGAGGACGTTACGGCGCTCACCGGGATTCCGGTGGCGATCAAAGATAATATATGTACAGAAGGAATCCGGACGACCTGTGCTTCCCGGCTGCTAGCCGATTTTTACCCAATTTATGATGCTACAGTGGTAGCGAAGTTGAAACAAGCCGGTGCCGTGCTTCTCGGGAAGACGAATCTGGATGAGTTTGCCATGGGATCAACGACGAAAGAGTCGTTTTATGGGTTAACGCGTAATCCTTGGGACCGCCAGCGGGTCGCTGGGGGTTCCAGTGGTGGTTCGGCGGTAGCGGTTGCCGCTGGAATGGCACCCTTGGCTTTAGGCAGCGATACCGGCGGTTCAATCCGCCAACCGGCGGCTTTTTGTGGGGTATGGGGTTTAAAACCGACTTATGGTCGGGTTTCCCGCTACGGTTTGGTCCCGTACGCGCCGTCCTTTGACCAGATTGGACCGATGGCCCGTAGCGGCTGGGATCTTTTCCTTCTGTTCCGGGGAATTGCCGGTTATGACCCCTTGGATCCCACCTCCCTCCCCGCTTCAGTAGAAGCCGAGGGCGATCTTTCCGGTTCAATCCGGGGTTTACGGGTGGGGCTCCCCCGGGAATTTTTTGGGGCGGGATTGGATGGAAGAATAAAAGAACGGGTTTTGGCTGTGGCCAAGGTCTTGGCGGAAGCCGGGTGCGAGCTGATGGAGCTTTCCCTGCCGTCTATGGCTTACGCCCTTCCGGCCTATTACCTCCTGGCGTACGCGGAAGCCAGTTCAAGTATGGCCCGATATGACGGGGTTCGTTACGGAATCCGGGAGGGTGCCGAACAAGGGATCGTGGGGATGATGACCGCAACCCGGCAGAGTTTGGGTTTGGAGGTCAAACGCCGTATTTTGTTGGGGACCTATTTTTTGAGCGCCGACTGCTACGAAGAATGTTATCAGCAAGCGCAAAAGGTCAGGACCTGGATGAAGCAGGATTTTGCCGCCGCATACAGCCGTTGTGATCTGCTCTTAACCCCGACGACAGCAGCACCGGCCTTTCGAATTGAGGGCGAAGCCGAGGATGAACCGGTATTAGCTTTGACGGAACAATATACGGTGGCGGCCAATCTAACGGGTAACCCCGCTCTTTCTTTTCCCTGTGGCTGGATCAACCACCTGCCGGTGGGGGCTCAGCTTATGGGACCGGCGGGGACTGATGAACTTCTGCTTCGTGTGGCGGCGGTTTATACGGAAAACGCGCCGGGGGAGGCTGTGCCGGAAAGGACGGCGCGGGATGTGGGTGAGCAAATTGAGGTATGAGACGGTAATCGGTTTGGAAGTGCATGTGGAGTTAAAGACGAAAGCTAAATTATGGTGTGGTTGTTCCACTCAATTTGGGACGGAACCCAATACGCAGGTTTGCCCGGTTTGTCTGGGGTTACCGGGCGGGTTGCCGCTCTTGAACAAGAAGGCGGTGGAGTTCGCCCTCACCACTGGTCTGGCTTTAAATTGCGTGTTGGCGGACCATTGCCGGTTCGACCGTAAGCATTACTTCTATCCGGATCTGCCGAAAGGTTATCAGATTACCCAGTTTTACCAGCCGATCGGGCGGGAAGGATGGCTGGAAGTGGAGTTTGCGGATGGCCCGCGACGTGTCCGGATCAAAGAGATCCACTTGGAGGAGGAAGCCGGACGTACTTACCATTTACCGTCGGGCCCGGACGGGGTGGCCTCTTCCCTTTTGGATTATAACCGGAGTGGAATTCCCTTGCTGGAGATCGTGACCGCGCCGGAGTTGTCTTCGCCGGCGGAAGCCCGTATTTTTTTGGAAGAGTTGAAAGCGGTTTTGGAGTGTTTAGAAGTCTCCGATGCCAAGATGGAAGAGGGTTCGTTCCGTTGTGACGCGAACCTTTCCGTCCGTCGTCCTGGAGAAAAACTGGGCAAAAGGGTGGAGCTGAAAAACCTGAATTCTTTCCGTGCCATCGAAGCAGGGTTGGTCTATGAAGAAAAACGGCAGCGGGAACTGCTGGCGCAAGGGGAACCCCTGCCGTACGAGGAAGTACGCACGTGGGACGAGGAGAAGGGGATCACCGTTTACATGCGGGAAAAGGAGCAAGCTGCTGACTACCGGTATTTTCCTGAGCCCGAAATTCCCCCTTTTGCGATCGCGGGGGAGTGGGTAGAAACTTTGCGGACTAATCTTCCGGAATTGCCACTGGAAAAACGCCGCCGTTATCGTGAGGAGTATCGGCTTTCCGCTACCGATGCGGCTTTACTGAGCAGAAGAAAGGCGGAGGCGAATTTTTTTGAAGCAACCCTCCAGAAATATCAGGGCAGCGCCCAGACCGTGGCCAACTGGATTCTGGGGGAACTGACCCGGCTAATGAAGGAGGAGAAAGCGGAGGTTACTAATCTTCAGTTTAGCGCGGAAGATTTTGCGGCTCTCCTTCAACTCCAGGACCAAAAAGTGATTAGTAGTAAGATCGCCAAAGCGGTCTTGGAAGAGATGTTTCGGACCGGAACAAAACCAGCGGTCATTATCGAAGAGCGCGGTTGGCAGCAGATCACTGATCCAAACATCATCAAAACCTTGGTCCGGGAGACGGTGGTGGCCAATCCCGCGGCGGTCCAGGATTACTTGGGCGGGAAGCAAAAAGCCTTTGCTTTTTTCGCCGGTGATGTAATGCGCAAGAGCAAAGGGCGGGTCAATCCGGAGCTTTTAAACGAGATCCTCCAGGCAGAATTGGAAAGACATCGGTCGGTTGGTAACAGTGGGTATCAAAGTGATCGACAATAGATCATAACAAAATAAACGAAAGCGAAGCAATGGAATAAAATTGAATATTTTACCGCTAATTTTTTAAGATTATAATCTCTGCGAAAAACCGCACTATAGTGGAATAAAAGCTAGCAGAGAACAAATAGCAGTAAAGAAGGGAAAAACAGCAAAAGTGAGCGGTTGCGTTCTCTAAATTGTTTGGCGCAACCGGGCGCGGTTTGCTGCTTTTTGTGTTATAAATATCCAATAACGGCGTAATATAGCGTGAAAACAAGATAAAGGATTTTTGACTTTAATCTAAAATAGATTAGGGATGTATATGGAGGGGAGAAAGATGTTAACAAGTTTTGCAAGGACCCAGGAAGAAATGGTGTCACCGTCTGTTGACATTCTGTCGGCAGACGAATTATTGAAAATCGAAGATCTTCACACCTATTTCCATACGGAACAAGGCTTAGTTAAGGCTGTCAACGGTGTCTCTTTTGATCTGCGCCAATCACGGGTTTTAGGAGTGGTCGGTGAAAGTGGTTGTGGCAAAAGTATGACAGCCCTTTCGGTGATGCAACTTCTCCCTGAGCCAAAAGGGAAGATCCACGCGGGAAAGATTCTTTATAACCGCGGGGAAAAGGGCGTCATCGATCTGGCCAAGCAAGATCCGCGGGGGCCTGTAATGCGCGATATCCGCGGAAACGAAATCGCCATGATCTTTCAGGAGCCGATGACTTCTTTGAATCCTGTCATGACGGTTGGGGAGCAGATCATGGAAGTGGTGGAACTGCACCGGCAAGTTTCCCGGAATGAAGCTTTACAGATTGCCACGGATATGCTCCAAAAAGTCGGCATCCCCAGTCCCGAACAACGGGTCAAAGAATACCCCCACCAACTCAGCGGAGGAATGCGCCAACGGGTCATGATTGCGATGGCGCTTTCCTGTAACCCTCGCTTGTTAATCGCCGACGAGCCGACAACCGCATTGGATGTAACCATTCAAGCGCAGATCCTGGACTTGATGCAGCGGTTACAAGAGGAATACAAGATGGCGATCATGATGATCACCCATAATTTAGGGGTTGTGACGAAGATCTGTGACGAGGTCGTTGTTATGTATCTTGGTAAAGTGGTAGAGAGAGGGACGGTCCGCCAGATTTTGAAGGAATCATTACACCCCTACACCATCGGTTTGGTCCGTTCGATTCCAACGATCGGACCGCGTAGTGAACGCCGGTTGACGCCGATTCCGGGCTTGGTGCCCGATCCGACCGCGGCTTTACCGGGATGTCCTTTCCAGGACCGCTGCGACCGTCGAATGGAGATCTGTAACGAAGAACCACCCACGGTGGAAGAGAATGGACATCAGGTGAGGTGTTGGCTTTATGGCAAGTAATGATAGAGAGAACAAAGTTGTTCCGGAACAAATCATTCTGGAAGTAAATGATTTGCAGAAATATTATCCGATCCAACGGGGTGTTTTCCGTTCCACCGTTGGTTATGTGCGGGCTGTGGACGGGGTGAGCTTTAGCGTGCGCGCCGGAGAGACCCTCGGCTTGGTCGGCGAAAGTGGTTGCGGGAAGACCACTACAGGGCGGTGTATTATTCACCTGGAAAAACCGACCGGCGGTGAACTTTTCTTCTATAAAGATGGGGTTAAAACCGCGATTAACCAGAAATCCATCCGGAATCTCCGCCGTGATCTACAGTTCATCTTTCAAGATCCTTACTCTTCACTGAATCCCCGGATGAAGATCGAACAGATTGTGGCGGAGCCTTTAATCACCCATGGGGTTAAGAATAAAACCGAGCTCCGCGACCGGGTAGTTGAACTCCTGTCGGCCGTTGGTCTGTCCGGCGATCATCTTCGTCGCTACCCCCACGAATTCAGTGGCGGACAACGGCAACGCGTGGGAATCGCCCGCGCTCTGGCTTTAAATCCACAGTTGGTTATCTGCGACGAACCGGTCTCGGCGTTGGACGTTTCCGTTCAAGCCCAAGTTATCAACTTATTACAAGATTTACAGGAGCAATACGGCTTAACCTATCTTTTTATCGCCCACGATTTGAGTGTGGTTTATCATATCTGTAACCGGATCGCCGTCATGTATTTGGGACGGATTGTGGAGCTGGCCGAGGTGGATGAACTTTTCGCCAACCCGCGACATCCTTACACGGAAGCGCTCTTTTCCGCAATTCCGCTGCCCGATCCGGATAACCAATTGGAACAGATTATATTAGAAGGGGACGTTCCGAGCCCCGTTGACCCACCCAAGGGGTGTAGCTTCCATCCACGGTGCCGTTACGCCCAGCCCATATGTGGCCAGGAACAGCCGGTGTTAAGAGCGACGTGCGGGGAAGGAAACCACCTGGTGGCTTGTCATTTCGAGGATAAACTAGCCTTAAGAGGGATTAAAATTGCCTAATCAAGTTTTTTGTTTTGGAAAAAGGGATGGATTGGGGGTGGTCGATGATCGGAATTGATTGCGGCAATTACATTTTTTAATTTTTGGAGGTGCAAAAGATTGAAAGGTAAAGTTTGGTTGTGGCTTGTTATAGCGCTTGTGGTGATTGGTGCCGGGGTCCTAATCTGGACCGGCCAGGCTCCGAAGCAAGAAACCGGAGGGGCTCAGGGCGTTAAGTTTGACCCGAACATCTTTGTCTTCGTCGGTTCCGGTGATGCGGAAACGCTTGATCCGTCGAAGGCCTACGATACGGCAAGTTCCGAAATCATCTTCCAATATTATGAAAACTTACTTGCTTACAAAGAAGGCAGCTTAGACGAGTTTGTACCGATGTTGGCGACCGAGGTGCCTTCGGTAGCGAACGGGTTGATCTCCGCGGACGGGAAAACCTATACCTTCCCGATTCGGAAAGGGGTTAAGTTCCATAACGGAGCAGAATTAACCCCGGAAGATGTGGAATATTCCTTTGAGCGGAATATCCTGGCCGATCCGACGGGTGGCCCGATGTGGATGTTAATTGAGCCTTTGTTTGGCGTGGCGACAATCAAAGATCTGGCTTGCCAGATTGCCGGGGTTGATTCCTTTGACCAGGTCAACGAGGCTGCTCTCCGGGCAACCGGCCAACGGGTGATGGACGCGATCGAGGTCGACGGTGATAACGTTGTCTTCCATCTTAGTACCCCCTATCCGCCGTTCCTGTCGATTCTCGCCCGTAACTCCAGCTGGTCTTGTATCCTCAACAAAGAATGGATGATTGCCAACGGGGCCTGGGATGGAAAAGCGGAAACCTGGACGAAATGGCACGACCTGCCGACCGAAGAGCAAGCCCTCTTTGAGAAAGCAATGGGGACCGGCCCGTACAAGCAGATCGAGTGGGACCGCAGCAACAGCCGGCATACGATGGAAGCCCACGCCGATTATTGGCGGGGACCGGCTGCGATCAAGACAGTGATCGTCAATAACGGTGTAACTGAGTTTAACACCCGGAAACTGATGTTGCAAAAAGGCGAAGCGGACGCGATTTATGTCCCGGTTGAAAACTCGCCACAGTTGGAAGGGATGGAAGGGGTAACGCTCATCCGTAACCTTCCGCGGTTGAATAATGTTTGTGCCATCTTTAACCAAGAGATCAACGCGGTGGACAATGAATTTGTCGGCAGCGGTAAGCTGGATGGGAACGGGATTCCTCCGCATTTCTTCTCCGACATCAATATCCGGAAAGCTTTCTGCTATGCCTTTGACTATGATTCTTTCATTGAACAGGTAGTCCTGGGTGAAGCTTCCGTTCCCTATGGCGTAATCCCGATGGGCTTGAGCGATTTCTTTGATACCAACGGTCCGCGTTATAGTTATGACCTGGAGAAGGCTGAGGAGTACTTCAAAAAAGCCTTCGGTGGCGAAGTTTGGGAGAAAGGCTTTAAACTCACTCTGGTTTGGAATATTCCCAACACCACCCGGAAGACGGCTTGCGAAATTTTAGAACACGGGATTGAATCGATCAACCCCAAATTCCAGGTGGAAGTCCAAGGAATGGAATGGGCGACCATGCTGCCGCGGCGTCGCGAAGGACGTCTGCCGATGGTCTTCATCGGGTGGCTGGCCGACTATGCCGATCCGCACAACTTTGTCTACCCATACGTGCATAGCAAAGGTGATTTCATGGCGTTCACCGGTGAGCTTGGTCGGAAGTTTGCAGCGGCCGAGTTTGATGAACTGGTTAACGCCGGGATCAACGAGTCCGACCAGGCCAAACGGATTGCGATCTATTCCGAAATCCAGAAGAAAACCATTGAACTGGCACCCCATCTCATGCTTTATGATGCCTATGACCGCAGAGCACATCGGGATTGGGTGAAGGGGTTTGTCTTTGATCCGATCTGTCCGGCCAACTACGATTTCTACGCTCTTTCGAAGAGCTTAGATTAGTGGGTTCAAACGGAAACGAACGTTAGTAGGGCGGGGGTTCAAGGCAGCCCTTGGGCTCCCGCTCGTTATATTACTTCAAAGCGGTAGGTGTAATAGATGCTCTCTTATATAGTGCGGCGCTTGTTGTTCTTACCAGTGGTGCTTTTTGGCGTGACTGCCCTGATCTTTGCGCTAATTAGCACGCTGGGCCCTTGGACGCGGGTAGCCACCTTTGTTCCGTCGCCCGATGCCGAACGCCATGTGGATCTGGAAGCGATCATCCGTAAATATAATCTGGATGATCCGCCCCTCAAAATGTATCTGCGGTGGGTGAAAAATCTGCTTCAGGGTAATTTAGGATGGTCCCAATCCAGTCATATGACTGTAACGGAGGCGATCGCGCGCCGTTTTCCCGCCACACTGGAGTTGACGCTGTTTGCGGTCATCCCCGTGATTATCGGGGGGATCTTTTTGGGTGTTATTTCGGCGTTGCATCATAATAAACCACTGGACCACGCCACCCGGATCATGGCGATTACCCTTTGGTCCATGCCCGACTTTGTACTGGGCTTGGCCGTGCTGATGGTTGGTTTTGGGGTCTTGGGTTGGTTCCCTCCGGGTCGATTAAGCGCCTGGGCTGAACTGGAGGTCCTGAAGGAGTCGTTCCGTTCTTTTACGGGAATGTATACCCTCGATTCCCTTTTGAACCTGCGCCTCGACATTTTTTGGGATGCTTTACGGCATATAATCGCGCCGGTTTTTACCTTGGCTTGTTTGTGGTGGGCGTTTATGCTGCGGATTACCCGTTCCAGTATGCTGGATGTTTTAAATCAGGACTATGTCCGAACCGCGCGGGCGAAAGGCTTGTCGGAGAAGACGGTCATTAAAAAACACGCCTTAGGAAACGCCTTGATTCCAGTGACCACCGTGGCCAGCAGCATGCTTTTAGGGTTGTTGGGTGGTGTGATGATTGTTGAAACAGTCTTTAACTACCCCGGACTGGGCCTTCTGACCTCGACGGCAGCGACGCGTCTGGATGTGCCGTGTGTTGTCGGGGTGGCGCTCTTTTACGCTGTTATTTTGGTCGTGGTCAACTTGGTAGTAGACGTGCTTTATTCAATCATTGACCCCCGAGTACGATTGGAGTAGGTGTGAAATGAATATCTTCAAACGATTGCTGAAAAACCGCATCTCGCTTTTGGGTCTGATTTTACTGTTGTGTTTTGTGTTTGTGGCCATTGCCGCACCGTGGCTGGCGCCACCGAAGGAAGGCAGTGATCCCTATCGGATCCCGCGCCGGGGTTGGTCGCTGGAGCCGACACCGCCCACGGCGCAATATCCGTTGGGTTTAACCCAAGGACAGTATGATATTTATTACGGATTGATCTGGGGGACGCGTACAGCATTCCGGGTCGGAATCATCGTGATCACTTTCCGGGCCCTCATCGGGATTATCCTTGGTTCGATTGCCGCCTACTACGGTGGGCTCTTGGATGAAATTCTCATGCGTTTTACCGATATTTTCATGAGTTTTCCCTATTTAATTGGGGTGGTGGTTTTTGTCTCCATCTTTGGACCGGGTTTAAACAATGTTATGATTCCCTTGATTGCGTTAGGTTGGATGCCGTACGCCCGGATGATTCGTGGAAACATCCTGGCGATTAAACAAGAAGAATATGTATTGGCGGCAAGGGCGATTGGGGTTAGTGACTTTAAGATCATTACCCGTCATATTCTGCCCAATTCCATCTTTCCCGTGCTGATCCAGGCATCGATGCAGATTGGCTCGATTGTCATTAGTGTTTCGGCTTTAAGTTTTCTCGGTCTCGGTGCCCCCGAAGGTTACGCCGACTGGGGACAGATGCTTAGCTTTGCCCGGAACTGGATGCTCGGCGAGCAGGGTAATGTGCTGAAATACTGGTTTACGGTGGTCTATCCCGGTTTGGCAATGGTCCTTTTTGTCCTTTCGTGGAATTTGATTGGTGATGCCTTCCGGGATATTATGGACCCACGGATTCAAGCCTAGGGCGAAGATTTGCTTATTGCGCATTTTATCCCCCTGTTTTATACATACTTCATTTTTTCTTGGGTAAGGATAAGAGAGAAACGGAGGGGATGAAATGCAGAAAAGAAGCTGGTTTATCCTATTGGCTCTTCTTTTGGCGGTACTATGGGTGGTACCAGCCAGCGCCAATTGGACCTACACGGTGCGGCGGGGCGACACTTTGTACCGTATAGCGCGCCGGGTCGGGGTTAGTGTCAACACTTTACGAAGCTGGAATGGCTTATGGACAAATCATCTCCGGGTCGGTCAGCGGATCACCATCCCGACGCAGACCACCGCAAGGGCCGCGGGCGGGTCCCGGGCGGGCGTGGACCGTTATTTGCTTGCCCGTTTGGTGCATGCCGAAGCGGAAGCCGAACCGTACAGCGGTAAAGTGGCGGTGGCGGCGGTAATCCTCAACCGGGTCGAAAGTCCTAAATTCCCGAACACGTTGGCCGGGGTGGTTTACCAACCTTTAGCCTTTGAGTCGGTGGCTAACGGCCGGATTTACACCAACCCCAGCAGTGATGCGATTAAAGCCGCTGGCGATGCGATTAATGGTTGGGACCCAACCGGTGGCGCTTTATACTTTTGGAATCCGTCAAAGCCGGTCAGCCGGTGGATCTGGTCCCGACGGATTATCACCCGCATTGGTCGGCATGTTTTTGGTTTCTAGTTTTACCCGCAAACAGCACTCTGTTTAAAAGTGGGGTTACGGGGTAAAACTAACCAAGAAAGCTCGAGTCCGAAAGGATTAGAACAGGGGTGATGATCGATGGTGAACTGGAACAGTTGGCTTAGGCGGACGGTTTTCGCCTTCCTAACCCTCTTTTTGCTGGCGTATCTAGTGCCGGGACTATCCGCCTTTACCGTTACCCATTTATTGATGGTCAGCATACTTTCGGCTTTCTTGGCGACCATTGGGGAAAATGTAATTCTGGCTGATACTTCCACCCAAAAGAGCATTCTCTTTTTTGCTGTGTCGGCCCTGACCATCTATTTTTATGCTTTTGTCTTCATGCGGGAGCGCCTCCCGGTTGTGAGCGTGCTGTTGGTAGCTGGGCTCGTTACGGTTCTGGACTACTTTAGCCAAGCACGCGTGGAAGCCGATGCCGAACAGGGCGTAACCGTCGAAGACAATGCCGAGCCCAACCCCGAGCATCAGGAATAAAAAACCAGTTGATCGAGGCGAGAATTTCAGATAGAATATTAAACACAATGGACAAAAAAATTTCTGGGATATGCGACGGTCTGCTTTTTGAACCTACAGCATTACAACGGGAGATCTAGATTTAAACGTGGATATCGGGCCTCGTGAAGCAGGAGGATGGTAGAAGCGTTTATGCGATCACCCACCTATCCGAAGGATAGGTGTCAAAAACCAGACTACGGTATCCTGGTTATTTTTTTAAGTACCCTTGTTGGGTGAAGAAAGAAGAGCCCTACCTTTTCAGGTAGGGCTCTTCTTTTAACCTTTACAAACATTTGTTTGGGCGAAAAAAAGGATCAGGGTCAACTTTGCAAAAGTATATACGAAAGAAAATAAACGGAGGGGTTTTATGGCACGGATTCGGTGCCTGCATTTGGCCGATCTCCATCTCGGCTGGGCGCCTCAGGATTGGGGAGGCCGGGAGGCCGAACGGCGACAGGAACGGGATGGTATATTAAAAAAAGTAGTTGATCTAGCTACTGATCCGGCAGCCCAGATTCAGTTGGTTTTGATTGCTGGCGATCTTTTTGAGTCTCATCGTCCGCCGACGGACCTGGTCGTTGATGTCATGGCGGAACTGGACCGGCTGGTGCGTGCAGGTCTTCAGGTGGTGACTGTTCCCGGTAATCATGATGAAATTACCTACCACGATTCAGTTTATCGGAAGTACGGCCGGGACTGGCCGGGGCTTTTGGTCACCAATCCGCGGCCGGAACGGATTGGTGTTCTGACGCTCAGCGGGACACCCTGTTATCTCTATAGTCTGGCTTACACCGGGGGTTTAACCGGTGGTACGGAGCTTTTACGGGATTTTCCCCGGGGAACGGAAGACGGGCTCCATGTGGCGATCTTTCATGGTTCTTTAGACTGGATGGCTGGGGAGCGCAGTCTCCCCCTGTCGGCGCAGGGTTTAGCCGACGCCGGTTATGACTATGTGGCGCTTGGCCATATCCACCAACATCAATTGAAAACGGTGGGGAACACTTTGCTCGTCTACCCGGGTATGGTCGAAGGGAAAAACTTGAGCGATCCGGGGACCGGATTCTTTACCGTGGTCGAGCTTGGAACCGGCTTGCCGCGGATCGATAAAATACCGGCAACGGTCCGGCCCTACCGGCAGGTGACGCTGGATGTGACCGGGATGAACGCGGCGCAATTGGGGGAGGAGCTGAAAAAGATCGCCGATCCCGAGGCTGTTGTGGATTTTCGCTTCACTGGGGTGCTTTCTTTCTTACCCGATTGGCCGCTCCTGACCGAGCAACTGAAGCGGCAGTATTATTATTGTGAAGTGCGGGATGAGACCGCTTTTCTCGACTCGGCACTCCTCAAGGCGTGGGCCGACGAACCAACCTTGCGGGGGGCTTTTTTGCAACGGATGTTAAAGCGGATGGAGGCGGCCGCCACCCCAGAAGAACAGCGCCGCAACTATTTGGCCATGGCGAAAGGGATCGCGGCTTTACAAGGGGGGAAAGAACGTGGGTCGCGTTAAGTTTGAGCGGGTGCGCCTGACCGGATTTGGCCCCTACCGGGAGACAACGGAGTTTATCTTCGCCGAAGGGCTTAACGTTTTTGTCGCACCGAACGAGACCGGGAAATCAACTCTGGTTGCCGGGGTGACGGCTTTACTCTTTGGTTTACCCCAGACCACCGACCCGACGGTGTTTGGTCAAGCCCGTTACCGGAACTGGGACCATCCCCTTGGTTTTGAGGGTGAGTTGCTCTGGCAGGTTGACGGGGAAAGTTACCGCCTGCGGCGGAATTTCCAAAACAACCAGATCTCCCTGGCCCAGCTCCGCGATGGTGAGTACCGGGAGATCATTGGTGGGACCCATAATCCCCGCGCCCAGCGGCGCAATCAACGCTACGAGGAGAAACTGAAAGAACTATTCGGCCTTAATTCCCAGGACCTGTTTGAAGCCACATTCTGTTTAACCCAACCCCTCCCGGAAGCGGATGAGCTTGACGGCCGGGTTCAAGAGTTGCTGTCTGGTACCGGGGTGGGGTTTAAATACGCCACTGATCATCTTGCTAAAGAGCTTCGGGAGATCACCCGTTTTACCGGCCGCCGGGGGGTTACAGCCAAGGATGCTTTTGACCCCCGTCGCTTAGAGCAGTTGGCGGCGGAGATTGAAACCACGCGGGCTGCTATAGAGCGGGACCGTGCACTTGTTGACCAGTTGGAAGGGGTCCGAAAGCGCCTCGGGGAGAAGGAGAACGACCGGGTGAAACTAGCGGAAAATCTGGCGGCGCAGGAACGGATGTTGACCCTCTGGGGCCAGTGGCAGCAATTGAAGCAGAATTACGAAGCGGCCCGGAAGGTCTACACCCAGGTCCAGAAGAGTCGGGAGCAAGCGCGCGAATTGGAGGCGACGCTCCGCCGAATTGACGAAGAAAAAGCCGCTTTTCCCTGGGGACCAACGGTACCGGCCGACAGCGCGGAGATCCTTAGTGAACTGGAAATCATTGCCCAGCAGAAGACCCGGCTTCAGCAAGGGATTGCGGAGCTGGAAGCGGAGAGGCGTGCCGTCGAGCTGACGGAGGGGGAGGCCTTTGGTGCCGCTTCCGGGATCGACTGGTCCGCCTTTGGCCCCCAGCCGGCGGCGGTGGTGGAAAGGCGCCGAATGCAAGCGGCCGAAGCGCTGGCGTTCTGGGCCGAATGGGAGCAGTTGGATACAGCCGCGGCCGAAAACCGCCAGCTCCAGGATGAGGAGTATTCGTTGTTTCAAGGGGCCGACCCGGATCTCCTGGAAACGTTAAAGGCTTATGAGCCCCGGTGGGGCTTTCTCCGTTCCGCACTGGAAAATGCCAATCTGAAATGGGAAAACACCAAAGGAAAACTCAGACGGCTTGAACGGCGACGGCACCGCCGGTTGGTTTTAGCGCTTATTTCTATGGTGCTCGGGGGTGGACTCGCAGTTCTTTGGGCGGGAAAACACACCGGAATCCCCTTGGCGTTGCTCGGTGGAGGGCTAGTTGGGGCCGCCTGTGGTTATTTAGCGGGTCGTCTGTTTTTTCCTACTGAACCGTGGGCGTTGATCCAGCAGGAAATGGTGGAGAATGAAGCACAGGTTAAAACGGCTTTTCAAAACCTCAAGGAATTCGAAACATTGGTCAAGCCCTTCACCGAACGCTATCCGGACGTGGTGGCAGCCGTCCGTCGGTGGGAGCGTTTGTCGGCCGAAGGGGAAGAGCTTGTCCGTCGCGAGCAGGAGTTACGCCGCCGTGAGCTAGGGCTCTATTCGGGTCCGGTGGCGCAGTGCCCCTTGGTGGACGGGGCGGGACTCCTGAATGAGCGTTGGTCTGAGTTGTTCGCCTTCGCCCAAGTAGTGGACCCGACCGCTGACCTGACTTATTTAGGAGAACTGGTGGCCTGGCTTGCGGAGAAACCATCCCGCTGGTGGCAGCAGTTACTGATGGAAGCTGCTGCTTTTGAGGAGCAAAGGGCCGAATGGAGCCGGAGGCAGGTCCGGCAGGAGGCCAATCAGCAGTATTTAGCAAAACAACAGCAGCAACTGGCCGCCTTGTTGACAAGGGAAGAAGAATTACGGGCCCGGATCGACCTGCTCCTGACGGCGGCAGATGGTGATTACCAGGAAGCAAAGCGGCTTTGGCTCTCCTGGCGCGAATTGGAACAAAAAGCGGAAAAAGCAAAAGACGCCCTGGCGAACATCCTCGCAATCCAGCGGGTTAAGGCTTTAGCGGATCTAGAGGCCAAAAGCGATGACGCGTTTCTTGAAGCGCAAACCTTACTCAGTGAGCGCCAGAAGTTGGTTGCCGCCCATCCGGGCCTGGCCCAACTAGAAACAGCGGCCGATCCGGAAGCAATTGAGGCCGGTTACGGGCGGCGGCGGGAAGAAGTCGCCCGCGCCCAAGCGGATTTACGCGCCCTTGATGATGAGATCCGCCATCTCACCACGGAGCTGGCCCGGCTGGAAGGGCAGGAACCGGTGAATATCGCCCGCGCCGAGGAACAATTGGCGGAGTTGACGGCGCGCTATGCAGAAACGGAACTGGTTTGTGATGCGCTTACCCTCGCTCACCAGGAATTGACCATGGCGATCAATGATTTTCAGCGTACTTACCGTCGGCGCCTTGCCGCGGTGACCAGCAAATATTACCACGGAATTACCGGGATCAGTGGGCGCCAGGTGGAACTCGATGAAGACTTCCGGGTTACGGTGGTCATTGATGGACGGTCGGTTACGCCGGGCCAATTGAGTCACGGAGCCCGGGACCAGCTTTATATCGCTTTACGCTTAGGCATCGCCGATCTTCTGGCCACGGAGGCTGTCTTGCCATTTGTTTTTGATGATCCGTTCTTAAACTGTGATGCGGAACGTTTAAGCAATATCCGGGCTTCTTTGCAGTTGTTGGCAGCCGAGCGACAAGTGCTCCTCCTTTCCCACCGGGCTGATTTTGCAGCCTGGGGTGAGGAACTGGCGGTTAGAAAACTGTCTTAAGGGGTTGAGCGGCTAATTGCTTATGAAAAAAAGACCCAGCGGGGTCTTTTTTTTTATCGAAAATGCTAAAATGCGTCTTGATTATATCTTCTGCTAGATTTTTTAAGTTCAAGTCAGTGGAGAATACCATCCGGTGACGGCTGGGTAAATAGGAGCACAGTCAAACGGGGGCGAGCAGTGACAAGGGTCGAGAAGTATTTTTTCCCGGAAGACCGGGTTTTAAGCATAAAAGAGATGGTTGAACGATAGAAATTGCAAAGAGGGAGATTTCTTAATAAAGGAGGGGGAAAGATGGAATACTTGGCACGAATCACTCTGGAGCACCAAGGTATTCAGGAAATGCTCCAGGTCCAGAAAGAACTGAATGAACGGCTGAAAAAAGCCAAGGGGGTTAATATTGTGCATTTAGATAACACACTCCGTTTTTGGCGGGATTTTCTGGCCCAAGAGCACATGAGTTGGGAAGAGGAGTTCGCTTTTGCGCTCTTTCGTAAATTAAACCACGGCTTACCCGAACGGCTACGGGATGATCACGAAAGGATCAAAGCGGCGTTGGCAAAATTGGAGGCGACAATCAAACCATTACGGAGTGGTCGGCCCCATTCCGGCCGGGAATTTGTGCGCTGGGGTGAAGAGTTAGCGGAGACGGTTACCGATCATTTAGCCCGCGAAAATACAGCCCTGTTGGAGCTGAAGGGCCAAGGGGAGCTGGGGCCGGATCTCGAGTTCCAACCGGAAAGCTCACCGTGGGACAGGATTAAACAGTTGGTTCAAGTGGCCGATGAGCTTTGCCAGGAATATCTGCAAAGGCCAAGCCCGCTCCGGAATCTACAAGAAAATATGGTTACGGTGGTGGAAGTGGAGACGGACCCCGGGAACCTGGAGCCGGCGCCAGCAGAAGCCGATGGGGTTGAGGTACCGCCCGACGCTGAAACAGGATGAACGCCGGTGGGCGTGCTTTACCAAAAATTTTCTTCCGATCGGATTTCGGGCATTTTTGGCCGGTGAAATCTGGTATAATACGAGGAGGAAGCAAAAAAAGTCAGACTAGGAGCCAATGCTATGCAATATTGGGCCGATCTTCACCTGCATTCCCATTACGCTATGGCCACCAGTAAAGACGCCACCCCCGAACAGCTGGTCTTTTGGGCGCGACGGAAAGGACTGACGCTGATCGGGACCGGGGATCTTACCCACCCCGGGTGGCGGGCTGAACTCCAGGCCAAACTGGAAGAGGCGGAAGATGGCCTTTGGCGTTTAAAGCCCGCCTATCACCTCCCAACCGGTTCGGATCTGCCGGCGGCCCCAATCGTCCGCTTTGTCCTGACGGGAGAGGTCTGCACCATCTATAAAAAGGCGGGGAAAACCCGGAAAGTCCACCATTTGATCTTGTTGCCCCATTTCGAGGCGGCAGAACGCCTTGCTAATCGCCTGGACCCTTACGGTAAGCTGTCCAGTAACGGACGGCCTATTTTAAAGTTGGATAGTCGTGATTTGTTGGCTATGGTCTTAGAGGTCGCGCCCGAGGCGGTTCTGATCCCCGCCCATATCTGGACGCCCCATTATTCGGTGTTCGGGATGCATACCGGCTTTAACAGTCTGGAGGAATGCTACGGGGACTTAGCCAGCGAAATCCACGCCGTGGAGACCGGGTTATCGTCCGATCCGGCGATGAACCGCCAGCTAAGTATACTTGATGATTATGCTCTTGTCTCCAACTCGGACGCTCATTCGCCAGCCAAGTTGGCCCGGGAGGCCACGCTTTTTGCTATCGAACTATCCTTTTCCGGTTTGCGACGGGCGCTCCGCCGGCCCTTCCCGGGTTTGTTAGGAACGGTTGAGTTTTTCCCGGAAGAAGGAAAGTACCATTGGGATGGGCATCGGGCCTGCGGGATACGCTGGTCTCCCCAGCAGACGATGCGGGCTGGGGGGAAATGTCCGGTCTGTGGGCGCCGGGTTACCGTTGGCGTACTCCACCGGGTCGCGGTTTTAGCCGACCGCGCGGAAGAAGGACAACCCTCTACGGCCCGTCCGGCGGAACGGTTACTAGCTTTGACCAAAATCATTGCCGAAGCAAAACGGGTCGGTGAAGGAACGAAAAAAGTCCAGCGCTGCTACGAACAGCTACTGGCAGCCTACGGCCCGGAATTAAGTATTCTCCGGGAGATTCCCCTTTCTGCACTGGCGGAGACCGCCGGGGCGCGGGTGGCCGAGGGGATCCGCCGGGTGCGCGAGGGTTTGCTTAAAGTTACCCCTGGTTACGACGGGGTTTACGGTGCGGTTGAAATATTTTAAGGAAAACACTTACAAAAACGGTGAACAAAAGGAAGCTGTGTAGGAAGGAAGTTGTCAGTTGCCAAAAGCAGATGAATTATCACCGGCCCACTGGGCTTATCTGGGGGATGCCCTTTACGAGGTTTACGTGCGCGAACAACTGGTGCGGGATCCGGCTTACCACAATACGGGCGAATTACACCGGGAAGCCATCAAATATGTACGGGCGGAAGCCCAGGCCCGGATCGTTAGTTACATTACTCCCCAGCTCACCACGGAAGAGCAAGAGCTGATCCGGAAGGGACGAAACCAAAAGTGCGGCCATATTCCCGCCCACACCAATGCGGTTACATACCGTTATAGTACAGCCTGGGAGAGCCTCCTCGGTTACCTGTATTTGACGGGACGGGAAGACCGCATGTGGGAATTGATCGCGGCGGGCTTTGCTTACTTAAAAACGGAGCAGGAGAAAGCAGCGTCTGCGGCCGGGACGAAGGCTCATGTAACGCCACAGGAGGGAAAAACATGGAAGTAAAGCTATTAAGCCATACACCCGAACCGGAACGGGTTGTCGCCACGGCGGCGCGCCTCTGTTATGCGTCACAGGCGGCAGAAGAGGTCTGGGCGGGGTTTACCCCGGAAAAGCAGCAGGAATTTATCGGTAAACTCGTGAATTACGGCCATTATTCCCCCTTTGAGCATGTAGTTTTCACCTTTGCGGTCACCGGAGTGAGCAGGTCCTTAAGCCATCAGTTGGTACGGCACCGGATTGCTTCCTATTCCCAACGTTCGCAGCGTTACATCAATGAAGCAGCTTTTGCGGTGGTTATGCCCCCAACGGTGGACGCCGATCCGGCGGCGCGGGCAGAGTTCAACCGGATTATCGGGCAGATCCAGGAGGGTTATAACCGCCTGATCGCGCTGGGGATCCCGAAGGAAGACGCCCGTTATTTACTGCCGAACGCCTGCCAGACGCAGTTGATGATGACGATGAACGCCCGGAGTCTTTTGCATTTCTTTAGCTTACGTTGTTGTCGCCGGGCCCAGTGGGAGATCCGGGAATTGGCTTGGAAGATCCGGCGGGAGGCGGTTAAGGTCGCCCCCCTTCTCTTCCGGGAAGCGGGCCCTGCGTGCTTGGCTCAGGGTAAATGCGCCGAAGGAGCGATGACTTGCGGCCGGCCTTACACAAGGGAAGATGTTGACACAGAGGATGATTAATTAATTATTGTTATCTAAAAAGAGGTGGAAGCAGATTATGGCGGCGCATGAACGGGGAGAGTGGTTGGAGGGGCGTAATCCGGTCTGGGAGGCGCTGCAGGCCGGAAGAAAACTGAAAAAGGTGATTTTGGCGAAAAAGGCCCATGGTCCGCAGTTGGACGCCATTATCGCTGGCGTGCAGGAACGGGGGATTCCTTTAGAATATTGGGAAAGAAGGGAGCTGGATCGCCTGGCGACCACTGGTCGGCACCAAGGGGTGATGGCGCTGGCGGAGCCCCTAGTCACTGTTACTGTGGACAAACTGTTGGCAGAGGCTCGGGCGCGGGGGGAAGAACCGCTCCTGTTATTGTTGGATGGCGTGGAAGATCCCCAAAATGTGGGGAGTATCATCCGGACGGTAGAGGTCGGCGGTGGCCACGGCGTAATTCTACCGGAACGGCGGTCTGCTGGCTTGAATGCGACGGTGGTGAAAGCATCGGCGGGAGCGGCGAATCATCTTCCGGTGGCGATGGTTAAAAATACAGTGCGGGGGATCGAAGAGCTCAAAGCCAAAGGTTGTTGGGTGATCGGCGCCGATCAGGCCGGAGACAATCTGTGGACATCCACTTTTGATCTGAATTTGCCGCTCTGCTTGGTTCTGGGGAGCGAAGGGAAAGGCCTTTCCCGGTTGGCCAAGGAAAAATGCGATTTGCTCCTACGGATTCCCATGCAAGGGCGGGTTTCTTCGCTCAACGTTTCCGTAGCGGCTGGGATCATGGTTTACGAGGTACTGCGCCGGCGCCAACAGCAGGCTGAGCAGGAGAGGGGTTAACCCGTCCCAATATTATGTAATTAATCCAGCTACCGGCGGTGAAGATAAGTAAATTTCCTTGACGATTGTATTTGCCTGTTGTATAATGTTCAGTAAATGAAACAAGTAATATCTTTTATATTTGTCTGGAGGCGATGTTAGTGGGGGCCAATCCACAAAAGAACTATGAAGTATATGATAACATGATGGATGAAGCAATTGTCGAGGCCGCCAGACAAGGGAACGTTGGTGCCCAAGAATATTTGATCAATAAATATAAAAACTTTGTTCGCGCTAAAGCCCGTTCTTATTTTTTGATCGGGGCTGACCGGGAAGATATCATTCAGGAAGGGATGATCGGACTTTATAAAGCGATTCGGGACTTTCGCCATGATAAACTAGCTTCTTTCCGTGCTTTTGCCGAACTTTGTATCACCCGTCAGATTATTACGGCGATTAAAACGGCGACCCGGCAGAAACACATCCCGTTGAACTCCTATGTTTCGCTGAACAAGCCGATCTACGATGAAGAATCCGACCGGACCTTGATGGACGTAATCTCCGGGAACAAAGTGACCGACCCGGAGGAGCTGGTGATCAGCCGGGAGGAGTATGTCGATATTGAGAATAAGATGGGTGAATTTTTAAGTGATTTGGAATGGCGCGTCTTGGTTTCGTATCTGGATGGCCGTTCTTATCAGGAGATTGCCCAGGATTTACACCGGCACGTTAAGTCCATTGACAATGCGTTGCAACGGGTGAAAAGAAAACTCGAGCGTTATTTGGAAAAAAGAGAAGAGAGTAACTTTAAAGGTTAAAGCCAAAAATCACCAGGAGAGGTTCGCAAAATAAGTGTTGACAGGGGAATGAAGCTGTAGTATAATTAATTTTGCGATTAACGGAGGGGTACCCAAGTGGCCAAAGGGGGCAGACTGTAAATCTGTTGCGTGATCGCTTCGAAGGTTCAAATCCTTCCCCCTCCACCATAAAAATAAAACCGCGGGGTGGAGCAGCTGGTAGCTCGTCGGGCTCATAACCCGGAGGTCGAAGGTTCAAATCCTTCCCCCGCAACCAAAAGCCCTCATAGCTCAGTAGGTAGAGCGCATCCATGGTAAGGATGAGGTCATCAGTTCGAATCTGATTGAGGGCTCCATTTTATTTCTAAAACTCTAAATGATTCAGATATAAATTTTAGTACATAAAAATTATCGCCAGGGGGACAAGCGGCGGAGACGTCTAGGGGCCGGCTGTTCACCACGGTACCTCTGGCACCGGGAGAAGAACAAACTAGAGCTTTCTAAGTAAAGACTATCGAACGGGGATGGTCTTTTTCTTTTTATCGACCATTGTACGGATTAAAGGCATGACCGAATGGAGAATCTATGTTTTAAGATGAAGGAATTTTATGTTTTTGGGAGAATAAAGAGATATTTGCGTTATCCATAATGGGTCATAAAGGAGGATCAGAAATGGCAAAGCAAAAATTTGAGCGGACAAAACCGCACGCGAACATTGGGACCATTGGTCACGTTGACCACGGTAAGACCACGACGACAGCGGCGATCACGCTGGTGCTGGGCAAA
>DUQQ01000047.1 GCA_012837705.1 Hydrogenispora sp.
AGCGCTTTGTCGAAGCTAAAACCGCGTTTGGCTTGGCAGGATGCCCTGCTGCGGTTTCCCTTACCGGGTTACAGCAGCAAGCCGCGGCAGGTTGGCTACACCATGGTCCTCGACAAAAGACTCGGCCTGAACGAAACCTTTGATCTGTTGGAACTGGCCGGTGACTACATTGACACCATTAAGCTAAC
Organism: Hydrogenispora sp.; assembly: GCA_012837705.1. GTDB lineage: Bacteria > Bacillota > UBA4882 > UBA10575 > UBA10575 > Capillibacterium. The sequence goes on from DUQQ01000047.1 coordinate 189, forward strand.
CTTTGGGACCTCGGCCCTCTACCCGGAATCGATCCTCCGTGAGAAGATTAAACTGATCCGTTCCTACGGCGTGGACGTTTATCCCGGTGGGACCCTGTTGGAGATTGCGCTATGGCAAGATAAGTTGGAACCGTTTTTACAATGCGCAGCCGACCTGGGCTTTACCGGGATAGAAGTCTCCGATGGGACGCTTTCCCTTAGCCCCAAAGCGCGGCGGGGGGCGATTCAAAAGGCGAAAGCCCATGGTTTTAAGGTGGTTACGGAGGTTGGTAAGAAAACGGGGCCGCCGCTTCCGGTCTTACGGATGCAGCAAATGATCGCCGATGACTTGGCGTCGGGAGCCGATAAAGTGATTATTGAAGGACGGGAATCGGGGAAGGGCGTTGGTATTTTCGATGAAACTGGTAAGATCAAAACGGCGGAAATGGAAGCTTTAGTGCATGACCTTCCTGACTTCGAGACGGTGCTGATTTGGGAGGCCCCCCTCAAAAGTCAGCAGGTTAGCTTAATTAAGCGCTTTGGGCCCAATGTGAATCTGGGCAACATTGCCCCGGAGGAAGTTCTGGCGCTGGCGGCTTTGCGCTGCGGGCTACGGGGTGACACCTTTGGGCTGTGCCTGGAGGAGCAGGCGGCGGTGGATTGCCGCGTCAGCGGAAAGGGGGTTGAGTAGTGGTGAGGTTTTGGCAAAGACTGTCTAAAGATTGGTGGGCGGTGATTCTCGCTAGCCTCTTCATGTTGTGCGTCAAGGCCGGACTCATCACTGCGGTGCCATGGTAAGAACGCTCTTCAATAAGCTGCTTAAGTACCTGCCCGGCATGGTCTTGATGCTGGTTGTGGGTTACGCCGGAAAAATCGTGGCGCAATATGTCCCCCATAGTGAATATGTGCTCTTTGCGATCGCCATTGGGATGCTTGTCCGCAATCTGTTGCCGTTGCCGCAGATCTTTGCGCCCGGGATCGCCACCTATGAACTGTGGATGAAGACGGGGATCGTATTGCTCGGCGCGCGGTTGGTCCTGCAGGAAGTATTTGTGATCGGGGCCAGTGGGATTGTGATGGTGGTGATCGAGATCGCCGTGGCCATCGCCGCTGCTGCTTATCTAGGCCGGATCTTTGGGCTGAAGGAGAAGCTGGCCAGTTTACTCGGGATCGGGATTGGCGTTTGTGGGGTTTCGGCGATTATCAGCTCTACCAGCGCCATTGAAGCGGAAGAGGAGGATGCCGCCTACGCGATTGCCATCATTTTGCTCTTTGGCGCGATCATGCTCTTTCTTTACCCGGCCCTTGGTACCTTGCTTGGCATGTCTGATTTGGCTTTTGGCTATTGGACCGGATTGTCCATCGACAATACGGCGGAAGCGGTGGCCACCGGTTTCGCCTATTCGGAAGCGGCGGGAAACATCGCGACGGTGGTCAAACTCTCCCGCAATGCGCTTATGGGTGTGGTCGTCCTCCTGATGGCGCTCTACTACGCCCGAAAAGGGATTAGTGGGGAGGTCGAAAACAAAGCGGCGTTTCTCTGGAGCCGGTTGCCCAAGTTTCTCCTTGGTTTTCTGGCCTTCTCTCTGCTGGCCACGGTCGGTTTTCTCACTCCGGGCCACGCTAAGATCTTGAATAACGCCAGCAAGTGGCTTTTCATGGTCACCTTCGCCGGGGTCGGCCTCTCGACCGATTTTAAACGGATGAAAGCGGGGATCAAGCCTTTTCTGGTTGGTTTCGGGGTGGAGACGATCGTCTCGGTTGTTACCTTTGCGCTGGTTTATTATGTGATTGGGTAAGCCCGGGGTTGATTCTAATAACGCCTACAGCGGCCTGCACGGTTTTGTGCAGGCCGTTTTCGTTTGGGGGGGGAGGTCGATAAATGGATGGAAAGAAGGTATGTCACCTTTTGGCGGCGAATATAGCTTTAGTTGCTGCTAAGTATAGAGATTTAATTGGTAAGTATGCGCCACGCTGGTAGCCGCCAAGGCGCGCGCGCCAGCTACATTAATTTACGGAGTGAATAAATGGAAAACCGGAACAAGGAATGAAGAGATGATGGGAAGACGCTTGGGCGGTAGTTTTATAGTTGCCTTGCTGGTTTTACTAGCAATCGGTTGTTATCCGCCAACAAGTCATGCTTACGCGCCGAAAACCAATTCTTTGGCGCATCAATTACAAGAAGTGCTCGACCATAAGGTGGAAGAACTAAAAGTCCCTGGAATCCAGGTGGCGGTGCGCAGGGGTGATTTTTATTGGTCC
>DUQQ01000036.1 GCA_012837705.1 Hydrogenispora sp.
CAAAGAAAAAGGGTTGGCCTATATCTTCTCCGCCGGGTCCGGGTTGGTTCCCTTACTCAATAACGGTATTTACCCTGACGCGGCCACCTCCTATGACCCCAATAAATTTGACGGGGTCTATAAGCAGGTATTTAACCAGAAGATTACCGAGATCCCTTTAATCTTTGGTAGTACGGTGGGTATTTCACTGGAAAAATATCCGGGGCCCAAAGCCCATATGATTAACAGTCAGGACACTGTCGCGCCGTATTACCTGCGTTTGAAAGGTGGGGGAGAACTTCCGACTTTCTACGATAGCAGCACTATCTCAGTGGTCCTGGTCCAACTCTTAAAACATTTGGGATTTGATCCGGTGATCTTGGTCGGGCAAAACCTGGCCTTTCGCGGTGAGTACCGCTACGCTGGCGGGATCCCTTACTATAAACCCGAACTGACTGATTACTGGCGCAAAAAAGCCATCCTGACCACAGCAGTTGATGGTGGTCAGGTTTATACACTGGAGGATTACAACCAAATGCGCTCCGAAATGGAGCGTGTCATCACTCGTTATTCCGGGGCGGAGTTTATCAACACCACCAAGGGCGGGGCGAAGATCGCGGGGACCACTTTCATCCCCTTGGAGACGGTTATCACTGAACGGTTGACCCAAAAAGTAGTCGAACCCGGCTGGTTCCCGGCAGGAAATTGTGATTATGACCGGGAACATCTATTAAAACAACAGACCGCTATGGAGGCGGAGTACCGTTCTTTACCAGAGACGATCTCGAGGTTAAGTAAGGCCTTTTCCGCTCTGGAAAGATTGGGCCCGGGGGCCAACCACGACCAGTTGCAAAAACAGATGAACCGGTTTGACCGGGAATTGAAGAAACTAAATAGAAACCAGTTTTTCAAGGTGTTTATCCAGCCCAGTAGACGGGTGGAACTGGAACTGATCGCAAGGGGAATTGAGGATGTACGTTTTGAAACCGATCCAGTTCGCAAGAGTGAAAAGATCACGAAGATCTTTAAACGTCTTCTTGCGAGCCTCCCGAGTGATCTGGAAACCATGGCCAGAGAATACGAGACAATCAAGCAGTTGATAAAGGAAGGTAAAACGAACTAGTTGGGGTGGGGCGAATTGTTTAATGGGAAAACTGTGTTAATTACCGGGGGAACCGGCACATTCGGACGCTGTTGTGTCCAGACTTTACTGGAACGGTATAAATTAAAAAGATTGATCGTCTTCTCCCGTGATGAATTGAAACAATACGAGATGCAACAAGTCTTTGACGCGCCGGAGATGCGTTATTTTCTCGGTGATATCCGTGACCGCGACCGCTTAGGCCAGGCGATGCGTGGGGTAGACTATGTAATCCATGCTGCCGCGTTAAAGCAGGTGCCGGCAGCGGAATACAACCCGATGGAGTTTATCAAAACCAACATTAATGGTGCTGAAAATGTGGTGAAGGCCGCCTTGGAAAACGGGGTAAAGAAAGTGATCGCCCTCTCCACCGACAAAGCGGTGAACCCGATCAACCTCTACGGGGCCACCAAGATGGTCATGGAGAAGCTAATTGTTGCGGCTAATAATATTGCTGGGGGGCTACAAACCCGTTTTGCTGTGGTTCGTTACGGAAATGTGATCGGTTCCCGCGGTTCGGTGGTGCCCCTCTTTCAGAAACTAGTGGCCGAAGGGGTAAAAGAGTTACCGGTGACTGATCCGCGAATGACTCGGTTTTGGTTTACGGTGCAAGAAGGAGTCGATTTTGTCCTAAAAAACGTCGCCCGGATGCAGGGCGGGGAGATTTTCGTTCCCAAGATCCCCTCGATGCGGATTACCGATCTGGTTAAGTCCTTTGGCGAGGATCTTGAGATGAAGATCATCGGGATTCGCCCCGGCGAAAAG
>DUQQ01000111.1 GCA_012837705.1 Hydrogenispora sp.
CTGGCCAGAAGCGCCGGGCCTTCGCAAACAGACTAAATGCGCAAAATGTCAGGATGCTATGTATCTCTTAGCCGCCAAACTATGGAATTCATAATTGCCAAACACAGGGGGTATTCATTCTTGCCGAATGTGAGGTTCCTCTTCTCTTTTTGTAAAGATATCTCCTCCATAAAATCTACAGTAATTTTACACTAACCAACTTTTAATCCAGTATTAAATTATCCAGAAAGTCCTTTATCTGCATTTTTCTAGCTTTTGCTTTCAAGAGGAAGGAGAAGAGAGTCTAAAACAGAATTGATTAATTTTAAGATCTTATTTTAATCAATAACCTATTCTTAAACAACCAAATCTTCTTGAGCGTAATCATTATGCTCCTGTACGGAGCATATACGCTACAGGGATTACAGGTAGGGAGGGACTATCTTGCAGGATAATGTTTTGGAAAAATACGACCAATCACGGGTTAACAGGTTTAATGCCATACTGATCTGGGCATTCTCCACAATATTATCGATCGAAGCCTTTCTCACCATGGGGACGCTTTACGGATTAAAGGTATTTCTCCTGACCTATGCTGCTTCTTTTGCCGCTGCTTTGGTGTACTTCCTCAATAAAAAAAATAAACTATCCCTGACCGTTACAGGGATTGCAATCTGTATGGCTCCGGTTATTTCCGGAACAATTTTAACCGTAATCAAGGATGGGGCATCAGCAACGCGGATCTTTATGGTCTATATGATGCCCCCAGCCATGGTGGCGCTGTATTTTCGCACAAAAATGCTGCTGATCTTCACTCCACTATTAAATGCGACCATCATCCTCGCTTATCTTTATTCACCTGCGGGGTTGCTCGGTTCGAACCCATCCGTAAGAGAATTGCTAGCCCGCTTAGTAATAATCAACTGTGGAACGGTAGTTGTCTATTTCCTCACCAAGTGGGGGAATGAGTATATTCAATATGCCCTTTCCAAAGAACGCCAGGCCCGCAATTTACTGGGTAAACTAAGTAATACACTGGCGAAGATTGAGGAGAGTATAGAGATCCTTACCAATAATATTATGACCACAAACAAGAATTTAGGTGCGATCAAAGAATCCAGTTCTTCGATTATCACAGCCACGCATGAAATGGCTAAAGGAATAATGGACGAGGCCAATAGTGTGAATGATGTAGCACGGATGATGGATATGGTGAAAGCTTCGATCGATGAAACGCAGAAATTCTCCGATTTAATTCGAGAGGTCTCCTCGCAGATGAACCAGGCCGTAACGCAGAGTAGTGAAGAGATCGAGCAGATGAATGAACAGATGCATACCATAAATGATGCCGTCGGTACTGCTTTGGTCAATGTCATGGAACTACGAGAAGAGATGAAGAATATCAGCCAGTTTTTATCTGGTATTACGGAAATCGCGGAAAAAACAAACCTCCTGGCATTAAATGCGGCAATTGAGGCTGCCCGGGCCGGAGAATACGGTCGTGGTTTTGCCATCGTCGCCGGTGAAGTCGGACAGTTGGCAGAGCAAAGCACCCGCGTGGTTGCGGATATCCACGAAATTATCGATGACATTGTGCAAAGAACACAGGAAACCCATAATCGGGTAAGCCAAGGTAACATCGCCGTAGAAAACGGGAATGTTATCGTCCAAAGGGTTAAAGCGGAAATGGCAAAGGTCCAATCGTCCTTTATTGAAACCCAAAAGATGATCGCCAATGAAAATATAATGTTGAATAAAGTTACCGAAACCTTCGGACACATCCACCAGAAATTAGAAAACATCGCGGCCATCTCCGAAGAGAATTCCGCTGTCACCGAGGAGACCTTAGCAGCCATCGAGGAGCAGAATAAAATGGTCGTTGAGATTGCCCAGTCGATGGATAAGATTAGTGCTCTAAGCAAAGAACTACAGGAAATGGGGAAAGAGGAATAGGTGCCACTATTCCCGTCATGGGGGGCGTTGGTGAAATTTATAGCACCATTTCTATAATATGACACGTTATTGTCATATTATAGGGTATATAATGCAGCTAACAACAGAAAAAGGAGGTTCATTCATGACCGAACAAAAATTTTGTCAAAGCTGCGCCATGCCCTTGACGGAGGAGTCTCTGTTCGGCACAAACACCGACGGCAGCAAAAACGAGGATTACTGCGTCCACTGCTATAAAGACGGGGCTTTCACTACCCAGCATACCATGGAAGAGATAATTGAATTATGCGTCCCCTACACGGTGCAAATCGGGGTCTATCCCGACGAAAACACCGCCCGGGCAGCGATGGGCGAATTCTTCCCCAAACTAAAGCGCTGGCAGAAAAGGTAAGTCCAATTTGTTTTAAAAAATCCACCATAAGTAAGAAGTATATCGTTTCCCCCGCCACCGGGGGACTTTTTATTTAGCTTAGGTAACGAACAGCTGCCCTGCCTGTTTAAGACCCTTATTAGGCAGAAGGACTAAATATGACATGACTCCGTCTTATTTTATGGTATAGTAATTGGTAGCGCTTAGTTTTACCGTAAAATTTCCACCGGAAAGGTCTGGTTCTCTCATGCAGATCGATCGGATGCTCCGCATCATCTTTATCCTGCTCCATAAAAAGCAGGTAACGGCTGGTGAATTAGCAGCCGAGTTTGAAGTATCAACCCGAACCATCTACCGCGATCTTGATGCCTTAAGCCGGGCCGGCATCCCCATTTATACCTGTCCGGGCCGTAACGGCGGCATCAAACTGGTGGACAACTACGTCTTGAACAAATCGCTCCTTTCCCAAGGTGAACAAGATGAGATTCTAGCGGCATTACACGGGCTAAAGGCTGTGCATTATCCCGAAGTTGAAAAGGTGCTAACCAAATTAAGCGCCGTTTTCGGCACTCGATCAAAGGACTGGATTGCCGTTGATTTTTCCGCTTGGGGTGATGCGAAACAAGAAACACTCGCCAAGATTAAAACGGCAATTCTCAACCGAAAACTACTCTCTTTCACCTATTACAATACTTACGGCGAAAAAACAATCCGAACCGTAGAACCCATACAGTTGTGGTTTAAAAGCAAAGCTTGGTATCTCCGGGCCTTTTGCCGAAACAAGCAGGGGCAGCGCCTTTTCAAGCTCAACCGGATTAAAAATATCTGCCTGCTCCCGGAGCATTTCGAACATCATTCGGAAAAAGAAACTCCGCCGGTCCTTGACCCGGTTAGCCAAATCCCCGAGGTTAGTATTACCATGAAACTCCAGGCTTCACAAGCCTACCGTGTCTATGATGAGTTTGAGGAGACACAGATCACGCCGCATGAAGACGGCAGTTTTACCGTCTCCTTTTCCTGCCCCGAAGACGAGTGGGTGTATGGGTATATTCTTTCCTTCGGCATGTATGCGAAGGTGACAAATCCACCCCATATTCGGGAAATCATTAGAGAGCGCCTCAAAAAAACTTTAGCCCTTTATGAAACGTAACATAATCATTCAGACCCCTCTTTTACAGTTTATTTTGGAACAATCCTGATATATATTTGGTCATAGTGTCGTCAATCTCCAAAGGGTAGGGATAGACCAATTGCTTTGCCGTCTCCATCGACAGCCAGCGAAATAAATCGATCATTGCCATCAGAGAGCGCGAAATATCCTCCTCATCATAATGGGGAAAAGTTTTTTTCAACCCATCTAGCGCCCGCTGATCCGCCCACTCTTCCAGGAAACGTCCTTCATGCCAAGTGTCGCAACACCAACCCCGTCGCGAGTATGTATGCCACTCCAACATTGGAAGGACAGCTGTATGATGTAGATTATTACACCAAGAACAAGCAACAAAAAGCTCCCCCCGGCAAATTTTCTTTGCCGTTTTTTCGGCCATACACCAAAAATACTCAACCAGTTCCATGAACTCGGTTTGTGTTGGCGGTTGAGAAATTGTCTTAAAAGAGTCGATGAAATCTAACATTGATGCGGCAATATTATCTTTATCAATAAGGACCCGTACTCCCCTCCCTATTGTCTGAGCGCCTTGTCGTAGATATTGGGTCAATTCCCCAGGAATATAACGTCTAAACGCAGGGAAATTCCTCGTTAGCCACCGTATTATTTGCCAACGTGTTTTCGGGTAAGGACTAAACACAAAATCAACATCGATCCCCCCCTCAAAAGTAACAAGCCACTCCGCATCATTAGTCGCGGTATGATGGCGAGTTTTTACCCAGACCTTTCCTAGTTCAGTCATCCAATCGGTCTGGGAAAGATAGACTGCAGGGTTTGTTGTAAAAGTCATGATATCTAAATCAGCCCAACTGTCGGCGGGGTGATCGCAGCGGGCTCTTGAACCAACAACCAGAGACAAGCGAATGTCCGCTTTTGTACAAGCCCACTGTATAAACTTTTTGCTTAATTCTTCATAAAGCAAAGCGTTTTGCGGCATAATTGTTCTTCACCACCCGTAACTCACTCCTTTGATAATAATAAAATCCAGTCAATTCTCCATGCAATCACTGTCCACAAGAAGAATTGACTGGATTCTTCTTTATATCTTCGAACATCTAGCGAAATCCAGTCGGCTCCAGGTTGCCGGCTCGTACTTTTTATCGTCCTTTACCGCTCCCCTAGCCAAAAACATCCTTTAGATTCTTCTTTTCTTCTTTAAAATCTCTAATTTATATAGGTTTAGAAAAAACAATCCTAAACAGATTAACCTACACTTACTACCTTATAATCATCTTAATATACCATGATTCCCTTTTAATGTCAATGTATGGTAATGTTTTACTCTTACTATGGTCAAGCCAGTCGCCCCGTAGCTGGCACCAAGCGTCCTTTAACTTTAACGACGTGTTGTTGGTTTAAAACTAGTATTTCTCCTTCACTTCCCGGAAAACCATCTCCAATTGCCGCATCACCCAATGCTGCTTTCTTTCTCCTTCCCGCCAGTTTTCAATGATATAAAGGAGATAAGCTGCTAATTCATCGTCAATTTCAACTTCTACTAAACCACGGGCTTTCAGCAATAAATGGAGCTTAACAAACCGGGGGTCGTCAAGGACTTTGGCTAGTCCCGCACTCATTTTCTCTTCACCAAACAACTCGATTCCCTTGATAACATAATCTTCAACCGAGGAAAGCATTGGTCCGTCCCCGCTTAAGATCCAATTAGGATTAACCGCATAGCGAACCATCAGCGCATTTAAAAATGCCTTTGAAGGTTTTTTCTCGCCCGATTCCACGCGGGACACGGTTGTTTGGCTGATCTTGATTTCTCGACTAAATTCACCCTGATTTAAACCGAGCTTTTCACGGAACTGTTGGATACGTCTGCCGATATCATTTTCCATGAGCAAAATACTCCTTGACATTTTTGCTGAATGCAAATATAATTGTTTTGAAGATAGAAATAATCTAAAATTTGTCACCAAACCATATCACGATAATTCCATTCCCCGGAAATAAATACTGGGCGAAAACGCACCAAAGGAAACAAAGCAAACGACTGTCGGGCTGCCAACCGTCACCAGTCGCTTCTGCCGTAATATGCGTTTTCGTCCTTTAAACTTGTTAAAAATATTATACCACGTTCCGACAGGTGTCGCAAAGTTTGCAGTATTTTCTATTTTACTGCCCAGCACCATTGGTTCATAAAACATCCCTAAAGGAACTATCCGATGATTGAAAAGAAAAGAAAGCAAATAAATGCGCTCAAACAAGAGATTAATGACGTCCGGTACCGCCTCCAAACTTACTGGAACACCCGTGGTTACACCGACGCGGATGTTCTAAAGATCGGTATTGAACTGGACCTGCTTCTCAACGAATACCAGCAACTGGTGGACGAAAAACCAAAAAGCAGAGACTAAATAAAAAAACCCCCTGGTCCAAATGCCAGGAGGGTATATTAGTTATTGAACCGTATTAGCTGCTGGTTATGCTCTTTAGAGCAGTAAAGACAATGTTCCTGTGACAATAAGGGCCAAACCGGTGGTGGACTTTACGGTTAGTCTTTCTTTGAGGAAAAAATAGGAGAAGGCGATCGTAAAGACAATACTCAGTTTATCAATGGGCACAACAACACTGGCTGGCCCACTCTGGAGCGCACGGTAATAGCATAACCAGGAGCCGCCAGTGGCAAAGCCCGATAAGACCAGAAAGATCCAGCTCTTTCGGTCGATCTCCTTGATCGTTTTCTGTTTCTTCGTGACAAAAACAATCATCCAGGCCATGATCAAGACAACAATTGTCCGGATCGCGGTCCCTAAGTTTGATTCGACCCCTTCAATCCCGATTTTGCCAAGGATGGCAGTCATACTGGCAAAAACAGCGGCGCCAAAAGCATAAATAAGCCACATATTACTTTTGGGGATCACTGTAGTAGCCACATTTTCTTTTTTCTTGTGAACCATAAGGTATGTACCAACACCAATCAGAATCATTGCTCCGGCTTTGAGCGCTGTGATCTTTTCCCCCAGCAAAACAAAGGCCAATATCATCGTCAAAACTGTACTTGATTTGTCAATCGGCGTTACTTTATTCACATCCCCGATCTGCAAGGCTTTAAAGTAGCAAAGCCAGGAAGCCCCGGTCGCCAGACCGGATAAGATGAGGAACAATAAGGTCCGGCCACTCACATCCCCAAGCGTCCGTTGGGAACCGACGATGAACACCATTAGCCAGGAAAACAAGAGGACGACTACCGTTCTGATGGCTGTCGCTACGTTCGAATCGGTATTTTTAATCCCAATTTTCGAGAGGATCGCCGTCAATCCGGCAAAAACCGCAGAACCAAAAGCAAACAAAATCCACATTAGCGCAATTCTCCTTACATTTTTCTGTTCAAAAATGGTCGGCTTTTTCCAAAGCATGAACTTAAACCCATCTTACCAAGAGTTTGTATCTTTTGCTTTATAATTTATATAAGGAATCGCTAATTCCTCCCGTAGTTGCCCTTAAGTACGGTTTAGGAAGCCTTACCGCCCCACCCGAAAGCCATAACCCTGGCCGACTTTTCTTCCTAGCTTTTGCAGAACCGTTTGAATCTTTACCATTTGCTCATCGCTACGGGCAAAGCCCTCGCCTTTTCCCGGGTAGACGGCATACAGTTTTTTGTATTCACTCAACCCCATATTGGGCATAATCACATTTGCACCACAGCTTAGTCCCTTTCGGTAACCATCGCGGTCCTTGACGCTCAGGGCAGTAGTCGCTGGCATATTGATCTCTGGCATGAGAAGCCGAGCTAACGCCATCATTTTAAGGACAGTCTCGACCTCACCCCCAGCAGCGTGATCCAGAGGAGTCCCAGGACTAGGGATAAAAGGGCCAATGCCAATCATATCCGCGTCCAGCGCTTTAAAGAAGACAAGATCGGCGGCCAGCATGGCGGGGGTCTGCCCCGGTAACCCAACCAGGGAGCCGGTCCCCGTCTCATACCCTAATTCTTTCAGCGTATACAGGCAATTAACCCGGTTTTGGTAGCTCATCCCCGGATGCATACGGGCATACAACTGTTCATTACTGGTTTCTATGCGGAGTAGAAATCGGTCGGCACCCGCCTCCTTCAAGGCAGCGTACGTGTCTTTGGACCGTTCGCCGATGCTAAGCGTAACCGCCACATCCATTTTTTTGAGCGTCCGTACAATATCACAGAGTTCCTCTACGGTATAATGCGGGTCTTCCCCACTCTGGAGGACAACAGTTTTTAACCCTTGGCCAACGGCATAACGGGCCCGCGTCAGAATCTCCGCCGGTGTCATCCGGTAGCGACGGATCTGGGTATTCCCCGCCCTTAACCCACAGTAAAGGCAACCCCTCCGGCAGTAGTTGCTGAATTCGATTAACCCCCGAAGGTGGACTTCATCGCCGACATACCTTTTTCGAACCCGGTCGGCCGCATGATAGAGCGGTATCGCCTCCGGAGCGGTCAAAAGCCGGGTTAACCCGGCCTGATCCAAGGCCTGCGCCTCTTCAAGGACTTTTACCAAGTCGGTAATAGTTTGCATCGCTGCCCTCCTCCCTTTTAGACCCGGATATCCCTTTCTCCTTGTTCCATCCGCGCCAAAGCCTGGCGGAGAAAGGTTTTCCTTTCGGGATCAGCCATCTGCTCCACATATTGTTCGATCGCCTTTTCCCCGACTTTTTTGGTTTCATCCGAAGCATAGTCCAAAAGGTATTCCTTTAAGGTCAAAATCGCATTGGGCATACAGAAGTTATGCACAAAACTGGACTTGGCAACCGCCATAAAATCCTCCCCGGTGCGGCCCGCCCGGTAACACGCCGTGCAAAACGAAGGGAAATTCCCCAGCTTACAGGTTTCGTAGATAACCTGATCCAGACCGCGGGTATCACCCAGCTGGAACTGTTCTTTATCCGGTAACATATTCCCGACCGACTGCCGGTAACCGCCCACCCCAATCCGGGTGCCCGCATCGATCTGGGTAACACCAAGAGGGAGCACCGCCCTTCTTACTTCCGGTCTCTCCCGAGCAGTTAGAATCAGCCCGGCATAGGGAACGGCCAAGCGCAGGATGGCAACGATCTTTTTGAACTCCTCATCGCCGACCGCATATTTGGGCTGCGCGGCAAAGGGGGTCCCAATCGCCGGTTCAATGCGGGGAAAGGAGATGGTATGGGGCCCAACCCCGTTGTACTTTTCTTCCAGGTGAATGGTGTGATACAAAAGGCCCATCAATTCAAAGCGCCAGTCGTAAAGGCCAAACAAGGCCCCAATCGCCACATCATCCAGGCCCACATCCAAGGCACGGTCCTGCGCATAGAGCCGCCAACGGTAATGGCTTTTGATCGTTCCCGCCGGATGCATCTCCTGATAGGTCTGATGATGATAGGTCTCCTGAAAAACCTGGTAGGTCCCGATCCCAACTTCCTTTAACTGTGCCAGTTCCTCCCGGGAAAGCGGAGCACAATTAATGTTCGCCCGCCGGATTTCTCCCTTCCCCACTTTTGTCCTGTACACCTGGCGTACGCTATCACAGATAAAATCGATACTCGTCTCGGGCGATTCCCCATAAACCAGGACGGTTCGTTTCTGTCCCTCACTGATCATGGTCTTGATTTCATCGCTGATCTCTTCCATCGTCAGGGTGCGCCGCTCGACCATTTTGTTTTCATGACGAAACCCACAATAGCGGCAGTTATTAGCACATTTATTACTGATGTACAGCGGCGCGAAGAAAACGATCCGGTCACCGTAGATCTCACGTTTTATTTTATTGGCCAGCGTGTACATGTCATTAATCGTCTCCGGGTCTTGGTTCTGAATGAGGAGCGCCATCTCCTCCGGATCAAGGCGGACCTTCCTTTCCGCCTTAGCCAGCACCTTCCGGACTGCGGCTTTAGAAGGATTAGCCGCCTTGTTTAGCTGGTCCCATATTTTGTCGTCATCAATAAAATCCTTAGCCATAGCATCATACTCTTCAAACTCCACTGCGTATTTATGGTAAAAATTCATCGCGCTACCTCCTTGGTTATCGTTAATTCATCCGCAAAGGGCATGAGGGCCCGCTCCAGGATCCCATGGAGGTAGGCCAGGAGAACCCCATAATTAATCATAGGCACGCCCCTTTCGTCGGCAAATTCCTGTCGGTATTCCAACTCCCGTTGGTTTAACATACAGGCGCCACAGTGGATCACCATTTTATAGTTGGAAAGATCCGCCGTAAAAAAACCACCGGAAACATGATCAAAGTCCAACTGTTTTCCCGTCCTTTTCTGGAGCAGTTTTGGAATCTGCACCGTCCCAATATCATCTTCCTGCCGGTGATGGGTACAACCCTCCGCCACCAACACCCGGTCGCCGTCGTTTAAGTTCTGAATGGCGCGGACCGCCTGATAAAAGCGGCTTAAGTTCCCTTTATAGCGCGCGAAAATAATCGAAAAAGAGGTCAACGGCACCACTTCCGGTAGCACCGCCTTAACTTGTGCAAAAACTTGCGAATCGGTGATCACTAGCGTTGGCGGAAAAGCCAGCTTACCCAAAGTCTGCTCCAATTCACTCACTTTCGACACCACGGCAACAGCATCCCGATCCAGAATCGCGCGCAGCACCTGTTGTTGGGGCAGTATCAAACGGCCTTTCGGTGCCGCTTGGTCCAGTGGGGTGACGAGAAGTACCAAATCGCCTGCTTGGACCAGACCGTCGAGCAGCGGCCGCTGGCCTGCTTCCACTTTTCCGTGTTGAACAAGGGCATTAAAGAGGTCCTTAATCCCCGCCCCGGTCAAAGCGGAGGTCTTGACCAGCGGGGCCGTAGTCAAGGCTTTGTTTTGCGCCAGATCCTGCTGCCGCGTCCCTTCCCAGCGGTCGCTTTTATTAAGGACAATAATATAAGGAATCTTTCTTTTCAGAAACAGCTCCGTTAACTCTTCTTCCATCGGTCCCCAGGGGGTTTCTGGAGTACTCACCAGAAGCGCCAGATCGGTTTTGCGGAGGATCGTTTTGGTTTTCTCAATACGGAGCGGGCCCAAGACACTATCGTCATCAAGTCCCGGCGTGTCAATAAAGACCACCGGCCCCAACGGTAAGAGTTCCATGCTTTTGTAGACCGGGTCGGTGGTTGTTCCCGCCACCGGCGAAACCACCGCCACTTCTTGGCCGGTCAATGCATTGATCAGGCTTGATTTTCCCACATTCCGGCGGCCGAAGAGCGCAATATGCAGCCGGTCACTCCGGGGTACACTGATCATCCCTTCACCTCCCCTTGGTAAAAAGAAAAGCCCTTCACCAAGAAGATAAGAAATTCTTGATCAAGGGCACAAATCTCCATTATGAACCACCTCTCTTCTGCCTCGGATCACCCTCGGCATTAGAATGTTTGATTTATATACTTTCCCCCGCGCGCTTTCAAACGTTTGGCGTCAAGTTTCTTCGTTCATTTTTTAACGATCTGTCTTCATCATACCGTGAACACCTGGTCTTGTCAATCGGGCGGGCGTAGTTTGAAACCGTTTATTCAAAAAAGCCCAGAATAAAGATGCCCGCCATCACAAGGGCAATAAACAGATACTGTTTAGCCGTCAGGCGTTCCTTCAGCATTATCCTTCCCAGCAAAACCGAAACAATACTGTAGCTTGCGATCATCGGCGCCACGATAACTGAGTTTGTATTCAAGGCAAAGACATAAAAGTACTGTCCTGCCGTCTCGAAAACTGCCGCCAGCAGCCGGTCCTTTTCCTGATGTAGCCGGTATTTACTTTTCTTCACCCCCACCAGGTAAACGAAGGTGACCAGAGCACAGAATAAAAAGGTCAGCTCATAGGAGATTAAAGCTTCTTCGGGGCTCATCAACTTGGTGAGGTAAACATCATCCAGAAAAGTACCTAAGGCATCAACTACCGCGTAAAGAATGGGGAAAATCAAGGCCAGCGCCCCCAGTCGGTACTTTGGATCGACCACGATCTTTTTTTGCTTCCGTTCCGCTTCCGCCAGGTCTCTTTCGGTGATGCCAATGGCGACTAACCCGACTGTGATCATTGATACCGCCAGCAGCTGCCAGAGATTCATCGTTTTCCCCAAAACGATAAAGGCCAGAATCCCGGCAACGGCTCCCGATGTATTACTAACCGGTGAGTTAATCGAGACCTCCAAATAGCGAAGGCCAATGTAACCGAGGGTCATCGAGAGAATATACATCGATGAGACCGGAAGATACCTTATGATATTGTACCAATCAAACTGCCAATTTAATTTGTTTAGTTCAAACAACGCTTGGAGACCCATCACCGCCCCGACCATGACCACAATCCGTAAATGACTGTGTTTATCCTGTGGCGAGGTCCCTTTTTTATAGAAAACGTCGGCTACTCCCCATAAAAAAATACTCATTACTGCCGATGTGTACCAGGAAAAAACCATCATCTTCACCTCTTATCTTTTCTCCAAATTAAAGTTAGTGCGTTCCTTGAACGTTTAACCAGAACGAGATAAAGACCCTAAGAGAGATTACCGCGAAAATTTTACTCTGTCAATAAAAACTTCTCCGTGAACGGTATTTATCTGTTTGCCATTTTCGAATTCGATAACCACTTGAAGGTAGATCATTGCTATCCTTCACAAGAGAAAAGTGCACCGCCATATGTTAGATTTTGCGTCTAACATTTGGGGTGCACTTCAAGTGGAAAGGGACTTCTTATTTCACGTTAAACCTCAAGCTTCAAGCGACTTGAGTTTCAACCCTTTAATACCGTATTGCCAAGCAACAACGACGCCGATAATAACAAGCCCAATCACATCGGTGTGCAGCTTCGGGTGGATCATCAGGAGCCCACCACCCACCGCCAGGATACGCTGCCAGGTTGGGAGTTTGGTCTTCATAAAGCCTTCCAAACCGCCCGCAATGGCAAACATACCGACGAGAGAGGTGATGGTGAACTGCACAATCTGGATAAACGAAGCATTAATCAGTAGCATAGTTGGGTTTAAAACTAACATATAGGGAACAAGGAAGGCAGCGATCGCCAGTTTCGTGGCAATAACCCCGGCGCGCAATGGGTTCCCGCCCGAGATTGCCGAGCCCGCATAGGCCGCTAACGCAACCGGCGGCGTAATATCCGCTACTACCCCAAAGTAAAACACGAAAAAGTGGGCCGCCAGCACCGGTGTTTCTGGGATCAACTTCAAAATGATCGGCGCGGTAATGGTTGCCATGATCACATAGTTGGCCGTTGTTGGTACCCCCATCCCCAAGATTAAGCAAGCAATCATCGTTAAGAAAAGCGCAATTAAGTCAATCCCTCCCGAGAGAAAGAGCAAGCCTTCCGCGAGCTTAAGCCCGATTCCGGTGAGCGAAACCACGCCGACAATAATCCCCGCGATGGAACAAGCCGCGGCCACCCCAATCGTATTTTTCGCCCCATTCTCCAAAGCAGCAACGAAAGTTTTAGGGGCCATGCGCGTATCCCGCCGGAACATACTAACAATGATCGCCGCTAAAATGGCCAGACAAGCCGCCCGGGATGGCGTGTAACCTACCGACATCGTCGCGATCAACACCACGATGGGTAAGAACAGATAGCCTCGGGTGAAAAACAGCCGAAAAAAGTTGGGGATTTCTTCCCGGGGCAATCCCTTGAGGCCCGTTTTCTTTGCTTCAAAATGCACCATCAGGAAGATCCCCGCAAAGTAAAGGACAGCCGGGAAAATGGCGGCAACGGCGATCTTAGAATAGGGCACGCCCGTCATCTCTGCCATCAAGAAAGCTGCTGCCCCCATGATGGGCGGCATGATCTGTCCTCCCGTGGACGCCGCCGCCTCGACCGCCGCCGCAAAGTCTTTATCATAACCGGTTTTTTTCATGACCGGGATCGTCACACTACCGGAACCGACAGTGTTGGCCACCGAACTCCCGGAGTACATCCCTTCAAGGGCACTAGAAATGACGGCAACTTTGGCCGGTCCGCCCGTCGCCCATCCGGCTATCGAATTGGCAATGTCAATGAAAAAGGTACCAATGTTGGTTTTTTCTAAAAACGAAGCTAAGATAATAAACAAAACAATAAAGGTCGAACACACGCCGATCGGTGTTCCGATTACACCATCAAGGGTGTAGAACAGAGTATAGACGATCCGTCTCAAGGAATAACCGGCAAAAAAAGCGTAACCCACAAAAGCACTGGCCACCACTAAAATCGGTAGCCCAACCACCCGGCGACACACCTCGGCTGTGATCAAAACCCCCACCGCACCAACCAGCGTATCCAGAGGGGTAATCCGGGTTGCTTTCGCTGCTAAGTCAGCAAAGTTGACAACATAATAGAAATAACAGGCCGCACCAACAATCCCCAAGAGCAGGTCATACCAGGGGATATAGTTTTCCCGTTTGGCCGACCGCTTTTTGGCCGGGTAAAGCGTAAAGGCCATGAAAACAATAAGCCCAACGAAAGATGCCCGCCGGATCTGCTCCGGCCAGACACTAATCAGATTCATATAGAAAACATAGATCGCAAATACTGCTAAAAGATAGCGAACGATCACCCGGGGAACACCCGAAAAGTGCCTGGTGTTTGATTCCCGGTCATACTCGGCCATCACCGCATCCACATCAATTTGCTCCGCCGGATCTACTTGGTCACTTAAGGTTTGGGGTGCAGTTTTTAGTTCAGACATGAATCATCCTCCTTTGTTAAAAGCTATATATCAACTAGGGTTCAATACAGAAACTATTTAACCAACCTAAATCCCGGTTCTTCACGGTGAACGAAATTAGAAGAGGAGTAATCTCCGCCCTCTCGCGAAATGAACAGTTGTGTTGCGGCCACAGATTTCGCGCAGGCTCATCTCCTCCCCACCAATCTGCAAGGTATGGTCGGAGACTGTCCCCACAATATATGAAAGAGGATCGAGGCGGCGATTGAAACCGGAAACGATCATCGCGCCATCCTCGCCATATTCCAAGTTTTGTCCTTCCTCCAGCGCGCACTGAACACCAGCACCAAAGGCATAGTAAATGGTACGGACCACGTAGATCCCATCGCGGCGGATCTGATAAACATCGGTCACCGGACTTTTATTCACCGAATGGACAAAGGTGACTGAAAACTCGTCACCTTCCTGAACAGGGAAAACCCTGATTACTTCACCACTGTCACCGTTTCTAAGGATAAGACAGGGAACGGAAAGAGTAAATAATAAAAAAACAGAGGCCGTGATTGTGACCACGATCGCGGCCCCCGTTAACCAGCTTTTCCTGGGCATTACTACAGAACGCCAACCTCTTTGTAGTATTTTTCCGCACCCGGATGCAGCGGGATGGAGATACTGGAGATAGAGTAGGCCGGATCCAATTCAGCACCCTTCGGATGACCCGCCGTAATCTCTGCGGCATGTTCAAAGAGGGCTTTGGTCATTTTGTAAACCAAATCTTCGGCGAGACTGTCAGCCACTATGTAGCTGGCCACCACCGCCACCGTCTGGGCATCAGCCCCAACACCCTTGTAGGTACCGGCGGGAATATTAAATTTGGTATAGAACGGATACTTGTCAATCAGTTTTGCGGCATGTTCATCATCGATTTCCAGCAAATTAATCTGGTTGGTAGTTGATAGTTCAACGATGGCCGTGGTCGGGGCACCCGCCACACAGAAAAAAGCATCAATCTTATCGTCCTTGAAAGCCGTGGCGCTATCACCAAAACTGAGGTTATTTACGATAATATCATCAAAGGTGATTCCGTACGCCTCAAGGATTTGGCGGGCGTTAAACTCCACGCCGGAACCGATATCGCCAACGGAGACCCGCTTGCCCCGGAGATCCTCGATGGAATTAATTCCATCTTTCGCGACGATTTGGCAGACTTCAGCATAGACACCAGCCATCGCCGAAAATCCGCTTACCTTTTCACCGGCAAAAAGGTCGATCCCATTATATGCGTAATACATTACATCATTTTGAACAATAGCAATATCCGCCTCTTTATCGGCGATCAGATAAATATTGGCTTTGGAAGCACCCGTTGATTGCACATCAAAGCTGAGGTTATCAATTTTTTGGCTCAGCACTTGCGAAACCGTTCCGCTGTAAGCATAATAAGTACCGGTTGTCCCGCCGGTAGCCATCTTTAGAGTGGTTTTCTTGCCACACCCTGCTAGCAGCAGAGAAACGACAACCAGCATTAAAATCAGAAGATACAGTCTCTTTTTCATTAATAATCCTCCTTCTAAAATACTTATGAACTTCCTTCAACATTTTATATAAATAAAGGTTGGCATCCTTATTATGGAATTAACCGAAAATAAGCACAGTAAAAGCAGGAACTAATTCCTGCACAACCCCTTTGATGTAAAGAAAGTTACTGGATAATTAAGTAAGCAAAAGCTAACAATTAACAAGGAAATCCGCAAAAAATAATTCGACGTTCTTCTCTTAACTCCTGCCCTTGAATATTCAGTATACTGTATACTTATAAATCATATATCTATTATAGGACCTGCTACCGGCCCGATTATTCTCTTTCCAAAGTCCCTGTACGGCATAATTACTCCTTGTTTTTCCCAAACGCTTCATTCGATATCTTCTGAAACAACTCATAGCCTTGAATCGCGATTCCCCGATCCACATCGGCAAGGAGAATTAGTGAATCCCCGGGTTTGATATTAAAGAGATCCCGCACCTCTTTAGGGATGACAATTTGCCCTTTTGGCCCAACCTTCACAGAACCTAAATATTTCCCTTCCAGTTTCTCACCGGAAAACGCGCTCTGATCCATACCGCACCTTCCTTTTTTCATACACTGCTTATAATACAATCGGTATGCCCAGTGACACTTTTTATACCTATAATACTTATTATTCTTCGCGTTGTCAATGAATACATAATTTACCTGCCGCTATAGAATAAAAACTCTAGCCTCTAACCAGGGGGCATTTTATCTCTTCTTGAAGCAAAAGTAATAGTGTTCGTGACCGACAATTAAATCTATACTAAATCAATAGTTTTTTATCCACTTAATATTTCGTCTCTAGAAATATCCGTTCGTTAAATTTCAAGGAGGCTTAACCAGATGAGGATTATAATTTAACGCGTGCGGCTTCCCATCCGGTTAAGTTTTTCCACCATGATCAACATCAATACAACAAAGAACATTAAATACAAGGGATAAAACCCGATCCCCACTTTCGCACTGAGAAAACCAAAAAGTAACGGCATCAAGGTTGTCCCGAGATAAGCCGCCGCCATCTGCATCCCCATAATCGCCTGGGATTTATCTTCGCCAAAATTTTCCGGCGTTTGGTGCAAGAGGCTTGGAAAGATGGGGGCACAGCCGAGGCCAACCAAGACCAATCCCAGCAAGGGCCAGTGGTTTCCAAAGGGAAGCATAATAATGATGATCCCTAATCCGGCTAAAGCCTGTCCACCGCGGACCATGTTTTTCGTACCAACTTTTCCGGTGATAAAACCAGCGAAGAAGCGGCCAATGGTTATGCCCAGGTAGAAAAGGGCTGCCCACTTGGCCGCCGTTTCGGCCCCAATCCCCCGCTGCAAAACCAGATAACTACTTGCCCATAAACCGGTCGTTGCTTCCAACGAACGAGATGATCGTCCCGCAAGAGATAATCATGGTGACAATCCCGGCATAAGAAACGGGTACGTCTAACGCTCCATACATGGACGGCCAAGCCGATCCCAGAATTGAATCGGGCAAGCCCAGACTGATAA
>DUQQ01000027.1 GCA_012837705.1 Hydrogenispora sp.
GACCCTGAATTTTTACGCCGTTTTATCGGCCCTCCGTTGGTGGATTCGTTTATGGAGTATTATGGGTTTGACGAAGCTAAGGCCAAGGAAGCGGTGGCCTACTACCGGGAATACTTTGGGCCCTGCGGGATCTTCGAAAACCAGCTTTATCCGGGTATTCCCGAGTTGCTCCAGACCTTGGTTGAACGCGGGAAGAAGCTGGCCCTTGCTACTTCGAAACCGACCGTCTACGCTCGGCAAATTCTCACCCATTTCCAGCTTGACCGTTATTTCGCCGAGGAGATGATCGTCGGTAGTTACCTGGACGGACGCCGCACCCTGAAGTCCGAGGTAATCGATACTGTCCTTGCTTTGCTCCCGCCGGAGAAGGACAAGGCAGTGATGGTAGGGGACCGGAAGTTTGATATTGACGGGGCCCGGGCCAATGGGATCGCCGCGATTGCGGTCACCTATGGGTATGGTGAACGAGCCGAGCTTGAAGCAGCTGGCCCGACCCACTTTGCAGCCACGGTCCCGGAGTTACTGGCCTTATTAGAATAAGCAAGCGACAAGAGATTAGCGTAAAAGCAGCCGCTATTACTGGTTAGTAGCGGCTGCTTTTCGTAAAAGATAGCGGAGGACCAAACCTAATACTAGACCGTAGGCAGCGGAAGCTAGGAGATTAGTCAAGGCCGAAGCCAGAGAGATCCGGGTAAATTCAGGGACTTTAAAGAGTAAAGTAAGGGCATAGGAAAAAAACCAGATACCCAGGCCAAAATGGATCGCTTTTACGAGGAGGTAGGGTCTGGGTGGGATGGCACTCAGGTAAGTAAAGAGGACGCCAAGGGTGGCGGAGAACCCCAAAAAGGCGAAGAATGAGAGGAGGTTTTCCCCCAAGTTTTCGGGGGGATGGCCCAAAATAAAGACCCCGGCGAAATCGATAAACCGGAGGTTACCGACTTTGAAAAGGAGGATAAAGGCCAGGTTAACTACGGTGGATGCGAGTCCACCGCAAGCACCAGAAACAAGGCCGAGAAGATAATGTTCTTTTACCATGCTCCACCTCGAAAAAAAGTTCTTGCTCTTATTATGCGACATCGGCAATTAGAACTTACTGATCTAGGCCAATTTGAGCGGATTTGGCGACAAGCTTCAGAGGCGAACAGCAGTTGGCCATTGGTAGCAGGCCTTCGGCACCAGCAGAAGGACAGACGGATATAATTAAGTTGAAAAAACCAGGTCACACTTATCGGCGATCGCAAGTGCTTGGAAGTACCGGTTTTCCAGAGGAATCCATTCGTTGAGAAATCGGTGGTGCATTTCAGGGCCGTTTCGTTTGAGGATCCGTCTGCTTTGTTCTAAGGCTGCCACCGATAAAAAAACTTTCAAGTCATAATGGTCGATTAAAGCGGGGTGGAGACTATAAACCCCTTCAATTATATTTAATGGTTTGGGGGTAACAGTTACTTTGTGGGTAAAAGTTTGCGTGCGGCAGTTATAAACCCGGTACTGAAAGGGCTGGTTCCCTTGCAGCCCCAGAATAACTTCTTTTTTAAAGCGGAGGTAATCCACATTCCCACCGATTTTGCTTAAACGGGCCTGGGTTTTCAGTTCCGGCGGGAGAAAGAAATCATCCATATGAAAAACGTTACAGTCATAAACACAAGCCAGTTGGTCAGCAAGGGCGGTTTTGCCTGCGCCGCTGTTCCCGTCGATGGCGACGAAAACGCGGGGTTTTTGGGCGAGCAGCGTATCGATCCGGCGGAAAAGCGGGGAAAAGTCGGTATGGAATTCCTTTAGCGCTTGCGGTCCTGAGGGTGCGTTATTCGCCTTATCCTTTGCCATTTCTGTATCTCCTTCAGTGTTCTTTTGCCACCAGTGTTTTTTCTTTTGGATTAGCCTTTTTACCAGCCGTTATCTGGACGGCGCGGCGAAAGTTACGATCGTTGTTGGTGGTAGCACAATTAAAAAGCAGCTAAACATGGCTGTCTAACTGCTATGCTTGCCGCGGGATTAGAATCTTATAAGGGTTCAAGAACCGGAGTTCAAATTGTAATTTCCCAGGAAGGTTCTGGTTCGAGCATTGGTTGGTGTACCGAAGAGGGTCTCGGGCGTCCCTTCTTCGACAATTTGCCCCTTATCCATAAAGATGACCCGGTCAGCCACTTCACGGGCGAAGGCCATCTCGTGGGTGACCACCATCATCGTCATCTGTTCCGCGGCTAAATTACGGATCACTTTGAGTACTTCACCGGTTAACTCCGGATCCAGCGCGGAAGTGGGTTCATCGAAGAAAAGGATATCCGGTTTCATCGCCAAAGCACGGGCGATCGCCACCCGTTGGCATTGGCCGCCCGAAAGCTGGTAGGGATAGGCATCGGCTTTATCGGTTAGTCCGATCTTGGCCAACAACTGGTGGGCCAAGGCCTCCGCTTCGGCGGGGGCCATCCCGGCCACCCGGATGGGTGCTTCCGTGATGTTCCGGAGTACAGAGAAATGGGGAAAAAGGTTAAAATTCTGGAAGACCATCCCTATGCGTAAACGGATCTTTCTTAATGCGGTATCGGGAGCATAGGTGACCACGCCCGCGGGGGAGGTGGTTACCATGGGTTCGCCCGCGACGAAGATAGAACCTTGGTCGATTGTTTCCAAGAGAGTAAGGCACCGTAGCAGGGTACTCTTCCCGGAACCAGAAGGTCCGATGAGGGCGACAACCTCCCCTTCGTTAATCTGAAAAGATACCCCGGTTACCACATCTTCAGTACCGACAAAACTTTTATAAAGGTTTTCTACCTTAAGAATTTCCATGGTGCTCAGCTCCTCCTTTTAATACCCTTACCGGTAATAACTCAGTTTCTTCTCGGCGGCGTCAAAAACTTTGGTTACGATCCAGTTCATAAAGAGATAAAAAAGGCCGGCAATAAAGAGCGGGGTGGTGGAAAAGAGGCGGTTTGCTTCATTTCTGGCGACCCGGAAAAGCTCGGAGATGCCAAGCACGGTGATTAAAGCACTGTCTTTGACGAGGGTGATCACTTCATTACTGACGGGGGGCAGAATCCGTTTGATCACTTGGGGAAGGATGATCCGGAAAAAGGTTTGGCTTTTCGTAAAACCTAAAACGGCAGCGGCTTCGTACTGCCCCTGGGGAATTGATTCGATCCCACCACGGTAGATCTCAGCGAAATAAGCGGCATAATTGAGCGAAAAGGCGAGTACGGCTGCGGAAAACCGGGGGAGGGTGAACCTCAACCCTTCTGGTAAAATTGCGGCGGGGGCAAAGTAGAAAAAGATTAGTTGTAGAATTAAAGGGGTTCCACGCATAATCAGGATAAAGAGTTTAACCGGTGCACTCAACCATTTCCGCGGTGACATGCGGGCGAGGGCGATCAGTAAACCTAAAGGGAGGGAAAAAAGGAGGGTCAAGAAGAAGATCCGGAGAGTGGTTAAAGCTCCGGTGCCCAGCAAGATCACTTGCTTCATGAGCGGTGCAATGTATTCAATGATCAACATCAGAAATAACCCCTTTTGATATTTTGTTGTTTATTTGGTCGACATGGATGTATTCGTAGCAAGCGCCCGGGAATCCTCTTAAAAGATGGTTTCTGTTCGGCAAAAGTTCGGTGTTCCCCACCAAACAGGATGTTTAAAAAATGTGACATGAGGAAAGGGTTATGAAGTTCTACAAATGCGAACTCATAACCCTTTTTTTTCACCGACTGGTGTCCGTTTCAGGTCTTTAGCGATCAATAACGGTGATATCCTCACCAAACCATTTTTCGGAGATGGCTGCTAGGGTACCGTCTTTCGCCATCGCGATGAGGGTATCCTGGAATTTTTCCATTAACTCTTGATCGCTTTGGCGGAAACCGATCCCGTATTCTTCGCTGGCTAAAGCCTCGTCTAAGACGATAAAATTCTTGTCTTTTTGTTGGATGTAATAGCGGGCCACGATCTCATCCATCAGGACCGCATCCAAACCGCCCAACTCCAGATCCATGAGGGCAGTCATGTTTTCGTCAAATTCGATCACGTTTCCTAAAGAGGCCGCAAAGTCAGGGGCGCTGTTTAAGGCGTCTTTTGCACTGGAACCGGCCTGTAATCCCAGGGTTTTCCCGGATAAAGCGGAAAGGGAAGTGAGGTCCGAATCGGCACGGACGATCACGACCTGGCGGTTATCCATGTATGCTTTGGTAAAGAGGATGTTTTTCTGGCGTTCGGGGGTTATGGTTAAACCGTTCCAGATACAATCAATGTTTTTCGTGTTTAATTCTTGTTCTTTCGCATCCCAGTTGATGGGTTGTAATTTAAGTTCAATGTCGAGACGGCTACAGACTTCTTTTGCCACATCGATATCAAAACCGACGATTTGCCCGTTTTCATCCCGGAACCCCATCGGCGGGAAACTATCATCTAATCCTAAGACAAATACGCCTTTTTTCTTCACGTCTTCCCAGGAAGTATCTTTTTTCGCGGTGGAACATCCGGCGAAAAGAAAGACACTGATTAACGTCAAGGTGAGAACGAACACAAGACTTTTCTTCATAAATAATCACCCCATAAGCATTTATATGCAATTATACTTGAAAATACGTTGATAGTAAAGGGTATAGCGGGCAATTTTCCAAGCGAAAAAAACTCTTTGATAAAATAGAAGGGAAATCGCTTTCGGACGAGAATTGAAATAAATGATAATATATTATTAATCAATGCAGAATTATAAATTGACCCGAACAGCCTAGAGCGAAAGGGGATTTTGGTTTGTCCTGTTTCGACAGAACAAAAACATTCCTACCGCTGGCATTTGGAGAGAGCAAGAAGGTGGACGTCGCTGACGATTCACCTTCTTTTGTCGATTACTAAAGGAAATTAAAGGATATTGAGGAAAAGAACAGCATAAAATAAATAATGATGAAGTCCGAGGAACAAGGAGGGAAAGGCATGGCGACGATTCTTATTATAGAGGATCATGCCCTCAGCCGGCAGATGCTCAACACCTGGCTTGGGTATACGGGGCATACCATTTTAAAAGCGGGTAGTGGCGAAGAAGCCTTAGCAATTGCCCGGCAAAAGGTTCCGGATTTAATCATCAGTGACATCCTGATGCCGGGGATGGACGGCTTCCAACTGGTGCAACTTTTGCGGCGGGAAAAACGGTTGCGCCAAATTCCTGTTATCTTCTATACGGCCACTTACCGCCAACCACAGGTGATCCATCTTCATGAGCTCAATGAAACTTGCCAGGCGATTCCGAAAGCTTCTGAACCTTCTACGCTACTAGCCGCCATCAATGAAGTGTTGGGGCCCCCACCGTTGTTGCAGAAGACCCAGGCTACCTGCAAGGCGGCGACGGCCGCCGATTCAGTGCAGACCATCTTCTGTCAGGGTGCCGGATTACGGTTGGCCATTTTAATGGAGCTCAGTTATAATCTGGTTTCCGAGCGTAATCCGGCGGCGTTGTTAGAAACTTTTTGCCGGGGAGCACGCGGGTTTATCGACTGCCAAACGGCACTTTTGGCAATGGAAGATGAAAAGACAAAGAGCCGTTACTTCTGGGATAAAGGGCAACAAGGCGAAGGGGTTGACCATGTCGGCCAACTTCTACCACCACCGCTCGTTCTCCACCAGGTGGTAAGCGAGCGGCAGCCTTTCCGTTGGCCCAAGAACGATAAAGCAGCCAACGGGAACCAAGGGCAGAGGCTTGGTCCTTACCGGTCGTTGCTGGTGGTTCCGGTGACTACTCCCAATAAAGTATATGGCTGGGTCGCCCTGGGCAATAAAGCGCACGGGAGATTTTTTACGGAAGAAGAAGCGGAGATGATCGTGACCCTCAGTAAACAGGTGGCACTGGCCTACGAAAACCTTCTTCTCATGCAGAAACTGCAAGAAAACGAGAAACGTTTGCGTTTGGTTCTCTCGACAACGGGCCTTAGTACTTGGACGTGGGATCTGGATTCAAACCAGTTTACCTACTGGGTGGAGGGCTATACCCATGAACCGGTATTACTAACCGCCAGCGAGTATTTTGCCGCCATTGATCCCCAGGACCGGGCAAAGGTTTACAGCCGATTGAAGCAGGCGATCCGTCTTGGTCATGATTTTGAAGTCGAATACCGTACGACTTTTGATGGACGGCGGTATTGGCACCTGGCGAAAGGACTGGTCAACCGGGTGGGCAAGGCCACTCCCGAGGTGATTGGGATCAATCTGGATATTACAGAACGGAAGCGGATGGAGGAAGAGGCGATCGCTTCGGAACGGGAACTCTTAAAAATCACCCTAAATTCGCTGGCGGAAGGGGTGATTGCTAGCGACCGGAATGGTCGCGTGATCCTGCTGAACTATGCGGCTCTTAAGATGATCGGGTGCAGTGAAGAAGAAGCTTACAATCAACCCCTCAGTCAAGTCCTTTCGGTGCGTGATGGGAAAACCGGGGAAAAGCTAACGTCTTTTCCGCTGGAGCGGATCGATTCTGATCTGATGTTGATCACCCGCAGCGCGGAAAAGATTCCGATAACGTTGCAGAATTCGCCGATTAAACTGCCGAATGGGAAAAAGATCGGAATGGTCACTGTTTTTCAGGATATTACGGAAAAACGCCAAGCCGAACGGGAACTGATCAAGACGGCAAAACTGGAATCGCTGGGGGTATTAGCAGCAGGCATTGCCCATGACTTCAACAATACTTTAGCGGCGATCATCTCCAACCTTCAGTTGGCGACGATCCAGTATGATAAGCAGATGGATATCTCTCCCACCCTGGCCCAGACCGTAGAGATCTCCTATAAAGCCAGCGCTTTGACGAAACAACTACTGACCTTTGCCAAAGGTGGGGCTCCGGTTAAAAAAAACACCTCTCTTGACCGGTTAATCCGGGAAACAGCCGAGTTTGTACTCCGCGGTTCCAACATTAAAGTCGAATACGGGATTCCCACCGATCTGTGGGCTGTTTCCATCGATGTCGGACAGATCAGTCAGGTCTTGCATAATCTGGTGCTCAACGCGAAACAGGCGATGCAACACGGAGGGATTATTAAGATCAGTGTCGAAAATATCGAAGTCGGGATGGGGCGTAAAATGAAACCCGGCAAATATGTGCAGGTATCGGTGGCAGATCAGGGGGTGGGAATAAAGCCGGAGATTCTGGGGAAGATCTTTGATCCCTTTTTTACCACGAAGCCCAGCGGCAACGGGTTAGGGTTGGCGACGGCGTTTTCAATCATCCGGCAACATGACGGGGAGATCGAGGTGGAATCGGAGGTGGAGGTCGGTTCGACTTTTCGGATTTACTTACCAGCCTCTACCCAAAACAGTGAAGAGGAAACCATACAGAAAGAAATCGCCGTGACGGAAGAACGGTTGCGGATTCTGTTGATGGACGATGAGGAGCTGATCTGTCAGGCCGTGGCCAAGCTGCTGACCACCTTCGGCCATGAGATTGTGACCACGCACAATGGAGAGGAGACCATCGATGCCTACCTGGAGGCCAAAGCGGGAAACAACCCCTTTGATGTGGTGATCCTGGACTTGACCATCCCGGGCGGCATTGGGGGGAAAGAAGTCATTACCAAGCTACGCAACTACGATCCACAGATTAAAGCAATCGTTTGTAGCGGTTATGCCGCCGACCCGATTATGGCCGATTACGAAAAACACGGATTTTCCGGAGTGGTCAGTAAACCGTACCGGATCGATGAATTACTGGCCGTACTTCGGCAAGTGGCAGTTGATTTATAAATTTACATTTTAGATGTAAATATACAAATCTCCCGTAAAAGCTTGCAACATTTACAAAAATTATCTAAAATAGTAAACGGATAGTATAAATTTCAGTCATACTGAAAAATATTATAAGGAGGCGCCTGAATGTATAAAAAAGTCATAGTCGTTCTAGTTATCTTGGTGGTGGCCGCACTGATCGTGCTCAATGTGGGGCAACGCACCGGCGTGCTAAAGATGGGCCGTTTGAAAGTGGGAATGGTGACCGATGCGGGCACTATCGATGACAAATCATTTAACCAGGGTACTTGGGAAGGGGTTCTCCAAGCCGGAGAAGAACTAGGCTTGGAAACAAAGTATTTGAAACCGGCGGGCACAACCGAAGCCGACTACATGACCGAGATCGGCAATCTTTATGATGCAGGCTTCAAATTTATCGTCTGCCCGGGCTTCAAATTTGAAACCGCGATTTTCCAAGCTCAAGATAAATATCCCGATGCTAAGTTCGTGATCATCGACGGTAACCCCCACGCGGGAGATTTTGTTCCGGTCGTAAAAGAAAATACCGTTTCGATCTTCTTCGCGGAGCATGAGTCCGGTTTTGTCGCTGGTGTTGCCACCGCGTTGCAACTGAAAGAAGGCGAACTGGGCTACATTGGTGGGATGGAGATCC
The DNA here is from genome assembly GCA_012837705.1 of Hydrogenispora sp. Classification (GTDB taxonomy): domain Bacteria; phylum Bacillota; class UBA4882; order UBA10575; family UBA10575; genus Capillibacterium. The sequence continues at coordinate 8,369 of DUQQ01000027.1, forward strand.
CGACGGTCCAGAAATTTAACTGGGGATTCCAACAGGGCGTCAAATATGCTAATGCGAATTTAGGGACAAAGATGGTGATCCGTCCGGAAAACGTGATCTACCAAGGATCTTTTGATAACGTTGCAGCCGGACAACAACTGGCGGCACAGATGTATGACCGCGGAGTCAAAGCGATCTTTGCGGCCGCTGGTAGGGTCGGGATCGGTGTGATCAACGAGGCGAAAGCCCGCGTGCGCGCTGGTCAAGAAGCCTGGGTTGTTGGGGTTGACGTTGACCAGTATGATGAAGGCCTCTATGACGGCAAGAATTCGATCATTTTAACTTCGGCGATGAAACAGATTAAAAAAGCCACCTTTGATATGATCAAAGCCGAGACCGAAGGGAAATTCCCTGGTGGGGAAATTCTGGTCTTTGATGCGAAAAACGACGGAATTGGGATTCCCGATGAGAACCCGAATCTCCGGCCTGATGTGGTAAGTAAGGTCGCTGAGGTTTACGCCAAGTTAAAGAGCGGTGAGATTGTCGTTGCTGATGTGCAAGGAGATTTAATCCGGTAACATCCGAACGGAGCGAAGATGGACCGGTTTATAGAAAAGAGGAGGAGCTAACGCGCAATCCTCTTCTTTTCTTGTCTGCAGGAATTGCCTTTTGGCAATTCCTTAATTTCAAATATGGTTTATAATAATAGGTAGTGAATGAACGATTAGATAATGCTACGGCAATAAACAAGCGAAAAGGAGCGATGTAATGGAATATGTTGTTGAAATGCTGAAGATCCGGAAAGAATTTCCCGGTGTCGTTGCCAATGATAACATTACATTGCAGTTGAAACCGGGTGAGATCCATGCGTTGCTCGGGGAAAACGGGGCGGGAAAATCCACCCTGATGAGCATTTTGTTCGGGCTTTATCCGCCGGATCAAGGGACGATCAAAGTCCGTGGTCAGGAAGTGAAGATCAGCGACCCTAATGTCGCCAATGACCTGGGGATCGGCATGGTGCACCAGCACTTTAAGTTGGTACACAACTTTACGGTTACGGAAAATATCATGTTGGGGATGGAGATGACCAAAGGGCTGGTGATCGACCATAAGACGGCGGCGGAAAGAATTAGGCAGCTGTCCCAAAGGTACGGGCTTAATGTGGATCCCGACGCCAAAATTGAAGATATCTCGGTCGGTATGCAACAGCGGGTTGAGATCATGAAGATGCTCTACCGGGATGCCGAGGTTTTAATCTTTGATGAACCTACTTCCGTGCTTACGCCCCAAGAAATCCAGGATTTAATGGCGATCATGCGTAACCTGGTGAAAGAGGGCAAATCGATTATCTTAATCACGCATAAACTCAAAGAGATTAAGGCCATTGCCGACCGGTGTACGGTGATTCGCCGGGGGCGGCTGGTTGGGACCGTTGATGTGGCCACCACCAGTGAAGAGGAGTTGGCCCGGATGATGGTCGGTCGGGAGGTCAGTTTTGCCGTGGAAAAAACGGACCGGCCCCCTGGCGATGTTGTCCTCAAAGTCGAAAATCTTTCCGCCTATGATAACCGGAGGATAATGGCGCTTAAGGACTTCTCGCTGGAAGTACGGTCCGGAGAAATCCTGGGATTGGCCGGGGTAGATGGTAATGGCCAAACTGAACTTGTGGAGGTTATTACTGGTTTGCGTAAAGCGGAAAGCGGCCGGGTTCTCCTCAAGGGGGTCGACATTACCGGTCATTCAATTCGGGAGCGGATCCGGATGGGGATCGCCCATATTCCGTCTGACCGCCATAAACACGGGCTGATCCTCGACTATACGCTCCAGGAGAATATGATCCTTAAAGTATACGACCAAACCCCCTACGCCGAAAAAGGTCTCTTAAACCGGGAGGCCATTGCGGAGTATACTAACCGCTTAATGACGGAGTTTGATGTCCGTGCGGGACAGGGGGCAAGCGCTCTCGCCCGCTCGCTCTCGGGTGGTAACCAACAGAAAGCCATTGTTGGGCGGGAGATCGACCTCAACCCGGAACTCCTCCTGGCGGTCCAGCCGACCCGTGGCTTGGACGTGGGTGCCATCGAGTACATTCACCGCCGGATTGTTGAACAAAGGGATAAAGGTAAAGCGGTGCTTCTGGTCTCTTTGGAATTGGACGAGATCTTGAACCTGGCGGACCGGATTGCGGTGATTTATAATGGGGAGTTGGTTGGTCTTGTCGACGCTAAAACCACGAACGAACATGAGATCGGCTTGATGATGGCCGGAGGGCAAAGGGGGGAAACCGCTTGAAGAAAGAGACTGGACAAGAATACACCGTGGCGTTAATAGCGGTTGGTTTTGGTTTACTGGCCGGCGCCGTTTTGATGCTGGTGACTGGGAACAACCCGCTTCTTGGCTTCTTCTACCTTTTCAGCGGTGGGTTGATGAATATTGCGCGGATTGGGAACACCCTGGCGACGGCGACACCGCTCATCTTCACCGGTTTATCAGTGGCCTTTGCCTTCAAAACAGGGCTCTTTAACATCGGCGCGGCCGGACAGATGTTGATCGGCGGCCTGTGCGCAACCGCGTTAGGCTTAACCCTTCCGTGGCCGAAACCGCTTCTTTTGCCGGTGATCGTGTTAGCGGCGGCTTTGGGTGGGGCCCTGTGGGGTTTGGTTCCCGGTTGGTTAAAGGCCAAATTTAACGTCCATGAAGTGGTCTGTACCATCATGATGAACTGGATTGCTTATTGGTCGGTTTATTATATTGTTCCCGCCTATTTTAAAGGTGCTTATCTCGAAACCGAGTCGCGGCGGATTCCCGAGGCCGCTTCGTTAAAAGTGGACTGGTTGACCCGAATATTCAAGGGTTCCTACATTAATCTGGGCTTTTTTATCGCGATTATTGCCGTGATGGTCATCGCCTATATTCTTGAACGCACTACTTTAGGCTATGAGCTGAAGGCCGTGGGCTATAACCGGGATGCGGCGGAATACGCCGGGATTCAGGCAAACCGGAACATTGTTTTATCGATGATGATTGCCGGAGCTTGTGCAGGTTTAGGCGGAGCCGCTTTTTATGTGGGTTATGCCTCCAATATGCAGATTGGCGTCCTGCCGAATCAGGGTTTTGATGGGATCGCCGTGGCCCTGCTGGGGGCCAACTCTCCGTGGGGCGTGTTTATGGCGGCGATCTTCTTTGGCATCCTGCACTCGGGGAAGGGCTTTATGAATGCCATGACCCAAGTGCCACCGGAGATCGCCGATTCGATCATCGCTACGATCATCTATTTCGCGGCGACCAGCGTGCTTATTGAGAGGGTTCGGGGGCAGATGCAGAGACGGCGGCAAGCCCAGAACAAGGCGGACCTCCCCCTGGACTCGGAGGCTGGACTTAAGGAAAATGCGGGAGGTGCGGAGTAATGTGGTGGGAGCTAATTGAACAGATCTTTCCTTATGCCATTGCTTATACGATTCCGCTACTCATCACTGCTTTGGGTGGGTTATACAGTGAGCGTAGCGGTGTGGTCAACATCGGTCTGGAAGGTTTAATGGTCATTGGCTTCTTTACCAGCGCTATGACCATCTCCCGCTTGGAGACCACTTTACCGCCGGGAGTGGCGATCGGACTGGGCCTTGTTCTGGCGACATTGGCCGGGGCCGTTTTCTCGTTGCTTCATGGTTTTGCCAGTATTACACTGAATGCTAACCAAGTGATCAGCGGAACAGCGATTAATATGATCGCCGGGGCCCTAACGGTTTATCTGGCCCGCCATATCACAGGAAGCGGGAATATTCTGATTATGAACGGCTTGATCCGACGGAACATTCCGGTTCTTTCCGAGATCCCCATCTTGGGTCGGCTCTTCTTTACGCAGACTTACGTCACGACCTGGCTGGTGTTGGCGATTTTGCTGTTGTCCTGGTTTTTATTGTACCGAACACCCTTTGGCCTAAGGCTTCGCGCCTGCGGAGAACACCCGCAAGCCGCTGATTCGGCCGGGATTAACGTTTACCGGATGCGTTATATTGCGGTGATGCTCTCTGGGGCTTGTGCCGGACTGGGGGGCGCGATCATCCTGGTGACCTATGCTGGCGAGTTTAACGGGACTGTTGCCGGTTTAGGCTTTTTAGCCCTGGCCGCCTTGATCTTCGGTCAATGGAAACCTTTAGGGATTTTGGGGGCGACCTTCTTTTTCGGTTTGGCGAGCACCATTGCCAATGTCTCCCAGGCCCTTCCAGCACTGGCCAAGGTCCCGGGGATTTTCCTGAAGAACTTCCCCTACGTAGTGACCCTTTTGGTTCTGGTCTTTTTCTCCAAAACGACTCAAGCGCCGCGGGCGGCGGGTGAACCGTACGATAAGGGGAAACGCTAAAAGCACCGACCACAGGTTTTTCCAGAAAGGAGCTTACCATGGAAGCAATCCAAAAGGTTTACCTGGTTGGGCTGGGGGCGGTGGGCAGTGCTTATGCCGCCAAAATGAATGAAGCCGAGCCTGATCTGGTCAAGGTGATCGTTGACCAAGAGCGTTATGAAGCCTACCGGGATCAGGAGATCAGGGTGAACGGGCAGCCCTGCCGGTTTACATTTATCCCTCCGGAGCAGGCCTCCGAGAAAGCGGATCTGATTCTGATTGCGGTTAAAGGACACCATTTGGCCGACGCTAACGCCCTGATCCGCCCCTTTGTCGGGGAGAAGACCATTATTATGTCTTTGTTGAACGGGATTACCAGTGAAGAGGAGATCGGCAAGGTGTATGGGCCGGAGAAACTCCTCCATGCCTTTGTCGTCAGTACCGATGCAACGCGGGAAGGAAGATCCACACGCTATTCCAACCTGGGCCGGATTGTTTTTGGAGATAAGGATGATCCGGCTTCGCCAAAGGTATCAGCGGTGAAAGCACTTTTTGACCGGACGGGGGTTCCCTATTCGAACCCCCCTGATATCCTACGGGAGCTGTGGTGGAAGTTTATGCTGAATGTAGGGGTTAATCAGGTCTCAGCGGTTTTAAAAGCGCCCTATGGTGTTTTTCACAAGGTCAAAGAAGCGCGGGACTTGATGACCATGGCATGCCAGGAAGTTTTACAGATTGCGGAGCGCATGGGGATCAATCTGACGGCCGCCGATATCGACGCTTATCATGGGATCATTGGCGAGTTGGCGCCGGAGGGAAAGACTTCGATGCTCCAGGACGTGGAAGCGGGCCGCAAGACGGAAGTGGAAAGCTTTGCCTGGACGGTGGTGGCGCTTGGTGAAAAGTACGGGGTGCCGACACCGGTGAACGCTTGTTTAGGACGGATGATCTCCACTTTAGAGCAGATGTATTCCCGGTAGTTGCTTATTTCGGCAAGTTTGGAGACAAGAAGGGATGAAAACTCGAAGCCAGGTGGGCGATAAGCCCCGAAGGCGGACAGCGGCTGGCTATTCGCAGCGGCGCTTCTGGTGCCGCGAGAAGGACAGACTAGTATTCTCTAGCTAGTAGACAAGGCATGGCCGCGGGAAGACGGGTGAAACTAGATCCGCGGCGGGGACAGTAGTGATAATCATCAGTAAAGAGGCGAGAAGAATTATTATTCCGAATACTTTTTACGGCCGGTTGGTACCGGCTGTTTTTCATCGGCGTTTGCACCGTTTTGCCGCCGAAGTGGAGATGGCGGAGGGGCGGGAGACCGTTCATATTCCCAATTCCGGTCGTTTGCAAGAACTATTATTCCCCGGGAATCAAGTGGGACTGAATTATGAAGGACATGAGGGGCGGAAGACCCGCTATACGCTGGTGGGCGCAGAAACCGAAGCGGGGTGGGCCTTCATCGACGCTCGTCTGCCCAACCGTATCCTTGCTCAGGCCTGGCGGAAGCTGCCGCCCCTGAGCGTCTATGACCGGGTTTACCCCGAAAAAACCTGGGGAAGTAGCCGGTTCGACTTGGCGCTCCAAATGGATGGTTCTGCGGAGACGGCCTGGTTAGAAGCAAAGTGCGTCACTTTGGTGCGGAACGGGGCCGGACTTTTTCCCGATGCCCCGACGGAGCGGGGACGAAAGCACCTACTGGAGCTGGCAGAGCTCAGTACGGCGGGGAAAAAGGCCTTTGTGCTCTTTTTTCTGCAACATCCAGGGGGAGTCAGTGTCCCAGCAAATCAAGAGATGGATCCGAAATTCGCGGCGGCGATGACTGCCGCCGCCCAAGCGGGTGTGGCTTTCCATGCCTATCGGGTGGTTCCGGGGGAAGAAACGGTGGTTTTGACGGAGGTGCCGGTGTTGATCACACCGGATTGAAGTGGGCGCAGTTCTGATAAGGGAGGATGAGAGATGCCGCAAGCGACAACGCTAACCGAAGCCCAGATGTTTGTGCCCCTACGTGATTTTTTTACCCAACTTGGTTATGAAGTCCACGGGGAAGTTGACGGTTGTGATATGACGGCGTCCAAAGACGATGAATTGATCATTGTCGAAATGAAACGCCGTCTTAATATCCAGGTCCTGATCCAAGCGGCGAAACGGCAAAGGCTAACCTCCGAAGTGTATATTGCTATTTTCCGGCCTAACTACAGCCTGTCTTCGCGGAAATGGAAAGATCTATGTTTTCTTGTCCGCCGACTGGAACTGGGGTTAATCACCGTTTCTTTCCTTGCCAGCCACCCCATGGTGGATCTGGTATTATACCCGAAACCTTATAGTTTGGAACACGGCCGTCGGACGGCCCGGAAGAAAAAAAGCCAGCTTCAGGCGGAGATTGCTGGACGCCACGGCAATTACAATGTGGGCGGGAGTACGGGGCGAAAGTTGATGACGGCCTACAAAGAAAACGCCATCCACATTGCCTGCTGTTTACAAAAATTTGGCCCCTTGACCCCTAAGGACTTGCGGGCCCTGGGCACCGGACAAAAGACGTTATCGATATTGTACAAAAATTATTACGGCTGGTTTGAACGGATTGATCGCGGTGTCTATCAACTCAGCGCCCAAGGGGAAAAAGACCTAAAGGCCTTTCCCGAACTGGTTAAGCATTATACGGACCAGTTGGCGGCGGGGGAGGGGCAAGAAGACTTTGTAAAGAGGATAAAAAAGGAAGAAAGCTTGCGCGCGCGAAAGAAAGCACCGGGAAATTGCTCTGTTCACCGGGCTGATGAGCGCGCTGCCATGTCAAGAACGGATTAAAGGTTACCAAAAAGGCCAGTATGAGCACGACGTCTTGTTTAATCCTGAATAATTGAAGATGGGGAATGAAGGTGGGGAACTGGGAACGAGTGTTTACGCTCCTTACGACTGCGCGCGAGGACGAAAGCGGTTGGTTCCCGCGACCCCCAGGAGAATTAGAACGCCGCCAACCAGGTGGTACCAATGGAAGGGTTCCCCCCGGAGACCGATCCCGGCGGCCACCGAAACAATGGTGGAAAGATTGGCAAAGACTGCACTACGGGCGGCGCCAATCTTGGCGATGAAGTAGTTCATGCCGAAGAAAGCAACCACCGAAGAGAGGAGGCCAAGGTATAACACGGCGGTCCAGACTTCTCTTTGTTGCAGTAAAGCGAGGATCGGGGTTGGAGTAAGGCGGTTTTGGGCTTCGAAAAAGGCCAGGCCCCCAAAGAAGATGGCGCCGGCCCACATCATGACGAAGGTAAGTTCCACCGGACGAAATTGCTGTGACAACCAGCGGGAAAGGATCGTGAAGATGGCGGCGGAGAGGACCGCGCCCAATAAGGCCACCAGACCCAGGGTGTGGCCGGAGGTGGAGAGCCTTCCTCCGCCCAGAACGATAAAGCCGACCCCAAAAACCGAGGTTAAGATCGAGGCCGCCTGGAGGGGACTGGGAATTTCTTTTAAGAACAAAGCGGCAAGTAAAGTCACAAAGACCGGAATCAAGGCAATCATCAGTCCAGCCTCGGACGCGGTGGTCAAGTTGATCCCGGTGGTTTCAAGGATAAAATAAAGGACCGGTTGGAACAGAGCAAGGAGCAAGACCCTTCCGAGCGGGCGGTTCTTTAGATCGATCTTAATGACCCGCAAGGCCCGGAGGAGGGTCAATACCAGAGCCGCCGTTATAAAGCGGAAGGCCAGCAACTGATGGGGGGTGATATGGTCTAAGGCCCCTTTGGTAAAGATAAAAGAGAAGCCGAAGATAAATTCGGTTAAAACGGCAACGATATAAGCACGGATCATGGGCAGTAACACTTCCTATCTTTGTTCGAAAATATCTGATGTATCTTGAGAGCTACCTGCACTGGCGCGGGTCGATGCGAAGCTTTTATGGCGCGACCATCATTCCAGCAAAGACAGAGAGCTGCTCAATCTGTGTTCTTGCATGGGGTTTAGCTTGCTCTTATATCATAAACGGGAGGAGTGCCTTCCGTCAAACGAAAAGATGGTTGCCGGCTGGATTAGACCTAATTTACATAAATTTGCGGGGTTTTCTCGGAACCGGTGTGATCAAAACGGGAGATTTTTTAAAGGGAACAGGAGCCCCGAAACCGCAGGGTTGGGATTAAAATAGTGACCACTGCCTGGATCGTCCGGGACTTAAACGGATCTGTAGTCGAATTCTACGCAAACGCTCGCAGGTGAGGGAAAGCGGGCGTTTGCTTATTATTAACAGAATAAACGGGCGCTAAAAGAGGAAAAGCGGCTGATCAAGGGCAATTAAACATAGTAAAGGAAAATCGATGATCATTAATGGGGGAGAAGTTTGAAACAGTTGACCTTGCTCAAACGATTAAGAAAAAGAATGGATTTGCGTTTCCGCCCAGTATGGAAGGAGATTATGGTGATCACCCTTCCGGCCTTTATTGAACTGGTCATGTCAACCCTTTTCGGGATGGTTGATATGGTAATGGTGGGCCGGTTGGGCCCGGCGGCGATTACGGCTGTTGGCTTAACGAACCAGCCGTTTATGTTATTATTATCGGTTTTTGCGGCGGTGAACATCGGTACAACCACCTTGGTGGCCTGGCAGATCGGTGCCCGCAAACCGGAGGAAGCACAAGCGGTGACCCGGCAGACACTGCTGATCAGTCTGGTGTTGGGGACTGTGGTCAGCGGAATCGGGATTCTGCTCGCTCCGGCGGTTGTCCGGTTTATGGGAGCGGGGCCTGACACCTTCGCCGATGCTACCGCTTATTTTCAGATCGTGGCGGCTGGCTTGGTGTTCCAAGTGATGAGCATGGGGATTACGGCGGC
>DUQQ01000004.1 GCA_012837705.1 Hydrogenispora sp.
CCAACTGGCGACTTTTGCTGAACTTATCTCCGTAGCAATTTCAGCCTATCGGAGATTAAGCCTGAACGGTAAAGAAACAATCGGGGTTTGGGGCGACGGAATTGTAGGTTATCTACTGAGTACCACTCTTAGGCATGTTCATCAAGGGAAGATAGTGGTGGTTGGTAAAGATAAAGGTAAATTAAGACAGTTCAAAGCCCATGCCCATTATCTGGCGGGTGATCCGAAGATTTCCGAGGAAGAGCTTGAGATTGCCTATGAGTGTGTCGGGGGCGGTTTTTCGGCTGAGGCCATAAATGAAATCATTGATCAAATTGTGGTCGGGGGAAGGATTGGTCTGACCGGGGTTGCTGAGGAACAGGTCGGAATCAACACGCGCAAGATTTTGGAGAAGGGTCTATCTTTATATGGGGTGACCAGGAGTAATAAGAACGATTTTGAAAAAGCGCTTGCCCTTCTCGAAAATGAAAAATTCCAGGCAGATATCGCCCAATTGGTCCTGAAAGAACTGATGATTAATGATATTACCGACTTTTACCGGGCTTTTGAAGCGGAACTGGAAAATAAAAGCTTAGGGAAGAATATTTTACGTTTTAATTTATAGAGAACGAAAATCAAATCCACTATAAGGAGTTGAACCTTTATGGATATTGCCCGGATGTCCACACAGATGAGCCAGATTAATCTGCAGTACCAGGTGAGTGTTGCGATCTTAAAGATGGCGATGGAGGGGGTAACGGCGCAAACCGGTGATCTCGTAGAAACTATGGATGAAAGTACAGTAGATCTGGAGCGTTCGGTCCAACCCCATTTGGGTCAGAATATTGATGTTGTTGTTTGATTGATCCTATAGCCGAAATAAAGAGTTGGCGTATTTTAGATTTTGTATCTAATAACTAGACATTTATCATCATTAGCGGGGTATTTGCGATGAATACGGTACGAATTCAAGATTATTTGATCGGCGCGGAAAACCGTCCCTTTATCATTGCCGAGATGTCCGGGAACCATAACCATTCTCTCGACCGTGCGTTGGCGATTGTGGATGCCGCGGCAGAGGCTGGGGTACAGGCTTTGAAACTCCAAACTTACACCGCGGATACGATGACGATTGACAAAGATGACGGTGAATTTTTTATTGACGACCCGAACAATCTTTGGCGGGGCACTTCTCTTTATAAGCTCTACCAAAAGGCATATACACCCTGGGAGTGGCATGAAGCGATCTTCAAACGTTGCCGTGAGCGGGGAATCATTGGGTTTAGCACTCCTTTTGACGGGTCGGCGGTCGATTTTTTGGAATCAATGGATGTTCCCTGTTACAAGATTGCCTCCTTTGAGAACATCGATCTTCCTTTAATCAAAAAAGTGGCTGCCACCGGCAAACCTCTGTTTCTTTCTACTGGGATGGCGACTCTAGCCGAGTTGGACGAAGCGGTACGGGCGGCGCGGCAGGCCGGGTGTCAGGACCTGATTCTGCTCAAATGTACCAGTACGTACCCGGCCGACCCCAAAAACTCCAACTTGCTTACCATTTCACACATGCGTGACCTTTTTTGCTGCCAGGTTGGGCTTTCCGATCACACACTAGGCATTGGGGTGGCCACGGCAGCAGTGGCTTTAGGCGCGACGGTGGTCGAAAAGCATTTCACTTTAAACCGGGCGGACGGGGGGGTCG
>DUQQ01000011.1 GCA_012837705.1 Hydrogenispora sp.
CCACCGATAAACCACTTTCATAACTCGCCGGGGGAAAACAGTAAATTTCGTCGTTACTAACACCCTTCCTCACAACTTGACCGGAACCATCTATCGCCGATCTGTGATCGAACACATGTTCGTAGTTTCAGTTCAAACGCTGCTCTTCCCCCACCCCTGGTTCCTGTGCTATACTCTAAAAAAACACCCAACACAATATAGCGATCAGCTTGTTTTTAGCTATATATTGTCTTGGGATAGAGGAAGACCTCTTTTGTCTCCTACCTCGAAAAGTATTAAGCGCCTCTAAAAGAAGACCGTATAATCTACCGCTAGCTCTATAAACTCAACAGAATTTCGGTTATTCTTTCAAACTCTTCTGGAGAATAATATTCAATCTCAATCTTACCCCGCTCCCCGTTCTTTTTAATACGGACTTTTGTTCCAAACAAGCGAGTCATATCATCAATAATCGCTTGGAGATTAGGATCAATTTTTTGCCGTTCTTTCTGCTTCTTTTCTTCCTCTTCCCCTGGTGTTTCACGTGAAACACCAGAAAGACGAGTCTGGCGTACTATTTCTTCCGTCTCGCGAACCGAGAGTTTTTCCGTGATAATCTTCTCGCTAATATAAAGTTGTTCTTCTGGCCGCTCAAGGCTGAGCAGGGCCCGTGCGTGTCCCATAGTCAGTTGTCCGTTGGCAACCAGCTGTTGAATCGGTTCCGGCAGGTTAAGCAATCGTAGGGTGTTGGCAATGGCTGGTCGGCTTTTCCCAACGGCTTTGGCCACTTCTTCTTGGGTTAAGTTAAATTCCGTAATCAGCCGCTGGTAAGCCTCGGCTTCTTCGAGGGGGTTTAAATCTTCCCTTTGAAGGTTCTCGACTAATGCAATCTCCATAACCGTCCGGTCGTCTAAAGCCTTAACCACGACCGGAACGGTGCTTAAACCGGCTTGTTTCGCCGCCCGCAGACGGCGTTCACCCGCGATTAGTTGGTACCCAGGGTCTTTCTTACGAACCAGTAGCGGCTGAAGAACACCATGCTCTTTGATGGAGGCTGCTAATTCCTGTAGGCTTTCCGGATCAAAGTGTCGCCGGGGTTGATAGGGGTTCGTCTCAATATCTTCAATCGAGATTTCTTGGGTGTTTTGAAGATCATCCTCTTCCAACTGTGGGATGAGTGCCCCTAAACCTTTACCCAAAGCACGCGTTTTACTCACGGGCAATCACTTCCTTAGCTAATTCAAAATAGGACTCGGCCCCTTTAGAGCGGTGATCGTACAGATTGATCGGAAGACCATGGCTTGGTGCTTCACTCAGCCGGATGTTCCGGGGAATAACGGCATTATAAACCCGGTCTTGGAAATAATTCCGTACCTCTTCTGCAACCTGTTGGGAGAGGTTTGTCCGGTGGTCATACATGGTCAATACAACCCCTTCCACCTCCAATGCCGGGTTTGAGTACTTCTGAACCAACTGCAAAGTCTTCATCAATTGGCTCAGCCCTTCTAAGGCGTAATATTCGCATTGAATCGGTACAATTACTGCATCTGCCGCCGCCAAAGCATTAAGGGTCAAGTTCCCAAGCGACGGCGGGCAATCAATTAAAATATAGTCATATTCATTTCGCACGGGCTCAAGGGAGCGCCGGAGTCGCTGGTCACGAGCCATCATACCGACCAGTTCGGCCTCAGCCCCAGCCAAGCGAATAGTGGCCGGTGCCGCCATCAATTTTGGGACCTGCGTAGGAAGAATCACTTCTTCAATGGGGATTTCACTTACTAATACATCGTAAATACATTTTTTAATATCGCTCTTCCGCAGCCCTAAACCGCTGGTCGCATTACCTTGAGGGTCGTTATCAAGGATCAAAACTTTTTTTCCTAAAACCGCCAGGTAGGCACCGAGGTTAACCGCCGTCGTTGTCTTACCGACGCCTCCCTTTTGGTTAGTAATAGCAAACACTTTTCCCATCCTACTTACCTCCTCACCTCTTGGACAACATGCCTCTTTTTTAGTTCGCGAACACAGATCGATCTTCCTGCAAAAAATCGGAAGGAAATAAGAATGGCGGTTTCCGTCAGGAATTACACCGCCTTTTTTACATTTGTAAGATGTTTCACGTGAAACATTTATAATGGGCGCTTCGCGGGAATCCCAGGCCGTCGGGGGTATTTTTCCGGAGTAGGCCCTGTTTTTTGGAAATAAAGAAGGGTTCGTCGGCCCATATCCAGCGGTAGTTGGTAGGAGTTCTCTTCTTTAAGCACCGTGTTTAGTATTGCTTGAGCTTGTCTGGCTTTTTCAAGCTCGGCCTGGTAGTTTGGGCCTTTAAAAGCCATGACGCCGCCTCCGGTTTCGCAGAACGGGATCGTTAGTTCAAGGAGGACCGCAAGCTCCGCAACAGCACGGGCGGTGACCATCGGATATTGACCGCGAAAAGAGTCTTGCCGGGCTAGATTTTCTGCCCGCTCGTTTAAAACAACGATATTGTCCAATTCCAACTTTTCTTTCACTATATGCAAAAAGTCGGCCTTCTTACGACTGGCTTCCAACAAATAATAGGTTTGTTGTGGGTAGGTAATGGCCAGGGGCACCGCCGGTAGTCCGGCTCCAGAACCTAGATCGAGAATCTTCGGCCACTGCGCCCATGCCGTTAAGCGGATCACGAACAGTGAATCATAAAGGTGTTTTATTACCGCCTCTTCCCAACTGGTGATGGCGGTAAGGTTGGTGGTGCGGTTTGTCTCTAAAACCAGATTTAAATAGGCAAAGAGTTTCTCCTGTTTTACTTGATCCACCTCGGGAAAGGGTTGGAGGATCCCTTTCATAAATTGTTGCGCTTTGCTCATTGTCGACTACTCCTGGTGATCCAGATTAAGAGGGTGCTCAAATCGGCCGGGCTCACGCCACTAATCCGCCCGGCTTGACCAAGGGTGGCTGGCCGTCTTTTTTCCAGCTTTTCGCGGGCCTCGTAAGAGAGGTTCGGCACCGCACCATAATCAAAGTCAGGCGGGATCTTCTTCTCCTCCATTTTGGCTAAACGGGTCGCCATCTTTGCTTCCCTTTCCAAATATCCTTCGTATTTAATGAAGTTTTCGACCACTTCATCTTCGAGGGGCCTTTTTTGCTCCGGGTCAACCAGGTCCCAAAGATCAGTAATCTGAATTTGCGGCATCCGCAGTAGCTGTTTTAGGCTGCTCTTCTGCTTCACTTCGATTCCGGTTAATTCTTTGAGGCGTTGTGCTTGCTCCGACCCAGGCGTAAGGTATGTCGCGGAAAAATATTCTAGCTTTTCCTCGATCCGTTGCCGTTTCATTTGAAAACGGTCGTATTCTTCGGGCGTGATCAGCTGTAACCGATAACCATACTCCGTCAATCTTAGATCAGCATTGTCTTGACGGAGCGAAAGCCGAAACTCGGCCCGCGAGGTCATGATCCGGTAGGGTTCGTTATTTTCCTTGGTTACTAAATCATCAATCAGTACTCCGATGTAAGCTTCGTTACGCGCTAAGGTGAAAGGTTCCTCCCCCTTTAAATATAATCCCGCATTAATCCCGGCGATGATGCCTTGCGCAGCCGCTTCTTCATAGCCGGAAGTCCCGTTGATCTGACCAGCGCTAAAGACCCCCGGCCAACCCCGTATCTGTAAGCTGTTTTGGAGTTGTTCGGGTGCCACCACATCATATTCAATGGCGTAGCCGGGACGGACAATCTCGACCGCTTCCAACCCCGGAACTGTGCGGATAAACTGATCTTGGATTTCTTCAGGTAAGCTGCTGGAAAGCCCGGCAATGTACATCTCATCGGTATTTAATCCTTCCGGCTCGATGAAGACCTGGTGCCTTTCCCGCTGGGGAAAATTGACTACTTTATTCTCGATAGCTGGACAATACCGGGTACCAATCCCGGTAATCGACCCACAATACATGGGCGCAAGATGCAGGTTATCACGGATGATCGCGTGGGTTTTTTCGTTGGTATAGGTCAGCCAGCAAGAAAGCGATGCGCGCGGGTCCCAGGGCAGCCAGTAGGAAAAACCGTGGTTTAAACGGTCACCGGGCTGTTCTATCATGGCGTCAAAATTCAGGGAACGTTTCCGTACCCGGGCGGGTGTTCCGGTCTTAAAGCGTTTAAATTTCAGCCCTTGCGCTTCTAAATGCTCGGCAAGGGCATTCGCCGGATGCTGTCCTTGAGGTCCGGAAGGAAAGGACAAGCTCCCAATATGGACGCGCCCCCGTAAAAAGGTACCGGTAGCAATGATGACCACCGGAACTTCAAAGGTGATGCCGGTACTCAGGGTTAGTCGCCAGAGATCTTTACTACGGTCCAAAGCGACGACTTCACCTTGGCGGATGGTGATTAATGGCTGTTTTTCCATATATTCCTGCATATATTGTTGGTACAGATGTTTATCGGTCTGCGCCCGTAACGCCCGGACTGCCGGGCCCTTTTGGGTGTTTAAAGCCCGCATCTGTATATGAGCCCGGTCGGTATTCCGCCCGATGAGGCCACCAAGGGCATCAACCTCCCGGACCAAATTGCTCTTCCCCGGCCCCCCTACCGATGGATTACAAGGCATAAACGCAATATTATTAAAATTAATGGTTAAAAGCAGGGTCTTAAATCCCATTTTTGCGGTGGCGTTGGCCGCTTCACATCCAGCATGGCCCGCCCCAATCACAGCTACATCGTAGTTTCGTCTCATCGTTTCGCTCCCTATTTGCCAATACAAAACTGGGTAAAGATTTCGTTGATAATCTCTTCCGAGACCGAACGTCCGGAGATCAGTCCTAATGCCTCAAGGGCCGCTCGTAAGTTAGCGGCCAGCAGATCTTCGCTCCATTCTTCTTCAAGGCCTTGGGCCGTAAGGGTTAAAAGATCGATTGCTTCCGCAATAGCTTCCTTATGCCGTACCCTTGTTACTAAAACAGGCTGTTCCTCCAGACCTTCGCTGCCAATTAACTCCGTGCGGACCAAAGTTTTTAGTTCTTTGATCCCAGTACCCGTCAAGGCTGAGATCGAAAGAAACTGGGCCTGCGGAAACAGATCCTGCAACGATTCAACCGGTACTTTTACCGGTAAATCAGTTTTATTTAAGATGATCAATGCCGGTTTCGCATTGAGAAACTGTATAAGCTCTTGGTCTTCCGGGGTTAACGGCGTGGCCGCATCGAAGATGGCTAAAACGAGATCGGCCTCGTCCATTAATTGCCGGGCTTTTTCAACCCCGACTTTTTCCACCGGATCATCGCTCCGGCGTACGCCGGCCGTATCGATCAACCGGACCGGCACACCATCCAGATCAATAATTTCCGAAACAAAATCGCGGGTCGTGCCGGGAATCGGCGTTACGATCGCCCTTTCTTCTCCTAGCAGTTGGTTCAGTAAACTAGACTTACCCACATTCGGACGGCCGGCAATCACTACCGTCGCCGCGTCCCGGAGAATAATTCCCCGTTCAGCATGGGCTAACAATTGCTCAAGCTGCCGTCGTATCTTGCGAACTTCGATAAGGGCCTGCGTCCTTTGGAGCTCCGGGATCTCATCCTCGGGAAAATCCAGAGCCGCCTCGATCGGCACTAAAAGAGCCAACAGTTTCTCCTCTTGCTCTTTGATGACCTGTGCTAAACGCCCCCGTAACTGCTGTAAAGCAACCTTTTGTGCCAGATCAGTCCGCGCCCGAATGAGATCGATCACCGCTTCCGCTTGGGTTAAATCAAGACGCCCATTTAAAAAGGCGCGTTTTGTAAACTCCCCGGGCTCGGCAGGCTGGGCCCCCGCGTGAAAAACCACTTTCAGTATTTTTTCAAGATTCTGATATCCGCCGTGTCCCTGAATCTCGAGGACATCCTCCCCAGTGTAACTCCGTTGCTCTTTAAAGTAAAAAAAGATCACCTCATCAACGGGTTCGCCGTTCTCATCAACAACAAAGCCAATCCGGACCTTTCTTTCCGGCCACGTTTTGATCGGTTTACCAGAAGGATGGCGTAAAATTTGTGCCCCAACCGTTAAAGCTTCAGGCCCGCTGATGCGGATAATCCCGATTCCTCCTTCCCCGGGCGGGGTGGAGATTGCTGCTATGGTCTGCGTTTCATTCATTTCCGATCCCTTACCTGTCTAGAAAATATCAGTCTGTCATACCCTCGGTGCGAATGGCACCGCTAAGCGGACTTGCTTCTGTCCGCCTTCAGGATTTCCGCCCTTTAATTTCCGTTACTTCCCGAATGTTGACGGTTGCCAGTGCGGGCAGTCACCTCTCAAAAAACTCGCCTTTATTATCTATCTAGTGTAAAAAATAATACGTGCCCCGAAAGGCACGTGTTCGTTCTCAAGCCTAGCGTGTTGATTTGGGGGAGATAACCACGCGCCGGTACGGGTCCTCTCCTTCACTATGCGTAACAACTTCTTTATTGTTTTGTAAGGCCAAATGGATAATACGCCTTTCTTGCGGAGTCATCGGATTTAAGGTTTCTTTCCGTCCTTTTCTTCTCACCCGGTCCGCCGTTGTTTGCGCCAACCGTTTTAAATTTTCTTCCCGTCTTTTCCGGTAACCCCCAACATCAATAATCACTCGGTCCTCTTCATCAGTGTCCTTGTGGACCACTAAATTTACGATATACTGTAGTGCATTGAGGGTTTGGCCATGTCGACCAATCAATCTACCCAGATCATCGCCATTTATATTAAGCATGACGTAGCCAGGGCGTTTAAACATTTCAACCTGGGCAAAAATCCCCATATTAACCAATAGTTCCCGCAGAAAACGAACGGCCTTTTGGGCCAGCTCTTCTTTGACCGTTGCGCGAATCTTCACCCGGTTGACATTTAACAAGCCCAAAAAACCTTTGCTCGAAGTTTCCTCTAAAACCTCGACTTTAACCCTACTCTCATCGACGTTTAGTTCTTTCAGTGCTAACTCCAAAGCTTCCTCTTTTGTTTTCGCGACAATTTCCACCGACTTCATTGAGATAAACCTCCTTAGGAGACCAGAAATTAATTCCTTATTTTAGCTCAGGCTGCTCCTCATGGATGAAAAATCTGGTAATAACCCACTGTTGAATAATCCCAATCACCGTGCTAGCAACCCAATAAACACCAATCCCGGCTTTAAGAGTATAAGTAATATAACCCATAAAGACTGGCATCACGTACATCATTGTGCTTTGGGAGGTATCGGCCGTCGAAACGGTAGTCATCTTCTGTTGTAAAAAGGATGTCAATCCGGAGATCACCGCCAACAGCCAATAACTATGACTTTTGGTCAAGTCCATCGTCAGAAAATATGCGTTGGTAAAATCAATATTAAAATTTTCCGGAACCCTTAAAACTTGGAATAAAGCCAATAAAATCGGGAGTTGTAGAAGCAGTGGTAAACATCCTCCCAGTGGATTAACTTTGTTCTTCTGGTAAAGTTCCATCATCTTCCGCTGCTGTTCTTCCGGATTGTTCTTGTATTTCTCTTGGATCTTTTTCAGCTCCGGCTGGATCTTTTTCATCCCTTCCATGGAGCGGATCTGACTAAGGGAAAAAGGAAACAAAACCACTTTGACCAAAAGGGTCAAGAAGATAATGGACATTCCCCATCCTACCCCAAGGTTATCGTGGAAAAAAACTAACAGTTTAGCCATGATTGAGGATATCATAAGCGCTTATTCCACACCTTTCTCTTTTAAGGTCGTTTTATCTTAATAAATTCATTAATAAATTAATCGCCATTGCAACTTATTCTCTCTCCACCAATGAATTCCTCTTCCATATTTTTTCACATCAGCCGTAAATTATTACCTGGGGTATACCTGGGGTAGTGTCCTGATCGCAGTTATCTTTTTTGCCTTTTTCATCCCATAAATAAAGGGGCTTTTAGCCCCTTTTGCGACGTAAAATGCCTTTCCAACCAGGCCATATTTCTGGTACAGGATCCACCGCGCCTTGGCGCCAGGGGTGACAGGAAAGAAGACGACTGATCCCAAGGACAACTCCTTTCCCAACACCAAAACGATTAAGCGCTTCTATGGTATACTGGGAACAACTGGGGTAGTACCGGCAACGGTAAGCTTGTGGTTTTAGTGGCGATAAAAATTGCTGGTAAAACCGGATCATCAGAATCATCGCCTTCTGGATCATTCTTCTTTCAGCAACAAATCCGCTTTAATCAGTAGATCTTGCATGGCTTTAGTAAGAACCGCGTAGTCCGCCTGCGCGGCTTTACCTCGGGCGATGATAATCACGGAAAAACCCCTCGCCACCCGGTCTTTAAGCATAAAAAAAGCGTGTTTAAGCTGTCGTTTGATCCGGTTACGCCGGACGGCGGAACCCAGTTTTTTACCTACACAAAAGGCGACCTTCAGCAAACCGCCATTTTCGCCGATCGGGCAAACATAAAGTACTAAAGTGGAGTTCGAATAGGAGCGCCCTTTGTTAAAAGTTTCTTGAAATTCCCAGTTTTTTTTGAGGGTTTGGCAAGATTTCATTTTAGGCCGATAAAACCTTCCTCCCCTTTGCCCGTCGCCGTTTGATTACTTGTCGCCCACCGCGGGTAGACATCCTAACCAAAAACCCGATTCTTCTTTTCCGCTTTAATTTGTTCGGCTGAAAAGTCCTTTTCACCAATCTCACCTCGCTTTGGGCTTCTGTTATTTGTGTTTATTATAATTAGGTCTTTTCCGGTTGTCAATATTTCTTCCGGAAAGTTATCCACAATTCCTTCCTTGGTGGCGTTTTTTACCGAAAGTTTCCCCCGAAAAGGCTTTTTTCCGCTTTTTTTGTATCATTGTTGGATTTGTCAAAGCCCGAAGAATTTGGTATTATTATCATCGCGTCTTACTTTATCCACAATTACCCCCAATTTTCTGGGGATAATGTTGATAACTCTCACGATCCATCATGTTTAAAGGGACTTCATTCGGGATTGACTTCTTTTTTTTCGCCTTTTATCCCCTGACGTAAAGCCTTGTCTTGTCTAGTTTTAACGCTCTTATCCTCAACTTATACACAAGTTATGCACAATTTGTGGATAAGTTTCTGAATTAGAATCTGTTTGAAAGGTGGGTTTACCGATGAACATAGAAGAATTAGAAGCAATCTGGAGTAAGGTCCAGGAGGAAATGGAACCCCTGATGACCAAGCCAAGCTATGAAACCTGGTTAAAACCAACTAAACCCTGGAAAATTGAAGAGGGCAGCTTATACATAGAAGTCCCCAATGAGTTCGCCCGCGATTTATTGGAAAGCAGATACGCACCGTCGATTACGAATTCCCTCCGGAAGTATATCCCCGAAGATCTGCAACTTAAATTTGTGATCTTAAAAAACACAAACAATGATGCCGAGTTCAGTACGGCAATTCCCAGTAGTTTTACGGGCGAAGAGAACCTCCTTAATCTTAATCCGAAGTACACTTTTGAGTCTTTTGTGGTTGGCGACAGTAACCGCTTTGCCCACGCCGCATCTTTAGCAGTGGCCGAAGCCCCGGCCCGTGCTTATAACCCCTTATTTATCTACGGTGGTGTTGGTTTAGGTAAAACCCATCTTATGCAGGCCATTGGACATTTTGTGATGGAAAATAACCCTTATTACAAGGTGGTTTACGTTTCATCGGAGAAATTTACCAACGAGTTGATCAATGCGATTCAAAAAAATAAGACCGCCGGTTTTCGGGCCAAATACCGCACCGTTGATTTATTACTGGTGGACGATATCCAGTTCCTCGCGGGAAAAGAAAGCACGCAAGAGGAGTTTTTCCATACATTCAATGCCCTCCATGAAGCCAGTAAACAGATTGTCATCTCCAGCGACCGTCCGCCAAAGGAGATCCCGACGCTGGAAGACCGCCTCCGCTCCCGTTTCGAGTGGGGGTTGATCACCGATATTCAAGCCCCGGATCTGGAGACGAGAATCGCGATTTTACAAAAAAAGGCAACCGCAGAGGGGTGGAAACTCCCCAATGATGTGTTGGCCTATATTGCCAATCTGATTAATTCAAATATTCGGGAATTGGAAGGGGCGCTCATTCGCGTCATTGCCTATTCTTCTTTAACGAAGCGGGAGATCACAATCGACCTGGCCGAAGAAGTACTCCGGGATATTATCTCTACGCAACAGGCCACTAGAATAACGATCCCCCTGATTCAACAAGCCGTTGCGGAATACTTCAATTTGACCGTCGAAGACTTGAAATCAAAAAGGCGGACGCAAAATATCGCTTTACCACGCCAGATCGCCATGTATCTTTCCCGCGAACTGACAGAATCATCCCTCCCCAAGATCGGTGATGAATTTGGTGGCCGTGATCACACCACCGTGATGCACGGTTGTGACCGGATAAAAGAGTTTATGGGAACGGATCCCAAAGTTAATCAGGCGATTAAAGACTTAACCCAGCAGTTGAAGAAATAGCCGCATTTATGAAGGGGAGAACCTGTGGTTAAGCTGTTGACCGGTATGGGGAAAACCTGTTTACTACTTTATCCACAATCCACTTTTACTTGTGGATAAGTTGAAAGTGTTGATAAGCATCCTTTTCTTCCACAGGATATTTTTGACACGAAAACCGCTTTGAGCAGGCTGAAAAGGATTTATCCACATATTCTGGTATACTATTACTACGGCTATTTTGATCTTTATAATAATTACTTTTCTTTAGATCTAATTCGTTTCTGTTGATAACCGATTCCCTTCGAGGAGGTTAAGGAGATGAAACTATTTTGTTCTCGTGATGAGTTGGTACGATCGTTACAGATGGCAACACGAGTTTTACCGGCGAAGACCAGTATTCCAGTTCTAAATGGTATTGTTTTAGAAACCAGAGACGACCAGTTATTCTGTTTTGCCAGTGATTTGGAGAATGGTATTGAAGTCAAAGTTCCCGAAGTGACGATTATTACCCCAGGGCGGGTTGTGCTGAGTGGCCGTACTTTTTATGATGTGGTCCGACATTTACCGCCCGGCCGTATTGAAATGGGGATAGAGGGTAAAACCTTTACGATTAAAGCGGCTAGTACTTTTTTCAATCTGAATATCTTACCGGCGGAAGAGTACCCAGCCGTACCTGACGGCTTAAAAAAGATTCACCTTTATATGGAGGAACAAACCGGCCTTTCTGGGGAAGAACTTCTTTTTTCGCTGGAAGCCCCCACTTTCGAAGAAGCGGTCCGTCAAAGCATCTATGCCACCGCGCCGCATGATTCCCGTCCTTTCCTCTCCAGTATTCTCTGGGAGTTTAAACCGGATCGCTTAAGGTTGGTGGCGACGGATATTAACCGTTTGGTCGTGAAGGATCTGACTGTCGCCGGAAACAGCGAGGATAGTTTTTTAGTTCCGGTAAAATCCCTTAAGGAATTGGCAGCGATCTTTGGGGGGTATCCGGATGAAGAGATCACCTTTTTCCTGATCAACCGGCAGTTATATGCTGTTGGGAAGGGGATCATCTACTATACACGGCTCATTAACGCCCAATTTCCCCGTTATGAACAGGTTATTCCCGAAAGTTTTGACGGTGAGGCCCGTTTTAACCGTTCCTTGTTGCTCAGTTCTTTGAGTAGAAGTTTACTTATCGACAAAGCGGTTAAACTTAGCTTTGGACCGGATCGTCTGACTATCTTTGCTTTGGATCCGGAGCGTGGACAGTTTAACGAGGAAGTAGGTTGTTCCTATGACGGTGAACCCTTTGAGATCGGTTTTAATGCGCAGTACATCATTGATTTTCTGAAAGCAGTGGGCGATGCCGAAGAGATTGTATTTAACCTTTCTGCTGGGATGAAAGCATCGGCCTTGAAGGTAAAAGAAGTTGCGACCTATACTTACGTGTTGATGCCCTTACGGCTCAACTATTAAGCTGGAGGAAAAATGGAAGTAATTGTCGTACAAGCGAAGACGATCCGCCTTGAGCAATTCTTAAAGTTTGCTGGCGCGGTGATGACCGGCGGGGAAGCGAAGAGATTAATCCAATCGGGAATGGTAAAGGTGAACGACCAGACGGAACAGAGAAGGGGTCGGCAATTACAAGACCGGGATGTGGTGACAATGCCCGATGGTTTAAAGCTTTTGGTTCGGGTTAAGGGAGAAGAAAGTGCACTTAAAGAAGATCAAGATTAATAATTTCCGTAATTATGACACCGCCGATGTTGAACTGTCGCCCGGTCTTAATATTTTGTGTGGAAAGAATGGGCAGGGAAAGACGAATTTTTTAGAAGCGGTTGCTTTTTTAACTTTAGGCCGATCTTTTCGGACCAGACGGGATGAGGATTTAATCAAAGAGGATAAAAAAGGTTTTTATCTAAAAGGAGAATTCCAAAGCAATGAAGAAAACCTCATCCTTGAGGTTGGTAACGCTTTGAACCGCGTGGTAGTCAAGGTCGACCGTGTGGTCCATAAAAGCAAAAGGGATCTGTTTGGCCGGGTCCGGACGGTGATTTTTACTCCGGAAGACCTCCAAATTATTAAAGGTAGTCCGGAGAAACGCCGGGAATTTCTTGATTTATATCTGGCGCAGGCTTACCCTGACTATCGCCAGGTTTATCTCCAGTTCTACCGGGCTTTATATCAGCGAAATGCCTTATTAAAAAGATTCAAAGAAGGGGTCCGTGATTTAAACCAGTTGGAAGTGTGGACCAACCGTATGGTGGAGGAAGGGAGTCGGGTTATTCTTTATCGGCAGCAAGCTTTGGTCGAGATTAATCCGTGGGTTAATCATTATCATCAAGTGATGAGTAATGACCGGGAAACTTTGGGTTGTGCCTATAAATTTGGCCGTGATGTGGTTAGGGAACCGAATTTGGACAAGATCAAGGAGCGGTTCCGGCGCTTGCTGCGGACTCGTACCGAAGACGAGATCCGACGCGGGTATACGCTGGCCGGTCCCCACCGGGATGATTTGCAAATCATGATGAATGACCGCCTTGAACTTCGGGTTTATGGTTCACAAGGCCAACAACGAACGGCCGCCTTGGCCCTGAAATTGGCGATGGTGGATTTGATCAAAAAAAGGCGGGGCACCGCGCCCCTTTTACTGTTGGATGATGTCTTCTCTGAATTTGATAATGAACGGAAACGGGAGTTGTTAAAGTTACTAACGACCGGGACCCAAACCATTCTTAGTACCACAGAGCTGGACACAACAGCGGACTTTTTAGGGCCATTAAAGCTCTTTACGGTTGAAAGTGGAGTGATTAAAGATTAAGCAGATAACACCTTTAACCGAGATTGTGCAAGGTTTTCTAAAGGGTTGGTCCCAAAAAGCCCACGTCCAAACGGGACTGGCCTATTATTACTGGCCACAAGTTATTGGTGAGTCCTTAAAGGACAAAATAGAAGTGAGCCACGTCCGAAACGGTGTTCTGTGGGTAAAAACCCCCGATCCGGCCCTTGCTCATAATTTAACCTTTTTTAAAAAAGAAATTATCACGAAATATCGGCGCTTTCTGGGCGAGAACACCATTCGCAGTGTGCGGATTACCATTGGTGCTTTGAACGCGGTTGATGGTCATAAGACGACCGGGGAAACCAAGAAGAAACCGGTGCGGAGTCATGCTCTTCCCTTACCTGAAGCAATTGAAGGGATCAAAGATCCCGATTTGAAGCAGGCTTTTAGCCGCTTTTACTACGCGCACCAGGCGCAAAAATAGGGTCTAACAGTGAAAGGCCGGTAAAGGGGGAGACAGATGTTTTTGCATTTGGGTGGAAAGCAGATTATCAACACCAATGAGGTCATCCTTGTGGAGAATGTAGAAAAAATGACGTGGACAGCGCTGGAAGAATGGAAGGCACAGAAGAAGAAAGCAGGCCAAGAAATAATGGATATTGCAGAAGGTAAGCCAAAATCGGCAATTTATACCGAACAGAAAATTATCCTGTCGCCGATCTCCTCTTACACGCTGAAAAAACGGGCGGGACAAATCCCCGATTAGGCGTCACCCACCCTGCACGCGGGGGCCTGTGGAAAAAGGGCAAAAGGGTGTGTTGAATTGCCAAGCACAGTCAGCGCGCGATGAGTAACGAACAACGAGGAGTATTTTCTTGGTAGGTATCTTAGGAGGTATGTTGGTGAACGGGCAGAAAACGAATGGTTATAATGCGGAACAAATCCAGATTCTGGAAGGATTAGAAGCGGTACGGAAACGTCCTAGTATGTATATTGGGAGTACCGGACCACGGGGCCTTCATCATCTGGTCTACGAAGTTGTGGACAACAGTATCGATGAAGCTATGGCTGGTTACTGCGATCAGATCGATGTTACTTTACGCCAGGATGGTGCCGTTTCTGTTGCCGATAACGGGACGGGAATTCCAGTGGACATCCACCCTAAAGAAAAAATCTCCGCCCTCGAAGTGGTTATGACCAGGCTCCACGCCGGTGGTAAGTTCGGAGGCGAGCATTATCAAGTCTCCGGTGGCCTCCATGGCGTTGGGGTGTCGGTGGTAAATGCTCTTTCCGTTTGGTTGGAAGCGGAAGTCCGGCGGGATGGGAAGATCTATTACCAAAGATACGAACGGGGAAAACCCCAGACCGAGGTAAAGATCACCGGGGAATCCTCCACCACCGGAACCAAGGTGACATTCAAACCAGACCCTGAGATCTTTGAAAGTTGTGAATTTGATTTAGATACATTGGTCCATCGTCTCCGGGAATTGGCCTTTCTCACCCGGGGCTTAAAGATCAACATCAAAGATGAACGGGTTGACAAAGAGCTTTCTTTCCACTACGAAGGGGGAATTGTCTCTTTTGTTCAAGCGTTAAACCGGACGAAGACGCCGCTTTTTAACGATGTGATCTACATTCAAAAAGAGGCTGATGGTAGCCAGGTCGAAGTGGCGCTTCAGTATAACGACGGCTATGTTGAGAATGTCTATACTTTTGCCAATAACATAAATACCGTTGAAGGGGGAACCCATCTTTCCGGTTTCCGCTCGGCTTTGACGAGAACGATCAATGATTACGGGCGGAAAAACAACTTGATCAAAGAAAATGAGAATAATTTGTCCGGCGAGGATGTACGTGAAGGTTTAACGGCGGTGATCAGTGTTAAACTGCGTTTCCCCCAGTTCGAAGGGCAGACCAAGACGAAACTGGGGAATAGTGAAATGAAAGGGATCGTGGAATCCGCGGTCTACGAAGGGATCTCCGAATTTTTGGAAGAGAACCCGGCGGTTGCCCGTAAAATCGTGGATAAATGTCTGATGGCGAGCCGCGCGCGAGATGCGGCCCGGAAAGCCCGGGAGTTGACCCGGCGCAAAAGTGCCCTTGAGATCAGTTCCCTCCCCGGAAAATTGGCTGATTGCAGTTTTAAAGAAGCGGAATTATGCGAGTTGTATCTGGTGGAAGGGGATTCGGCGGGTGGTTCAGCAAAACAAGCACGAGACCGGAGATTTCAAGCAATCCTGCCGTTGCGCGGAAAAATCTTGAATGTGGAGAAAGCACGACTGGATCGGATCTTTAACAACGAAGAGATTAAGGCGATGATTACCGCGATTGGCGGGGGGATTGGTGACGATTTTGATCTTTCGAAAATTCGTTACCACAAAATTATAACCATGACTGATGCCGATGTTGATGGTGCCCATATCCGGACTTTGTTGTTAACCTTCTTTTACCGCTACATGACGCCCTTGATCGAAAAAGGTCATGTCTATATTGGCATGCCCCCCTTGTTTTTTGCGAAGAAAGGAAAGAAACAGCAATATTGTTACTCCGAACAGGAACTGGAGGCTTTCCTGGAGGCCAACGGCCGCCAGGGTGTTACGATTCAACGGTATAAAGGGCTTGGTGAGATGAATGCCGAACAGTTGGCGGAGACCACGATGAATCCGGAAAGCCGTACCCTGTTGCGGGTGACGCTGGAAGATGCGGTGGCCGCGGATGAGATCTTCTCGACCTTGATGGGTGATAAGGTCGAGCCCAGACGGGAGTTTATTCAAACCCACGCGCGCGAAGTGGTCGATTTAGACATCTAAAAAGTCCAGCGTGTCTAAGAACAGGAAAACAGGTTGAAGGCGGCAGCCGATGGAGGGATAAGTTTGGCAGAAATTACGGACGGAAAAATTGTTCCGATAAAGATTGAACACGAGATGAAACGCTCCTATCTAAGCTATGCGATGAGCGTGATTGTCGGCCGGGCGTTGCCCGATGTCCGCGACGGACTGAAGCCGGTGCACCGGCGGATTCTTTACGGGATGTACGAATCGGGGACTACTCCGGATAAACCGTATAAAAAATCCGCGCGGATCGTCGGTGATGTGATGGGGCGTTATCATCCCCATGGTGACGCGGCGATCTATGATTCCATTGTCCGGATGGCGCAGGATTTCTCGTACCGACTCCCCTTGGTGGACGGCCATGGGAACTTTGGCTCGGTGGACGGGGATCCACCGGCAGCGATGCGTTACACGGAGGTTCGCCTGTCGCGACTGGCCGTCGAGATGCTGACTGATATTGAGAAAAACACGGTTGATTTTGTCCCGAACTTTGATGGAAGTTTGGAAGAACCAGCGGTACTACCCAGCCGTTTCCCGAACTTACTAGTGAATGGGGCAGCCGGGATTGCGGTCGGGATGGCAACGAACATTCCCCCCCATAACCTGGGGGAAGTGATTGACGGGGCAATTATGTTGATCGATGATCCGGAAACCGATACAGAAGCCCTGATGAAGGTCGTGAAAGGGCCGGATTTTCCGACGGGTGGTATTATTCTTGGACGGGAAGGGATTCGCGATGCCTTCCTCACCGGACGGGGTAGTATTAAGGTACGGGCTAAGACCGGAATCGAAACCCTCAGCAATGGGAAGAGCCAGATCATCGTCACCGAACTCCCCTATCAAGTCAATAAAGCCCGGTTAATTGAGAAGATCGCTGATCTGGTACGGAACAAGGTAATCGAAGGGATTACCGATCTGCGGGATGAATCTGACCGCTCCGGGATGCGGATCGTCATTGAGCTGAAGCGGGATACAAACCCAAATGTCCTCCTGAACCAACTGTATAAACACACCCAGCTTCAGGACAGCTTTGGCGTGATCATGCTGGTTCTGGTTAATAACGAGCCCCGGGTTCTCGGGCTGCGCGATCTCCTCCGGCATTATCTTGACCACCAGAAAGAGATTATTACGCGGCGGACCAGGTTTGATCTGGAAAAAGCAGAAGCCCGGGCCCATATTGTTGAAGGGCTAAGAATTGCTCTGGACCATATCGATGCCGTGATCAAGGTGATTCGCTCTTCGCGAACGGTCGAGATTGCCCGGGAAGGATTGATGAGTAATTTTGGTTTGTCGGAACGGCAAGCTCAGGCGATTTTGGATATGCGCCTTCAGAGCCTAACCGGTCTGCAACGGGAAAAACTGGAGGAAGAATACGCCGAACTGCAGAAAACCATTGCTTACTACCGGGAGCTGCTGGCGGATTCGGCGAAAATTATGGGCGTTGTTAAGGAAGAACTTTTAGTGATCAAAGAAAAGTTTGCCGATCCGCGGCGAACTGAGATCGCCCAGAGCGAAGAGGATATTTCTATTGAGGATCTGATTGCCAATGAAGATATCGTGGTGACGATCACCCATAATGGTTACATCAAACGGCTTCCGGTGACCACGTATAAGAGTCAGCGGCGTGGCGGAAAAGGAATTACCGGAATTAACACCAAAGAAGAGGATTTTGTGGAACACCTCTTTATCACTTCCACCCATGACCATGTTCTGTTCTTTACCAACCAAGGACGGGTCTACCAGCTCCGCGGCTTTGATATTCCCGAAGCTTCACGTCAAGCCCGGGGGATTGCCATTGTCAACTTGATTCCGTTGAATCCTGGGGAAAAGATCAATACCTATATCCCCGTGCAGGACTTCCGTGAGGATCAGTATCTGCTGATGTGTACGCGGAATGGGATCGTTAAGAAGACCGCCCTCTCTGAGTATGCCAATAACCGGCGCAGTGGGGTAATCGGGATCAACTTGGATGAAGGCGATGAAGTAATCGGGGTCCGACGTACCGATGGGGAACGGGAGATTATTATCTTTACGGGGCATGGACAATCGCTCCGTTTTTCCGAAACCGAAATCAGACCAATGGGGCGGACAACCCGTGGCGTGAAAGGGATCAACCTCCGGCCCGGTGACCAAGTGGTCGGGATGGATGTGATCCGGAATGATGCCGATCTTTTGGTCATTACCGAAAATGGCTACGGAAAACGAACCCCCTTTGATCAATACCGGATCCAAGCCCGGGGTGGAATCGGTATAAAAACGCTAAACCGTACACCAAAAACGGGAGAAGTGATCGGTGGCGGAGTTGTTTACCCGGAACATGAGTTAATGCTGATTAATGCCAGTGGAATGGTGATTCGGGTCACCGTTAGTGATATCTCCGCCTTGGGTCGGAACACCCAAGGGGTCAAACTGATGCACCTCGGGGAGGATGACCGGATTGTTGCCGTGGCACGGGTCGTCAGCAGGCAGGAAGAGGGCGAGGATGGTGAATAGCGGGGTGAAGCGGTGCGCATCAAAAAACTGATGATTAAGGCTTTAGGCCCCCTGCGCGACTGGGAACATACTTTTGATCCCTTTTGGTCGGAGGTTCCCTATGCAGAACAAGAGACGGCGGAGACTGTCAACGAAGCGATCCGTGCGGTTTTGTATGGTTTTCCCCCGCACCAAAACGCCTGTCGACAACGGCTGATGCCGCCTACGGATAAGGAAGAATATAGCGCGGCGATGTGGATCGAGACCAACAATGGTCCCTTTCTGCTTGGTCGGAATTTTACCCGAGAAGCGCTGGAAATTTTTAAACTGGAGGCAAAAGGGTTATTCTCCCTTTCATCTATGGTCCTGATGGACCTGCTTCTGCAGGAGTTGCGGATCATAAACCCTTTAGACTTTGCGGTAATT
This sequence comes from Hydrogenispora sp., assembly GCA_012837705.1. Taxonomy (GTDB): domain Bacteria; phylum Bacillota; class UBA4882; order UBA10575; family UBA10575; genus Capillibacterium. The sequence goes on from DUQQ01000011.1 coordinate 18,843, forward strand.
GGTGTTTTTCAAAATGCCGCCTATACCATTGAGCAAAACGCGCCTTTGATCCGGGAACATATTCGGAAAGTCCGTACGCACAACCGGTTACCGGCTTTGCTGCGCGAGACGCGAAGCGAAAGGGAGCGGAGTGCCGAGCAAGTCGATTTGACAACCGTCGAGAAACTGCTTGCCAAGTTGGACCAGTTGGAAAAGGAAAGACAACGTTTGGCGGCGGAGGAAAGAGCTTTTGCCGCCTATGAAAAGTTTCTTTCGTCCACCGGTGAAGATTTATTGGCCTTGACGGCTCGGGAATATACGGCGGCTACTTTAGAAACGAGTTTTTACGAAGAACAACTGCGGAAAGAGTCCGAAACCAGGACTATTCTGCAACAGGAAGAAGCCAACCTCCGGCAGAAAATAGCCTCCTTTGATCCGACGCTCTATACGCCGGAGATGGAAAAAAGGGTAACCCGCCTTCTGTCCCAAAGGGCGGAACTGAACCAGCTTTTGCAAGCCATGGAAGAGGTTCTGGAACAACACAGCCAGAAAGGAAAATGGTCCCGTTTCGGTGGAAAAGAGCGGGAAGAAGAGATAAAACGGCGGATCAGCGACCTCCTGCAGAAGTTAGCGCGGATCCGTGAAGAATTAAAATTCCTCTTGAAAAACAAGAACCCAGAAGATTTCCTCCGCGAAATGGTGCTTTTAGAACAATACCGTAAGGACTTAGCCTGTTTACAACGGCCGACCATCCTGGAGGATCAGAATCTGAGCTTGTGGAGGGAAGAGCTGGAAAGAGCGCGGCAAAAGGAGGAACAACTCCGCCGGAAAAGGGAACAACTTCTGGCCTTGGCGGGGCAGGAAGAGATCGCGGTGGTGCAAGCGAAGGCGCAGAAATTGGGTGTGATTAAACGCCAGCGGAAGCAGGTCACAGAAGAATTGGCGGCGTTCCTTGCCGCGTTGGGGCAAGCCACGGCGGAGGAAGCCCGTTCTTACTTATTGGGGCTGAAACAAAAACAGGAAGCCCAAATTGCCGCCGAGCAGAACCGTGTTGACCTGGACGATGATGAACTGGCTGCTTTATTCGGGTTATACTGTGACGCGGGGCGCTTCCTTTCCACCTTGACGGAAGGAAAGGGGCAAGGACTGATGCCCCGGTTGGAAGGAAACCTTTTACGGTTCTCTGTCCGGACGGCCGAAGGGGATTGGCGGGCGGCGGAGGAGCTTCCCTTCGGGCGACCGGATCTGCCGGATCTGGCTTTCCGGTTAGCCCTAGCGAAAGCGGTCTGGGCAGAAAACCAGCCTTTATTGTTATTTGACGAGTTGGCACCCGAATTAACATCCACAACAAAAGAGGCCTTTTGTAAGCTGTTACGTGCGGAGTTTCGTAGCGGACAGATTATAACGCGGGTTCGATAAACTTTTACCCTTTGGGGAAGGATAGGGTAAACTGGGCGAGATTAGTATTTCGGAGGGAAAGAAAGATGGCGTGGCATTACCGAGGGGCAGGTACGATCTCCCGCACTAGTCTATTCACTTTATTGTTGATGGCGGCTTTTATGGGCGGTTTACTTGTTCTGCTTGCCGTGCGCTTTACCGGATTAGGCCAAGCGCTGGTGGTTCCACCACCGGTTCAACAACAAGAAACACCCGCCGAAACGCCCACGAAAGAGAGTCCGCCAATCCAGATCACCGACTATGAAAAAGCCACCATTGAAGTGGTAGATAAGGTCGGTCCCAGCGTGGTAATGATCACCACCACCAGCCTGGTGGAGGTGAAAGATTTTTTCTTTGGCTTGGTCGGCTACCAGCCGGTTCAGGGTTTAGGTTCAGGGGTGATTTTCCGGAAGGACGGGCATATTCTGACGAATTATCATGTTATTGAGAAGGCGGAGGAGATTCTGGTTGTGCTCAATGACGGCCGGGAGATTCCGGCACAGCTCGTCGGGGCTGACCCCGATAATGATCTGGCGGTGCTTAAGATTGAGGGGGATAATTATCCGGTGGCCCAATTTGGCAGCTCGGCTGGTCTCCGCGTCGGACAGATGGCGATCGCGATCGGTAATCCCATCGGCGAAGGGTTGAAGAATACGGTGACGGCCGGGGTAATAAGTGCGGTTAACCGGAGTATTGCCACGGGTGAAAAGTCGGCTTTGCGGGATTTAATCCAGACGGACGCGTCGATTAATCCCGGTAATTCGGGCGGCCCGTTACTGAATAGTAAAGGCGAAGTCATCGGGATTAACACCGCCATTATCGAAGAGGCGCAGGGGATTGGTTTTGCCATCCCTATCGATAAAGCCCGGGAGATTGCCGATTTAATTATTAAAGGAGAACTGCGTCGCCCCGGGGCGATTGGTATCAGCTATGTGCCTTTTGATGAGGATAACAAGAAATTCCTCGAACAACGCCTCCGGATTAAGCTCCCCGTGGAGCAAGGCTTCCTGATTACACGGGTTTACTCTGGCCCGGCGGCAAGAGCGGGGTTGAAAGCCGGCGATGTCATTGTGGCCATAAATGGGGAGCCGATTAAGGAAGGCGCGAACTTTACCGGATTAGATCTGAAAGTCGGGGATCGGGTTACCATGGAGCTTTACAGGGGAAACCGTAAGTTTCAGGTGGAGATCACCGCGGGACCGCTGGAGTAGAAGACGGATGTTACACCTGACAATCGTGGCGGTGGGCAAGATAAAAGAGGATTATCTACGGCAGGGGATTGCCGAATACCAAAAAAGGCTGACCGCTTACGTAAAACTGAAGATAGTTGAGGTTTCTGATTCTCCCTTGGGGCGGGACCCGGCTTGGGCTCAACAGGAAGAAGGGAAAAGAATTAGTGCTGTTCTGAAACCCCGTTCCTTTGTGGCCGTATTAGACCCGCGGGGGAGAAAACTAACGTCGGAAGGTTTTGCCCAATGGCTGGCGGCCCGGGAAAGTGGTGGTAAAGAAGTATATTTGGTGATCGGCGGAGCGTCGGGATTGGCACCGGAAGTGAAGACACAGGCCGATGACCAACTCTCCTTCTCCGACCTGACCTTTCCCCATCAGCTCTTCCGGTTGCTTTTGTTAGAACAGATCTATCGTGGGTACAAGATCTTGCGGGGTGAACCCTATCATTTATGAAGAAGCACTACCGGTATAAAAAGAAGTGACCGGCGGCGTAAAGCAGACCAGGTTAACCGGTAAGAAGACCATAGCAATAAAGGGACAAGGCTATAAAGACTATAAAGCGATGAAGCTATCCGGCAACAGCGGGGTAGCTTTTTTTCGGTGGTCGCCGACGTTGGCAGCCACTAAGGCGTTTACCCAGCCCCCTTATTTACGCAGTGAATTAAAGCAAAGCTTGGTGAATCGACCAACTATCCAGTAGGATAAGGATTGAGGCCAAAACGATAAAAATTCGAAAACGTTTGTGGTTTTTACCGAATTATATTAAAATATCTATAATAAGGAAAGGAGGGGAAGATCTTGAAATTACGAAAGGCAAAGAAACGGGGTCTTGCTTTTTTTCTGTTTTTGCTCTTCATGATCGGGACCAGTCGTAGCTGGGCGGCTCTTCCCACCTGTACGGTGGACTGGCGAGATGAAAAGCAAACGATCGAAGGGTTTGGAGGCTCCGGTGCTTTTCATCAAGCTGCTAATCTGTGGGCTTACCCGGAAAGAGAACGGGAGCTCATTTTAGATCTGCTCTTTTCGCAAGAAAAGGGAATTGGCCTCAGTATTGTGCGGAATATCATTGGTGACGGGGGCGATTGGGGCGAAGCGATCGATGGTCCGACCCCAAGTATTCAACCGGAGGAGGGCGTCTGGAACTGGTCGGGTGATGAGGACCAGATCTGGCTGATGAAAGCGGCGGCGCAGCGCGGATGCACCCGGTTTGTCAGCACGGCCTGGAGCCCGCCCGCCTGGATGAAGACGAATAACAGTGTGGTTCAAGGCGGCGAGTTACGACCGGATAAATACCAGGCTTTTGCCGAATATTTAGCCAATTACGTAAGGGGATATCGGGAGCATCATCAGATCGAAATTTATGCCATTTCACCCGCGAATGAGCCCGATTTAACCACGGATTACTCGTCTTGCCGCTGGACTGGTCTACAACTGAGGGATTTCGTGAAAAATCACCTCACTCCCATTTTAAAACAGGAAGGTATTAACGTTAAAGTGATGATTCCGGAGACCATGAATTTTACGGAAAGCTACGCCCTGGCGACCCTGAACGATCCCGCTGCCCGGGAAGGGGTGGATATTATCGGTGTCCATGCCTATGATTTTATGGCGCTCCCCTTTCCGGAGGCTAAAAGCCACCAAAAAGCAATCTGGCAGACGGAGGTCTCTAACATCGGGTTTAATGACGGGTCGATTGATGATGGTTTAAAATACGCGAAGTTGCTCCATGACCACCTGACCATAACGGAGGTCAACGCCTGGCTTTTCTGGTGGTTGGCGGCGTACAAACCAGGGGAGGCCTTAATCCATTTGGATCCGGCCTACCAAACCTTTACCACCTTTAAACGGCTTTACACCATCGGTAACTACAGCCGTTTTGTCCGGCCCGGTTATGTACGGATCAATGCCGAGAATAATCCGGCGCCCGATCTTTTTATGACCGCCTTTAAAGATCAAAAAAGCGGACGGTTCGCCTTGGTTGCCATCAACAATGGGGAAACGGAACGGACGGTTCGCTTTGTTTTAAGGGATTTCCCGGCGACCAAAGCAGTAGTTCCCTACCGGACTTCGGCAACGGAAGATCTGGCGAAACTCGCGCCGCTTCCCGTCGCCAAAGGGGCCTTTGCGGCTACTTTAAAACCCAAAAGTGTTACCACTTTTATTCCGGACACCCATGAACTGCCTGGCGTGCTAAGTATCCGGGAAGTCTTCTCCCCATTGGCGGCGGAAGCCTTTACCGACCAGGCCGGAACTGAAGTGGAGACAACACCCGCCGGAGAAAGGGTTATTGTCCTGAACGATCCGCACGCTTATGCTGCTTATCAAAACTTCAACTTTGGAATGGGATCAGCCACTTGCGAGCTGAAAGTGGCGATCAAAGGCCGGGGAAAGCTGGAATTAAAGTTGCACAGCCCGGAACTGGGTTTGCCATTGGCTAGGTACTCGGTGTTGGATGCCTCCACCGCCGGTCAAGGTGATTGGCAGATCATCACCCTCCCGACTGAACAGGTGCGTGGCGTAAATGATTTTTATTTAGTATTTACCCCGTGGGATGAAGGGGCCACTTGTCGCGTGGCTTGGCTGAAGTTTAAAGCACCGGAAAAACAACCGACCGGGCGGGTTAAGGTGCAAATGGAGAATGAGCTTGTTAATTTGAACACCAACCAGATTAAGCCGCGCTTCACAATTGTGAACAACGGCCCTGTCCCCGTCAACCTGGCCTCTGTTCAGCTCCGTTATTATTACACCCGGGACGCTGTTGGAGCGCAGGAATTTAGCTACACTGGGGGTACCCTTCCCGCGTCGGTGGTGACCGGACGGCTGGTGCCGATGGTGGGGATCACACCAGACGCCGATTGTTACTTGGAAATTGGTTTCACGGCGGAGGCTGGCTTCCTGGCTCCGGAAGAAAGGATCGAAATCGGTGGTGTCATCACCAGCCAGCACGGAGCCTACCGCCAAGAAAATGATTACTCTTTCCAACCGAACCCGGAAGGGATGGTGGATTGGCCAGCGGTCACCGGTTACATTGATGAACGCCTCTGTTGGGGGAGCGAACCTTCCCTCTTAGTTAACCCAGGATTTGAAACGGGTACACCGGAGGGGTGGTTTAATTTTGGTGGGTCCAGCCAAATCACGGTTACCGATGAAACTGCCCATACCGGTAAATACTGTGCCCTAATTACCAACCGGACTGAAAACTGGCAGGGGATCGCCCAGGATCTAAGGGCCATTATGGAGCCGGGCCGGACCTATGAAATCGCCGCCTGGATCAAACTGAAGAATAAAATGCACGATGCGGGGCGGATCAACATCAAAAGGAGCGATGACCGGGGTGATAACTACACATGGGTCGGTTCAGAGACGGTTAATGACGAGGAATGGACCTTAGTCGGTGGCCTCTATGAACTGCAGATAAGTGGTGCCCTCAACGTCCTTGAGCTATATACGGAAGGACCCGGGACTGGCGTGGAATATTATGTGGATAATGTGGTAGTTCGCGAGGTGAGCGCAACTCCGGCGGCGGAATAAAGGATAGAAATTAGCAAAGTGGGTAAAAAACCCTTGATGAATTTCATCAAGGGTTTTTCTTAATTTTTCTGTGGTATAACTGTGGCCTAGAAGGGAACCGCCCCGCGGGCAACCAGGTTGCCAAGTTTGTGCTTTTGACCTTTACAAATGAAAGAGAGAAAGACATATAATAGCAACAACTGGTTCAGGGCCACTAAACCCGAAGAAAAAACAAGGAGGAAAAAAGGCATGACACCGGAAGAGTTTGTGGAAACCCTAAAACCTTACGCCAAGACGATCTATGCGGTTTTTGGTATTCACTGGCGAGCGATCCTGGCCCAAGCCGCGTTGGAGACTGGATGGCTAAGAAAGCCCGTGACTGACTTGGAAACTGGTAGAAACTCTTATAATCTTTTTAACATCAAAGGGGAAGGTCCGGCCGGAAGCGTCCGTGCCTATGACGAACAATATATTAACGGTCGGCCGGTCAGAAGGATCTTTAATTTCCGTGCTTACCACAACTATGAAGAATCCTTCGAGGATTATGCCCGGTTGATTACAGAGAGCCCTCGTTATCAATCGGCCATGGCTGTGGCCGAGGATCCGGAAGCCTTTGTCTACCGGATCCAACAGGCCGGGTATGCGGAAGATCCCCGCTACGCCCAGAAGTTAATCCAAATCATGCGGAAATATATTCCCGATGAGGAGGAAGCGGTTGATTAAGTAGTGGCCACGCTGGCAACCGATAGCACACGTGAAGTGATAAGATCCGTAGCCAGGTGGGTGACAAGCCCCGGAGGCGGACGGTAACTGGTCATGCGCAGCGGTGCCCTCTGGCGCCGGGAGAAGGACCGACTAGTATTTACTAAGTTGAACTGAAGGTCTTGTTGGCAAAGAAAACGCCGACACCGCCGATGCCAATGTGGACTCCGAGGACACCTCCGATTAAGTCGATGATAAAACGGTCAAAGCCGAACCTCTCTTCGATCATGGTTTTAAGCTGTAAAGCGGTTTCCAGGTCATCGGCATGGGAGATGCCAATAATTTGGGATTTAACCTTCGCGCACCGCGCCTCCATGACCGCTAAAATTTTTTCCAGGGCCCGTTTTTTACCCCGGACTAACTGTAAAAGCGCGATCCGCCCGTTCTCCACGTGGAGGACGGGTTTTATATTGAGGATGTTGCCCACCAAACGGCCGGTGCGGCTGAGCCGTCCCCCGCGGTATAGGGCATCGAGAGTATCAACGGTAAAGATGTGTTCCATATGGGCCGTTTGGTTCTTAATAAACTGAACAATCTCTTCTTTATCCTTGCCCGCTTGCGCCATTTCGGCCGCCTGCAGGACGACCAGTCCGGTGGCCAGGGCTCCGCCTTTACTGTCGATTATGTCCAAGTCAAAAGCGGGGTAGCGCTGCTTTACTTCTTCCGCCATCAAGAGACTGGTCTGGTAAGTGCCGGACATTGCCCCAGAAAAAGAAATATAAATACAGCGGTTGCCTTTCTGCGCGTGGTTGAGGAAGGACTCTTTCATGATCATCGGGTTGACCTGGGAGGTCGTGGGTGTTTGTCCTTCCTTCATTGCTTGGTAAATTTGTTGGGTGGTGATGGTGATACCATCGAGATAACTGGTGTCTTTGAGAAGAATCGAAAAGGGGAAGACCTCGATCTGGTATTCCTTAATGTAGTTTTCTGGTAAATTACAAGCACTGTCCGTAATAATTATTGTTTTCATTCACGTAGCTCCTTTGTTTCCACTCAATCTAAAGCTATCACATCTTTGGTGATTATTCAATCTTTAGTTGGCGGAGCTTTTGCGGAAAGTCCGCGTGTAATTGTCGGCGCTTGCTCTTTGGCGAAGATGGGAGCAAGCGAGCAGAAGGGGAAGACTGGATTTAAGATCGATTTTATTGACAGGGTTAAACTAATAAGGTAAAATAAACTCTAACTCGTGTGTATAGTTATTCTTCTTTTCTACATACCCCCTAAACCAGGGGGCTATTTTAAAAAATGGAAGAGGTGGCCGCACCCGCAGAGGAGGTCCCAGATGTCAGCAGTAATGATCGAGTTGGAAAAGGTAACGAAAGTCTACGGACAAGGCGAGAAACGCGTTGTTGCCTTAGCGGATGTCAGTTTACAGATTAAAAAGGGCGAAATCTTTGGGATTATCGGATTGAGCGGAGCGGGGAAGAGTACCCTGATCCGCTGTATTAATAAATTGGAAGAACCACAAGCGGGAAAGATCCGTTTAGCCGGGCAAGAGATTACGAACCTAAAGGGGAAAGAACTCCGGGCCGCAAGGCGGAAAATCGGGATGATCTTTCAACATTTTAATCTCCTTTCTTCCCGGACAGTCTATCGTAATATCGCTTTTCCTCTGGAAATCAGTGGGGTCAAACCGCAAGAACGGGAGGAAAAGGTTCGTTCCTTGATCGAGCTGGTCGGGCTTTCCGACAAAATAAATGCCTACCCGTCCGAGCTTAGTGGTGGGCAGAAACAGCGGGTGGGGATCGCCCGGGCTTTAGCGAACAATCCCGAAGTTCTCCTCTGTGATGAGGCGACTTCTGCTCTCGATCCGGATACGACGAAATCCATTTTACGGCTGCTTCAGGATGTTAACCGTCGTTTTGGCTTGACCATTGTCCTCATCACCCACCAGATGGAAGTCATCAAAGAGATCTGCGATACCGTTGCCGTCATTGATGACGGCCGCATTGTCGAACAGGGTTCGGTGGTGGAACTGTTTGCTCACCCCCGGTCATCGGCGGCCCGTCGGTTTATGAAGGGCGTCTTGCATACCGAGATTCCGTCGGAGATTCAAGAACGGATGGCTATTGAAGGCCCGCAGGACCAGCACGGAAAGACCGTCCGGATCTCTTTCATCGGTGGCGTGGCTGGAAAACCGATCATCTCATCGGTGATCCGCCAGTTCCATGTGGATGTTAATATTCTCTACGCGAATCTGGATTTTATTAAGAACACCCCTTTTGGTTCGATTATTGTCGAAATAACCGGCGATGAGACCAATATTGAAACGGCGCTTGAGTTTTTGGCCGCGCAGGGGTTGAAATTGGAGGTGCTTGCAGGTGTGGGGCCAGATTCTTAATGCGACGATCGAGACCATATACATGGTAGGGGTCGCCTTAGTGCTTTCCGCCCTCTTTGGTATTCCCCTCGGGATTTTGCTGGTGATCACCGGGCCGCGGCACATTAAACCGCTGCCGCTCATCCACCGGACGCTTTCTATTGTGATTAACGTGGGCCGGTCTTTGCCTTTTATTATTCTGTTGGTCGCAATCATCCCCTTTACCCGCTGGTTGGTGGGGACTTCGATCGGTACGGCCGGGGCGATTGTCCCGTTGACGGTAAGCGCGATTCCTTTTATGGCCCGGGTGGTGGAGAGCGCCCTTTTGGAGGTGGACTGGGGCGTGATTGAGGCGGCCCAAGCGATGGGAGCTTCGACGGGGCAGATCATTACCAAGGTTCTCATCCCCGAGGCGGTTCCCGGTTTAGTCTTAGGCGTGACGATGGTGGCGGTCAGCTTGATCAGCTACTCCGCGATGGCCGGTGCGGTTGGCGGTGGTGGCCTGGGCGATTTGGCGATTCGCTATGGATATCAACGTTTCCGGGGAGACATCATGTTCTTTACTGTTCTGGTGTTGGTGGTTATGGTGCAAAGCATACAATCTTTCGGCGGATGGTTGGCGAGCCGGTTAAACCACCGCTGATCAAAGCGAAATTAAAGTGGAGGTGGATTTGAATGGGTAAGAAAAGGTTTTTGGTTGGGTTGTTGTTTCTCATCGGTCTCTTGTTCAGCCAAACTTTTGCGGCCGAGACGGTCGAATTAAAAGTGGGTGCGTCGCCCACCCCCCATGCGGGAATTTTAGAGGCGATTAAACCAATGTTGGCGGCGGAAGGCATTCAACTCCGGATCATTGAGTTTCAAGATTATGTCCAGCCGAATCTAGCCTTGGCGGAAGGGGAGCTTGACGCCAACTTTTTCCAACACGTCCCCTATCTCGAGCAGTTTGCGGAGGATCATCGTCTGGAGTTAACTTATATTGCGAAGGTACACATCGAGCCGATGGGTATCTACTCCAAAAAAATAACCAAGCTGGAACAATTACGAAACCGTGCTGTCGTTGCGGTACCGAATGATCCGACCAACTGTGGACGGGCGCTGATGTTACTAGAACAAGCGAACTTGATTGAACTCCGGGACGGCGTTGGTCTACTTGCTACCGAGTTTGACATCGTAAAAAACCCGAAAAAAATTCAAGTCAAAGCCTTGGAAGCAGCTCAGTTGCCGCGGATTCTCCCCGAGGTTGATCTGGCCGTAATCAATACCAACTATGCGCTTCCGGCAGGTCTGGTTCCGAACCGGGACGCCTTGTTTATTGAAGGGGCGGAATCGCCTTACGCCAATGTGTTGGCGGTACGGACGGCGGACCAGAATAAACCGGCCCTGCAAAAACTGGCAAAGGCCCTGAACAGTCCGGAGATTAAAGCCTATCTCCTGGAAAATTTCAGCGGTGATATTGTGCCCGCGTTCTAAAGGCGAAACTGACAACGGTTCGTTTTAATGTCTTTGTTTAAATGATAAAAACCCCTTGTCCAAAGGGGTTTTTTATTTGGGTGCGTCGAGGGCAAAAATGTCGTTGCGGTGGAACTACAACCCTAGTTTTGCTAAGGGCACAGGTTTTACTGAGTTTAGCGTTGACAAGCGCCGGAGAAGTTTCTATAGGGCTCTGATGATTGGGGAAAGTTCGGCAAGGCGGCAGGTGTAATCGGGTTTGATTTTGCTTTTCCCCCTACTGATTAACCGGTCGGTGACTAAACAAGTCTTCATCCCTACAAGGGCAGCAACCATATCTTCTTCCACATCATTCCCGATCATCATGCATTCCTCAGCCTTAAGCCCCAATAGATCCAGGATCTCCTGATAGTATTTGGGGTTGGGCTTGCAAAAGTGCATCTTTTCCATGGAAGTGACCAGGAGGTAGGGCAGATCATGGCAGTTAATCCAGGATAAGCGCTCAAGGAGCGCATAACTGGGAAAGATCGGATTGGTCGCGATGGTAACGGTGAATCCTTGTTCAAGGGCGGAGGTCAAAAGGGTACGTACCGGGCCAGCTGGTGGCAGGTTGTTGCCGAGGGAACGGTACTCATGGTCATAGAAGTCGCGGAAGATCGGCTCCAAATAGGACCGGGACAAGCCGATCCGGGCCGGGAAGTCTTGCCAAAAAACTTCTTCGTTCGTTAAATTCGGGTCATCGCTTTTGACCATCGCCATGGTGCTGGCGAGCAATTTTTCTTGAAATACTGGCGGTTTTATGGTGGTGGCAAACCGGGCGCTGAGGGCTGAAAGATAGTCCTGGAAGAAAAAATCCAGATCGATCGGGAGCAGGGTTCCGTCTAAATCGAAAAGTAAGTGTTTGATCATAATAACCTTCCTTTCTCTCCGCTGGCGGGCTGATTAGAATTATACATAATTGGGTCCGGAATGTAAAGGCGCGTTCCTATTTTTACCACCACCGTTTCGACCTTTATGTTACCTTGACAAACAAAGGACGGTAATTGTAAAATCTAGTTATTGGCCTTGGACTCAGCAAACGAGAGAAGAGAGGCGATGTTGTGCAAGTCATCGAAATTATCTTTTATTTTATTACACCATTTTTGATCACCAAAGGGTTACAAAACGCAAAAAAACTGGGGTTTCTCAGCCCGATTCTCCTCTGTTACCTGGTGGGGATGGTTCTTGGTAACCAAAGTTTCGTCCCGATCAATAAACAATTGGCACTATCCTTAGCGGAAGTGGCGGTACCGATCGCCATTCCCCTAATCCTTTTTTCCACCGATGTTAAAAGGTGGCTAAAACTGGCGCGGAAGACGGTGCTCTCCTTCGTCTTGGTGGCCATCAGCGCGGTGGCCAGTGCTGTTCTCGCCGCGTTCTTTTTTTCTTCGGTTCCAGAATACTGGAAAATATCCGGAATGTTAGTAGGGGTGTACACGGGAGGAACCCCTAATTTGATGGCCATCGGCATGGGGTTGCAGGTCCGGGAGGAAACATTGCTCTTAACCAATACTGCCGATGCGATCATGGGGGGGTTCTACTTTTTGTTCCTGGTAACCGGAGCAAAATGGCTGATCGGGAAGGTTCTACCTTCCTTCTCTTCTCCGTTTATGGAACCCGCCTTGGCGGCGACGGAGGAGGAAGGATCCAAGGTTGAATTGGGCTTTGCGGTCCTGTTATCCATATTATGTGTGGGGATCAGTGCCGGGATCGCCCTGCTGGTCACCGGGGGGCTTGATGTCAGCATAATTATGTTAATACTCACCACCCTTGGCGTCGCGGCCTCTTTCCATCAGCGTGTCCGGCGGATTAAAGGCACCTACGAAGCAGGGCAGTATTTTATCCTTGTCTTTTCGTTGACGCTGGGGACGAATATCAATTTTCAAGAGATCTTGGGTTCCAGTTCGGGAATCTTTCTTTACACCGCCTTTGTGATGGCGTCCGCGATCGTAATCCATTTAATCCTGGCGTGGATCTTTCGGATTGATGCGGATACCATGCTTATTACCTCAACGGCGGGGATCTTTGGTCCGGCCTTTATCGGACCGGTTGCCGAGCGCTTACGGAACCGAGAGGTGATTGTGCCGGGGTTAACCTGTGGTTTAGTGGGGTATGCCATCGGTAATTACTTGGGCTTTGCTGTTGCTTGGTTACTAATGCCACGCTAAGATGGGAGTAGAACAATGCTTAAAATTAGTGAAGTAAAAGACGTTAAAGGATTAAAAAAGTTCATTGCGTTACCGTGGGTGATCTATCAAAACGATCCCAACTGGGTACCACCCCTCCGCGGGCAACAGCTCCGCACCTTACAAGGGAAAAACAATCCCCTCCTGGCCAACGGGGAGCATACTTTCTTTCTGGCACAGGTCGGGGAGAAAGTGGTGGGACGGCTTTTAGTCGGAATTAACCGGAAACTGAATCGGGAAAAGAACAAACAAGAAGGCTATCTGAGCCTTTTTGAAGCGATTGAAGACCGGGAAGTGGCCTTTGCTTTATTTGATGCCGCTAGTCAGTGGTTAAGGGCGCGGGGGATTTCTAGTATTGTCGGGCCGGTCTCCCCGACCAACGGCGATGATAACCGGGGGATTTTAATCCAGGGCTTTGACGGGCCACCGGTGCTGATGAATTCTTACAACCCTCCTTATTACGAAAGCTTCTTTGAAGACTATGGCTTTGGTAAGGATATGGACCTCTTCGCTTTTTATCTGGATGTGGCAAGTTTGGATACGGAACGCTTCGACCGGGTTGTCTCCTACGCGATGCGGAAATACCAGTTTCGGATCGACCGTTTTGACCGGAAACAGTTGGATCGGGAGATTCGTGATATTAAAAGAATCTTGGATTTAGCGATGCCCGCCACCTGGGAGCATTTAACCCCACCCTCACTGGAGGAGATTAGGTCGGAATTCCAGACTTTAGTCCAGTTTATGGATGCTGATCTGGTCTATATCGCTCGTTCTGGCAAGGAGCCCATTGGTTTTGTGGTTGGTTTACCTGACTATAACCAAGTCTTGATACGACTGAATGGCCGTTTGTTCCCCTTGGGTTGGGCGAAATACCTCTGGTATAAACGGCGGATCACCGGAGCGCGGGTCTTTATCCAGTTTGTAGTCCCACAGTTCAGAAACAAGGCGGTGAATGGTGCAATCTACCACCGTCTGATGGTGGAAGCACGCAAAAAAGGTTATAAGTATGGGGAAGGTTCGGCCATTGCCGAGATGAATAAGGAGTCGATCCGTTCGGTGGAAGGAGCGGGCGGGCGGCTTTACCGGACCTACCGGATCTACCGGAAGGAACTATAATTGACCGTTCGGCGGTTAATCGGCTGCACTTAAGAAGAACGCAAAACCCAGCCCACAGAGGGTTAAGTTTTGCGTTCTTCTTCTTTATTGCTTTAAAAGATCAAGTATTTGTCCGGTTTTCAGGCCCGTCAGGCTTCTTTTCCGACCGGAACAAGGCCTAAGAGTGGACGGAGAACTTCGCCGGTATAAGAGGTGGGGCTTTTGGCGACCTCTTCAGGGGTACCGATGGCAACAACCTGGCCGCCCCGAGCGCCGCCCTCCGGACCAAGATCAATTAGGTAGTCGGCGGTTTTAATCACTTCCAGATTGTGCTCGATCACCAGGACGGTGTTCCCGCTATCAACCAGCCGTTGTAAGATCTCGAGGAGCTTTTCGACGTCGGCAAAGTGTAGACCGGTTGTGGGCTCGTCCAAAATATAAAAGGTCCGACCATTACTGCGTTTCGCCAACTCGGTGGCCAGTTTGACCCGTTGAGCTTCACCCCCCGAAAGGGTGGTCGCAGATTGTCCCAGCTTAATGTAGCCTAAACCTACATCGTGCAGCGTCTGTAGCCGCCGTTGGATCCGCGGATGATTAGCGAAAAACTCCAGAGCTTCCTCGACGGGCATTTCGAGAATATCGGCGATGGTTTTACCGCGGTATTTTACTTCAAGGGTCTCCCGGTTATATCGTTTTCCCTTACAGACTTCGCAAGGAACATAGACGTCGGGGAGGAAGTGCATCTCGATGCGGATGATCCCATCACCGGTACAGGCTTCACAGCGGCCGCCTTTGACATTAAAGGAAAAACGGCCCGGTTTATATCCCCGTAATTTCGCTTCCGGGGTTTCGGCAAAGACGGCCCGGATCTCATCGAAGACCCCCGTATAGGTGGCCGGATTCGAACGGGGGGTACGGCCAATTGGTGATTGGTCGATGTTGATCACCTTATCCAAGTGTTCAAGGCCGTCGATCCCGCGGTGTGCGCCGGGATAAAGGGTGGTCGCCCGGTTCAGTTTACGGGCTAAAACGGGGTAAAGGATCTCATTGATGAGGGTACTTTTGCCGGAACCGGAGACTCCAGTAACCGCGACAAAACATCCTAATGGAATGGAAACATCGATATTTTTCAGGTTATGCTCCTGGGCCCCTTTAATCGTTAAACATTTACCGTTACCGGGACGGCGTAGAGCCGGGACGGGAATCTGGCGTTGGCCCGACAGGTAGGCACCAGTAAGTGATTGGGGGCAACGGGTAATCGTCGCTAAATCTCCGGCAGCGATCACTTCACCACCGTGGGCACCTGCACCGGGTCCGATATCAACCAGGTAGTCGGCGGCCCGCATCATCTCTTCATCGTGTTCGACGACGATCAAAGTGTTCCCTAAATCACGTAGGTTGAGCAGGGCATTGATCAAACGCTGGTTGTCTCTTTGGTGCAAACCGATGCTCGGTTCATCCAGAATGTACAAGACCCCCACCAAGGAAGATCCAATCTGGGTGGCCAGCCGGATGCGTTGGGCTTCACCGCCCGACAGGGAACCGGCGGTCCGGTCAAGGGTCAGATAGTCGAGGCCAACTTCAACCAGGAAGCCCAGGCGTTTATCGATCTCTTTTAAAATCTGCTTGGCGATAAGCTGTTCTTTCTCCGAGAGCGCTAAGGAAGAGAAGAAGGTTTTAGCTTTATCGATGGAAAAAGCCGCTACCTGGCTGATGTTATAAGATCCGATCTTTACAGCCAGACTCTCCGGCCGGAGCCGGGCGCCGTGGCAACTGCTGCAGGGGCGTACGGTCATAAAGCGGTTCTCAAAATCTTGGCGAATCGCCTCCGAGTCGGTCCTCCGGTACCGTCGGCTCAGGTTGTTAATGATCCCTTCGAAGCGGACCTCTTGCCGCCACTCGCGTCCGTTTTTGCCTTGATAAACGACGGGGATCTTTTCCCGGCCTGAACCATAAAGGATCGCGTCGACCTGTGTGGCGGTCGCATCCTTTAAGGGAAGATCCGGGTCAAGACCGTAGTGGCGGGCCACACTTAGTAGATACTGCAGGGACCAGGAGCTCTGGTTGGCGCTCCAGGGCAGGACCGCGCCTTCACTGATGGAACGGTTTTTATCCAGAATCTTTTCGGGATCAATCTCCAGTTTAAACCCGAGTCCGTCGCAGTCGGGACAGGCACCGTAGGGTGAGTTAAAGGAGAACATCCGCGGGGTAATCTCCTCAAAACTAAAACCACACTGGGGACAGGCGAAATTGGCGCTGAACAATGTTTCTTCGCCCGATAGCGGATCAATAATAACAAGACCTTTGGCCATGTCAAGGGCCAGTTCGACCGAGTCGGCCAGCCGCTGCTCGATCCCGGGCCGCAGGATGAGCCGGTCCACGACAACCTCGATCCAGTGTTGTTTGTACCTGCTCAAGGTGATTTCATCATCCAGGTTATAAATCTCTCCGTCAACCCGTACCCGGACGAAACCCTCTTTTTTCAGATCGGAAAAGACCTTGGTGTATTCGCCTTTTCGCCCCCGGACGATCGGAGCGAGGACGTGAAACCGGGTTTCCGTTGGAAGGGTCATGACTTGATCGACAATCTGCTCCACGGTCTGCTTGGTAATGGGACAGCCACAGGTGGGACAGAAGGGCTGGCCAATCCGGGCAAACAGCAGGCGGAGGTAGTCATAGATTTCGGTGACCGTTCCCACGGTGGAACGGGGGTTCCGCGAAGTTGTTTTCTGGTCGATGGAGATCGCCGGAGAAAGGCCTTCGATGTAGTCCACATCGGGTTTGTCCATTTGACCAAGGAACTGGCGGGCGTAAGCGGAGAGTGATTCCACGTAGCGCCGCTGTCCTTCCGCGTAAATAGTATCAAAGGCCAGTGAAGATTTACCCGAACCGGAGATCCCAGTCATCACGATCAACTGGTTCCGGGGAATCTCCAGGTCAATATTTTTCAGGTTATGGACACGCGCGCCGCGTATGGTGATTCGGTCCTTTTTCATCTCTGCTCATTCCTCCAGTAATTTCTGCCATTCCTTTATTTCATCCCGTAATTGGGCCGCGGTCTCGAACTCTAGTTTGCCCGCTGCTTCTAACATCTCGGCTTCTAACCGGTTAATGGTCTCCTCTACTTCAGCCCGGGTCATTTTCTGTTGTTTGGCGTGATAGGCCACTTTCTCTTCCGCCACCTGTTCCAGGTTGATCAGATCGCGGACCGCTTTTTGGACCGAGGCCGGAGTGATGTTGTGCTCCTCGTTATAACGGATCTGTTTGGTACGGCGCCGGTTGGTCTCTTGGATGGCGCGGGCCATCGAATCGGTCACCTGGTCAGCGTACATGATTACTTTTCCGGCTACATGGCGGGCGGCCCGACCGATAATCTGGATTAAAGTGGTCTCGGAACGGAGAAAACCTTCTTTATCCGCGTCTAGGATCGCCACCAGTGTTACTTCGGGGAGATCTAACCCTTCTCGTAATAAGTTGATCCCGACGAGGACATCGAATTTGCCAAGCCGAAGATCGCGTAGGATCTCAACCCGGTCCATCGTGTGGATCTCCGAGTGGAGATATTTCACCCGAAAGCTGGCTTCTTCCAAGTATTCGGTTAGATCCTCAGCCATCCGTTTGGTTAAGGTAATGACGAGAACCCGCTCTTGGCGGTCAACCCGCTGGCGAATCTCCTCCATCAGATCATCGATCTGCCCTTTCACCGGGCGGACTTCCACCTCCGGATCCAACAGGCCGGTGGGGCGAATGACCTGTTCGACCACTTGCGAGGCCTTTTGAAGTTCGTAGGCGGCCGGTGTAGCCGAGACGTAGATCACTTGATTTATGGCTTGTTCAAACTCTTCGAAGCGGAGTGGGCGGTTATCCAAGGCGGAAGGTAGGCGGAAGCCGTATCCAACCAGTGTTTCCTTGCGGGAACGGTCTCCGGCGTACATCGCCCGGAGTTGGGGGATGGTCACATGGGACTCGTCGATGAAGAGTAAAAAATCGTCGGGGAAATAATCAAGGAGGGTGGCCGGGGGTTCGCCCGGCTGCCGTCCCGTCAGGTGGCGGGAGTAGTTCTCAATCCCCTGACAGTAGCCGACCTCTTGCATCATTTCTAAGTCAAAACGGGTCCGTTGTTCCAACCTTTGGGCTTCCAAAAGTTTCCCGGATTCACGTAAACGGGCCAGTTCCGTTTGGAGCTCAGCTTCGATCGAGCGGATCGCCGCCTTCATCCTTTCTTCACTGGTTACGTAGTGGGTGCCCGGGTAGATCGTGATCTGCTCTTTCTCGCCCAGGATCTCCCCAGTTAAAGGGTCAACTTCAAGGATGCGGTCGATTTCATCCCCAAAGAGCTCAATCCGGATCACGGTTTCGCCATAGACCGGTATAATCTCGATCACATCCCCGCGCACCCGAAAGGTGCCGCGGGTAAAGCCGACGTCGTTCCGGGTATATTGGATCCCCACCAGACGGCGGAGGATCTTATCACGGTTCCGGGTGTCTCCGTGCTGAAGCGAGAGGGTCATCCCCTGGTAGTCTTCGGGGGATCCCAGCCCGTAGATGCAAGAGACACTAGCCACAATTAAAACATCCCGCCGTTCGAAAAGGGCGGAAGTGGAGGCGTGGCGCAGCCGATCAATCTCCTCGTTAATACTGGCGTCTTTTTCAATGTAGGTGTCAGACTGGGGGATGTAGGCCTCCGGTTGGTAGTAGTCGTAATAACTGACAAAATAATGGACGGCATTCTCTGGAAAGAACTCTTTGAATTCACTGTATAATTGGGCCGCAAGGGTTTTATTATGGGCAATAACCAAGGTGGGCCGGTTGATCCGGGCCACCACATTGGCCATGGTAAAAGTCTTCCCGGATCCAGTAACACCCAACAAAACTTGGTGGGGCATTCCGGCTTCGAGACCTGCGGTTAATTGCGCAACGGCCTGCGGTTGGTCGCCGCGAAGCGTATAAGGGGAAACCAACTTGAATCCGGACATCAAATCATCTCCAAACTGTATTGTTTACATAAAAACTAGTATAGCAAAGGGGAAGGAAAAAGACAAGGAAAAAAGAAGCGTCGAACATACATTCGTGTTCGACACAAAAGAAGCAAATCCTCTTTCGGGAGGTTAAACTTACTTAACAAGCGTGGAAACATGGACTAACTCAATTCCGGCGGCTTCGAAGCGGGGCATAGCACTTTGTAGCGCGACCGCCACGCCGGGACGGGTATGGGCAATCCCAATGGCCGAGCCCGCGGTAAGGGCCTTTTCGATCAAAAGATCGATCTGGGCCGGAATGGCTTCGACGCCAGACCCATCCAGGAAAACATCGCGTACCGCTGTTGGTACACCGTGCTCGTGGGCGACGGTAGCGGCCACGGAAGTATGGATGGTTAGACTATCAATAAAGAATAAACCGGCCTGTTTTAGCTCCGCCATCAAAAGCTGCATCAAAGGTCGATCTTGTGTCCCCTTCGAGCCCATGTGGTTATTTACTCCGATAATCCCCGGCACGGCGGCCAGATTCGCGCGGAGTTGTTGGCGGATCTGTTCTGGGGAAAAATCAGTACGTAGCACCCCTGGTCCCGGGTCGGTTTGAGGATCGAGCGGTTCGAGCGGTAAATGAAGAATCACTTCCTGATTCCGCTTGCGCGCTTCCCGGGCATGGGTCTTTGAATAGCGACCCCAGGGTAAAACGGCAAAGGTTAAGGGGATTTCCAGCTCCCAAAAGGCTTCCGTCGCTTCTTGGACAAAGCCAAGGTCATCGATGATGATCGCCACCTGCGCCCGGGGCCGGATCGGCTGTTCAAGTGGGGACGGTGGCTTTAAAACGCCAGGGCGTGGGGGGATGCGGGGCTTCGGGCGCCAGGCGGACAAGAACCACTCGACGGTGGCGGTGAAACCGGGCTCTAGGGCGGTAAACTCTGGAACCGTCTGCGCGGGCCAGGACAGCGATAAAGGTGGCATTACTATGGACCAGAGCAGATACTGACTGGCTAGGAACGCCAGGAAAAACGCGGGCAGGAGGCGGAGGTGGAAAAAGCGCCGCTGGGTCAAAGGACGGTTGGTTTGGGGTTGTGGGGCCATTTTGACACTCCCCTTTGGGTGTAAACTTGTTTCAAACTAGGCCGCTGTTCGGCGGCGGGCGAAGATCAATTGTTTTAGGACCTGGAGAGCGGTTTCGGTTTGGAGACGATCGACCGTCTGAAGGAGAACAAGGTCGATCTCCTCCGCGGCCGGTGTGGGCGCGGCCGGTAGGGTTACGCGTACGTCGGGTTCCACGCCGGTCTGGTGGATTGAATAACCGCCAGCCGTCAGATAGCGGGCGACCGTAAAATAGAGCGCACCGCCCCCCCGGAGGGGAATTACATCCTGGACTAGACCTTTACCAAAGGTGGTATTTCCGACTAGGACCCCGGCTTTCAAGTGTTGGATTGCGCTGGCGACAATCTCTGATGAGCTGGCACTCCACTCGTTGATCAGTACCACCAGCGGAAAGGAGGGGTGGGGATTGGGGTACGCGTAGAAATGTTCGGTGGTGTGGTTCCGGTATTGCAGGGACACAAGGGGAAGTCCTTCGGCCCCGGGGAGAAACTGACTGGCGACCTCTAGCGCCGAAAGGAGTAGCCCGCCCGGGTTATAACGTAGATCCAAAACAATCCCTGCCACCTGCTCTGCGGTGAAAATTTGTAGGGTCCGTTTCAAGTCCTTTCCGGTCTCCTCGGTGAACTGGGTAAGGGTGATCCAGCCGATCTTGCCCACTTGTGGATCGGAACGGATCGCCCATTCAATGGAAGGATCGATTAAGGCCCGGGTTAAGGTAATATCCTGTGCGGGTCGGACCCCGCCCCGTTGGACCGTCAGGACTACGGTGGTGCCGGGGGGGCCCAAAATGGCCCCGGCGGCGGCTTCTTTGGATAAGCCGGCGGTTGGTTGATGGTTGATCGCTGTAATCCGGTCACCCGGTTGTAAACCAGCCCGGGCAGCAGGAGAATTGTTTATTGTTTTGAAAACGATCAAGTGGCCGTCGGTATACTCAAGATAGAGGCCTATTCCACCATAAACGCCTTTGTTCTCCTCCAGCAACCGGTTGTACTCCATCGCCGTCAGGTATTGAGTATAAGGATCGCTTAAGCTAGCCAAAAGGGCAGGAACATTACCGGTTTGTAGGTAGGTCAGGACTAGGCGGAAAAGGCTTAAGGGTTCAAAGAACTTTATTTTGAGCAAAGGAATTACTTGGCAAGCTAAGCCCAGATCCCTGTACTTACCTTGGGTTAAGGCAAAACCGTACCCAAAAAAAGCAGTTAGCAGTAAAATAACGAAGATAAATCCGATCGTCCGCTGCCGGAAAAGATTAAGCCGTAAAGTCACGCCCTTCGTCTCCTTTATCTTTATCTGCCGGGGTGATTCCCTAAGAGCATATGAGGGGAGCAGGGCGGTTATAACTTAAACTTTGAGGTGTCTTTTGAGCGAAACGTGGCTCCCGAGACCGCCAAAGAAAAGCCCCATGCCCAAAAGGACAGCCATCAAGATTAATTCAAGCTCTGGTCCGGATAAAAGCGGAAGAAAACGGCGATAAAACTGTATCTTTTGGATGAGGAAAGCGTAGCCTTCCTTTAAAATTAATAAAGCCAGGCCAGCACCGAGTAAGCCCAGAATAATTCCTTCCAGGAGGAAAGGCCAGCGGACAAAGGAGTCGGTCGCGCCAACTAACTTCATAATCTCAATCTCTCTGCGGCGGGCGTAAACGGTCAGTTGAATCGTGTTGATAATGATATATAGGACGGCAAAAGCTGTTAAGAAAAGGAGCGCAAGCCCGAAGACCATGATCAAGCGGATTGCGATTTCAAGAAACCGCACAAAGTCTTGCTTGAAAACGACTTCTTCCACACCGGGGACGGCCGATGCCAAACGTACCAAACTCTGGAGGTCCGCCGTTTCCAGCAAGGAGAGGTTAAAAGCCGCCGGTAAGGGGTTTTCCCCTTCAAGGAAAAGGTTCTGATTACCGAGCATCTTTTCTAATGACGCTGCCCCTTCTGCTTTGGAGACATATTTAACACTTTTCACCCCGGGCAGGGCGGCTAGTTCAGCACCGATCTTTTCCGGATTCTTCACCGTTGGTTCCAGAAAAACGCGGATTTCAATCTCATCCCAGGCCAGAACGGTTAAATGGTGGAGATTGGCTGTTAGTAAAAAAAACAGCCCAAAGAGGAAAAGCCCAATGGTGATGATCCCCAAGGCAGTTAAAGTCATTACTCGATTGCGGACCAATCCACGCAGGGCCTCGCGGAGAAAATAAAAAAAGGTTCTAGGTTTCAAGGGTATAACCTCCTTTGGGCGTATCCCGAACCAGCTTACCCCGGTCAAGGGCGATTACCCGTCGGCGCATATGATCCACGATCTCCCGGTTATGGGTGGCCATAACAATGGTGGTTCCGCGTCGATTGACCTCCAGGAGCAGTTCCATAATCCCCCAGGAAGTATCGGGGTCCAGGTTTCCCGTGGGTTCGTCGGCCAGCAACAAAAGAGGCCGGTTGACTAGAGCCCGGGCTAAACAGACCCGTTGTTGTTCACCACCGGATAATTCTGAAGGCAAGAGATTTGCCTTGTTTAGGAGGCCAACTAATTCTAAAACCGCGTAGACCCGGGGCCGAATCAAACGGGCTTTGGTTTCAATTACTTCCAGGGCAAAGGCGACGTTTTCATAGACCGTTTTTTGTGGTAATAGTTTATAATCTTGAAAAATAACGCCGATATTCCGGCGGAGGTAGGCGATCTCTCTTTTTTTGAGGTAAGCCAGGTTTTGCCGGTTAACGGCAATCAGGCCGGAAGTAGGGACCTCCTGGCGGATGATCAAGTTTAGAAAGGTGGATTTACCGGCACCACTCGGACCGACCAGAAAAACGAACTCCCCCTTCTGGACCGTAAGGGAAACCTGATCTAAGGCCACGACACCGTTGTTGAAGATTTTCGTGAGCTTCTTTGCGATTAACAAACGAACCACCTCTTAATGGGGCTATTAGATCTTTTTTCGACAAGCCCAAACAATCTCCTTCAGCTAATACGGTAAACAAAAAACCCACCCCTTTAAGGGTAGGCTTTTTATTTTTTATAGTAGAAAAGATAGCCGTTCGGTGGTGACGAGCGGATTTCCTTGAGCGAAGGCAAGGTGTGCATTAAACGAAACTCAAGGCGAATAAAGGTGTCAAAATCCAAGATCCATTCTAATTCAGCCAGGGCCACGCGGCGCAGTTCACCGTCTTTCCGAAAGAGAATCTCCATTTCCGTTCCCGGTGGGAGGTGCGCCTTTCTGATGTCGGCAAGGAGTTCAGGCTCAATTCCTTCTACGGGGTAGGATAAGTGGTAGAAAAAACCGCTGCCTAGCGTGGAAATGGTCTCTGGCGTCCAGTCTTTATTCACGATCAAGCGAACGCTCTTTTTCCTGGTTCCCACTTTTGTCCCCCTTTCTCCTTGCGGTGGTTATTCAAGGTATGGTGTCCTACTAGAAAATACCAGTCTGTCCTTCGCGCGGTTAATTCCAGCAAATTAGGCTAGGGTTACCGCTGCGAAGGACCAGGCGCTGTTTGCCTCAGGGCTTGTCGCCCACCTGGCTTTGCCCGATCTGACCTCGTTAGATCAAAGCTGGGCGATGACCTTAAAGTATTATATGAAAGGGGGAAAAAAAGGGTGTCACCAAGGGGTGACACCATGAGCGGTAATAATCGATGTATCAAGCCCACCCAAAGAGGCCAACACTACTTGGGAAATAGTCATCGTTATGGCCGCCTTTGCGCTGTGATTCTAATTATATAAAGAGCGAACGTCCAAAAGCCATTTTTGCCCTTTCGTAATCTGCCGTTGAAACACGATATGGTCGAGGTTAAATTTTTACAAAAATAACGCATAATCTTGCAGGAAGCCGTTCTTTTTCACAGAATTTAAAAAAGAGTTATCCTCTGTGCATCCCTGTTCCGCTCTGATGCCCACAGGCACTGAGGGACGCAAAGGAGGAAATCTTCGGGTACAATCCGGTATTTATAATTATTCTGCTAGGAGGTTGGTAGAGTGAAGAAAAAAGTGATTATCATGGGCGCGGCAGGAAGGGATTTCCATAATTTCAACACCTTTTTCCGGGATAACGAGAATTATGAGGTCCTGGCCTTTACCGCAACACAGATCCCGGATATCCACGGGAGAAAATATCCGCCGGCATTGAGCGGGCGGCTCTATCCGGAAGGGATCCCCATTTACGACGAGGAGGATTTAGAGGCCCTGATTAAGGAGAACGGCGTGGACGAAGTGATCTTTGCCTACAGCGATGCCTCCCACGAATATGTGATGAATCGGGCCTCGCTTGTCTTGGCCGCTGGTGCGGATTTTCGACTGATGGGGCCGGAGACTACCATGCTTAACGCCAATGTTCCGGTGATTTCGGTCTGCGCCGTCCGGACCGGCGTCGGCAAAAGCCAAACCACCAGAAAAGTAGCGCAGATTATTCAGGAAATGGGGAAAAAATTAGTTGTCATCCGCCACCCTATGCCCTACGGTGACCTGGAAAAGCAGGCCTGTCAACGGTTTGCCACCTATGAGGACTTGGATAAACACGACTGTACCATTGAAGAACGGGAGGAGTATGAACCCCATATTGAAAAAGGCTTTGTGGTTTATGCCGGTGTCGACTACCAACAAATACTAGCCGCGGCGGAGAAGGAGGCCGAAGTCATCCTGTGGGACGGCGGTAATAACGACCTGCCCTTTTACCGTCCTCTGCTCAATATTGTCCTTGTCGATCCGCACCGGCCCGGGCATGAACTACGCTATCATCCTGGTGAAACCAACTTCCGCATGGCCGATGTCCTGCTCATCAATAAAATCGAAACCAGTTACCCTGAGAATATCGACAAGGTTCGGGCCAATATCCGGCTGGTCAACCCAAAAGCCACCGTCATTGAGGCTGCTTCGCCCATCTTTATTGACCAACCCGGTCTTTTGGCCGGTAAACGGGTTTTAGTGGTGGAGGACGGTCCCACCCTTACCCACGGTAACATGGCATACGGTGCCGGTACCATTGCTGCCAACAAATACGGCGCCGCTGAACTGGTTGACCCCCGCCCCTACGCCGTGGGCAGTATCATCGAGACCTTCGCCCGGTACGGCCACCTTTCCAATGTCCTTCCGGCCATGGGCTACGGTAAAAAGCAAATTACGGAACTGGAGGAGACGATCAATCGGGCGGACGCCGATGCGGTAGTCATTGGTACCCCTATTGATCTCCGGCGTCTGATTAAGATTGATAAACCGGCGGTTCGGGTCCGTTATGAACTGCAGGAGATCGGCGAACCGACACTGGAAGAGATCATCAAGGAAAAGCTGGGATAAGAAATTCCGACAAAGATCCCTACCCCAAAAGGGTAGGGATCTTTGTTTAGGTTGTTGTAATAACGGAGGAATTTCCATACGAAGCTGGACTTGACCAGAGAGAAAGACGGTTAATAATTGTTACGTAAAAAAACGCAAATAAAGTTCAAAAAAAGGAATAGCTACTTTTGGGCTGGTTGGTCCGGTTCGGAGTTTATAGGAAAGGCGGCCAAGAGAGATTTGGCTTGGGGCCAGTCTTCTGCTGGAACTTGAATTTTGAGGCCGAGGGCACCTCCGTAAATCAAACCGAAATTACGGTCGGGAATGAAGCAGGTAATCCCGGCACCGGCGAGCAGACTTTTGATCAAGTCGGCTTCCAAGGGGTTTTGGACTTCCGTAAGTGTCCGCCATTGGGTTTGGGTAGACATGATCTATCCCTCCTCTTTCCGCAGGAAACTGTGGATGAAAAAACCGCCTGTCCTGGAGAGACAGACGGTGTTGGTTCTTAGGCGTTTTTGGGTTTGAAGGTCCGGCAGTAGGTGGCCTTCGATGTTTCAGCCTCGCCATAACCTTCACCCAATGTTCCGATCTCCATATCCAGGTTAACCTGTTGGTTGTCAACCTCAATGGTATCCGCAGCACAGAGGTTATTCTGCTCCCAGTATTGACAGCTATCAACGTAGCATTTTACTTTTACTTCTTTCTTCGGCAATCTTTTCGTCCCTCCTTTTTTTTAGTTTGCCCGCCCGGTATTTTTTTATACTCGAGCGGTAAGGAAGAGGATAAGGAGGCGGGCGCTGCCCGCCCCCAGGGCAAGCCCGGCGAAGGCCGACGGCCATCCAGCGAGGCGGATGGCAAGGGGGATCATTTCAACTAAAACAAGGATGAGCATGGCACCACCAGCGAATCCCAAAGCTGTGGCCGACCAGGGGGTGGCGATCTGGCCGAGGACGCCTCCGAGGAAAGCACCGATCGCCATGGGGCCTTCAGCCCAGAATAAAGTACGGATGATCGACCCCCACTTGGTTTTTCCCAAACGTAAAGTGGTGGCGACCGCCATCCCTTCTGGGATATTGTGTAGTGCCATCAAGAGGGAGAGTCGCCACCAAAGTGCGGAAGAGGGATCGTGGGCGAAAACGGTTCCCACAGCCAAACCTTCCGGGAAATTGTGTAAGGCGATACCAAGACCCAATAAGCGACCGGCTTTCCGAAAACGGGCGTCCTCAATGGGGCCGGTGGTTTCTTGGTCAAGTTGCCGGAGGACGAGCAGAAAAAGGGCACCGCTCGTCATACCGGTCAACGTGTGCACCGGGCTGAGGTTCCAAGCTTCCGGGAAGAGATCCCAGATGACGACGCCAAGCATTATCCCGCCGGAAACACCCATTAACATGCTCTGTTGTTGCCGGGTTACCGTCGGCCATAATCCGGCCGCGACGCCACCTAAGCCGGCCCCACTGACCCCAACCAAAAAGCCGAGGAGAGCGGCGAAAAAAACCAGAACCAATCTTCTTCCCCCTTTTATCTTCCATCTTATTCATGGCTTGCGCCAGGATATGCTCCGGCTGGAGCGGGGAGAATAAAGGCAATCGTCGACAAGAGAGGTGGAGGTACGTGTCGATTATTTTTTTGTTGATTGCCGGTTTGGCCGGTGCATTAATGGCCGTCCAAGGCTGTCTCAATTCGTATTTGGGGGAAAAACTGGGGTTAATTCCGGCGGCTTTCAGTGTCCAACTGCTTGGAACATTGACGGTCGGCGGGCTTCTCCTCCTGTTTTTCAAAGGGGGATCTTTCCTCGGCGTGGTGGGAGAGATCCCCTATTATTACTGGCTAGGAGGGCCCATTGGGGTTGCGATCATCTACGGAGTCGCGGTGGCTATTTCGAAAATAGGGGCGGGTAATGCCACCACCGGAATTATCTTTTTCCAGCTGCTTACGGCGTACTTAATCGACCATTTTGGCCTTTTCAAACAGGAAGCGGTACCCTTCACGGGAGGGAAAATAATCGGTATTCTCTTGATGGTCGGTGGAGCCTTTCTTTTGCTTCGGCGCTGACGGAAATAGGATTTTTGTGTGTGTTCTGCGCTCCTTCCTCCCTCGCGTCGTCCCTATTCCTACTTGCTGCTGACGCTGCAAGTCAAAGCGATGGAGGAATAATCCGATTAAAAAAAACCGGCCGAGGCCGGTTTTGTCGTTTGTGGAATTCGCAGACGGGCCGGTGCCTGTCCGCGGGTGGGTTTTTATTTAATCTGGACGCCTTGTTGGTCGATCCGGTGGATGCGTTCCTCTTCCCCGGTGTCGGCATTGAGGTAAACCCGGTAACGGTTTTGTCCGATGCGCCCGATACACTCGTAAGCCAGGACCTCTTCGTACTGATCGTTCAGGATCACCGCCTCTTTTACGGTTTCCACGTTAAAGCGTTTATTTAGCCGGCTTCGGGCTTCGGTTATCGAGAGGCGCGGGGAAGCAATTTTGCGCTGTGGATCATGGAAGGTTAAATAGGACATGGTTTCGACCCCCATGATCTCGCCGTCGTCGAGGGCGACTTGCACTTTGATCATCTCCGGATAGATAATGGTGTCTCCCTGTTGAGAACAGAGGGAAACGACGGCCACATTGCGGTATTCTTCCGCCCCGACGGGGGTTAATCCGCGGTAATCCCGGCGTTCCAGGTATTTCTGGGCGGCGGCTTTCGCTTCCTCCAACGAAATCTTTTGCGCAGAGACGCCTCTTTCTTTTAGCATCCAGGCCACGTGCCCGCCTTTTACGGTCAGTGCTAAGCGGCCGCTAGAGGCGGCTTTACCCTTGTCGTTCTTTTTCTTTAAGGTGTAGAGATACAGGGGATTATCGCCGTTAATCTTCTCGTCATAGGCGACTTCATACTGGGCTTCATCTTTATTCACAAAACCACTGGCAATCTCCCTTCCTTGTTCCTGGGAGATTTCGGCACCGGTAATGCCTTTCGGGTCCGGTCTAAGGTTTAATAAGTTGCCTTCCATCTCCGGTTCCGGCAGGCGTTTAAAACCGTCTTCCATCATCATAAAACTTTTGGTGATCTTGTTGGTCTCTAAACGGTCGGAAACATCGGCCGCCAGGGCTGCGCTAGAGAGGCGATCGACCCGCAACCAGCGCTCGTCCGCTTCCAGCACGCTTTCTTGGAGGTCGACCAACTGGTCAGCGAGGTAACGGGCTTGTTGATATAAAGTGTTTAAAGTATCCCAATCGCGGTCGGATAGATACTGTACCCCTTCCCCGGTCACTGCGGGCACCGCCGCATCGGTGTTTGTGTTTTGGTTTAGTTTGGCCACAATATTATGGGAGAAAGCCCCGACCTTTGCTAAAAATTCTTTGGTCTTACCTAGTTCAACCGATGTTAATGGCAATTGCCCCAAATCTTCTTGGGAAAGATAGGCTTGGCGCCAAATATCGGAAAAGGTCTTTACCAAGTGCGGACGGGAATTGGAGACGAGGGCTTCCGCCAGTTTGTTTTCCAAGTCCCCAACATGGGCAGATAATTCGGAGAAGGATCGGTTATATTGGTTTTCCGCCTTGATTTCCCAGTTCCTTCTGGCCCGAAACTGGGTGAAGCCCCAGACCAAAGAGGCGACTAGTGCCACGGCCAGTAAGGGAATGGTCATCCGCGAGCCGAAACGGTCCCGCTCTTCTCCGCGGTTTTCCTGATTATTTTGCTCATGATGCTCTTCCGCCAATCTTTCTACCTTCCTTTCTACTATTTGGGTTGGACAATTTCATGACTAATATTCCCCAGAGAAGTTAAGCTATGCAAGGAAAAAATAAAGCAGAGGGTGTTTTCCGGAGTGGGCTTGACAGCAGCGCAAAACTTCTTTATAATTGATAGAATTTAAAGAACGGATGGAGGTTGTCAAATGGCTTATTTTTATGACGAACCAAGTCGCACCTTCAGTGAATATTTGCTTCTACCCAATTTAACCACTAAAGATTGTATTCCGGAGAATGTTAGCCTGAAAACACCGATTGTCCGGTTTAAACGGGGGGAAACCTCACCTATCCACCTGAATATCCCCCTTGTTTCCGCGATTATGCAAGCGGTCTCCGGTGAGCGGATGGCGATTGAATTAGCAAGAAGTGGAGGGCTTTCCTTCATCTATGTCTCCCAACCCATCGACTCCCAGGCGGAGATGGTAAAACGGGTCAAAAGCTACAAAGCCGGTTTTGTGGTTAGTGACTCCAACTTAACTCCCGAACATACCCTGGCGGATGTGTTGGCGCTGACCGCGAAGACGGGCCACTCTACCATTGCCATCACCGATGATGGATCGCCCAGCGGGAAGCTTTTGGGGATCGTCACCAGTCGGGATTACCGGAAAGGCCGTACCCCGGAAGAGACGAAAGTGAAAGAGTTTATGACCCCCTTTGCCGAAATGGTTTACGGGAAGGAAGGGCTCACCATATCCGAAGCCAATGATTTAATTTGGGAGCATAAAATAAACTGTTTACCGGTCATCGATGAGCAGCAGCGGTTGAAGTACCTGGTTTTCCGGAAGGATTACACTGCCCATAAGGAAAATCCGCTCGAGTTGTTGGATCAGCATAAAAGACTGATGGTGGGCGCCGGGATTAACACCCGGGATTACCATGACCGGGTGCCGGCGTTGGTGGAGGCGGGAGCAGATCTGCTTTGTGTTGACTCCTCCGATGGTTTCACCGAATGGCAGTTTGAGACGATTAAAACCATTAAGGAGAAGTACAAAGGAGAGGTTAAAGTCGGCGGCGGTAACGTGGTGGACCGGGAAGGCTTTTTATATCTGGCGGAAGCCGGGGCTGATTTTATTAAGGTTGGGATTGGCGGCGGTTCGATCTGTATCACCCGGGAACAGAAGGGAATCGGGCGGGGACAAGCCACGGCGGTGATTGAAGTGGCGAAGGCGCGGGACGAATACTACCAACGGACCGGGATCTATATCCCCATCTGTTCCGACGGGGGAATTGTCCACGACTATCATATTGTTCTGGCGTTGGCGATGGGGGCGGATTTTGTGATGCTCGGTCGCTATTTTGCCCGTTTCGACGAGAGCCCAACCCGTAAAATTCGGCAAGGAATGAACTACGTGAAGGAATACTGGGGTGAAGGTTCAAACCGGGCACGGAACTGGGCCCGCTATGACCAGAGCGATGAGGAACGGTTAACCTTTGAAGAAGGGGTTGACTCCTATGTCCCCTATGCTGGAAAACTAAAAGATAACCTCGATGGGACCCTGGCCAAGATTAAATCGACGATGTGTAACTGCGGGGCGCTGACCATCCCTGAGTTACAGCAGAAAGCCCGTCTCACCTTAGTCTCCCCGCTTACCCTACGGGAAGGCAGCGCTCATGATGTGATCCTCCGGAAAGAAACCGATCACGATTTTTCTTAACCTGTGGATAGAACAAAAAGCCACCGTTACGGTGGCTTTTTTAACTGGTCTGATCAGTGATTTTTAGCTTTGGTTTAAGAGCCGAAACTAATCACGCCGGATTTTTCGGGCTTCGAAATAAAACCGTTTCTCATCGGCTTCCCCCATGGAAAAGGTTTTACGGGGTAAAGCGCCGTCGCGGATGACCGTTTTAAAGAGGTCATGCTTGTTTAAAGGGGGTAGTAATAGGCCGAGGTTACCTGGTTGTTGTCCCAGGGTTCTGACGTTATCATCGCCGTGGATATAGTCGATTCTGCTTTCCGGATGGCGGCGGAGATAAGCGTCGAGAAAAGGCTGTAAAGTGCCGACGGTCAGGACCGAAGTGGGGTCGTCAATGACCACCGTCCCGGTAGTTGTTGCGGAGCAAAAGTGGAAATACTGGACTTCAGGGTTATCCGGTGCATTCAGCTCTCCTGTGTTTATAATCCGGCAACGGAGATCCCTTTGCAGTTCACGGAAGAACTGGTCAGCGTCGATATTGAACAATAAACGATGGATCGGGTGGAAGATCAGCCCTTCATCGTAAAGATTGACCACTTCCACCAGGCAGTAACGGGCAGGGTGGTCATGTAGGGTGTTCGGATCGGCGGTTTGCTGTTTGATCTTCTCCCAAATTGCTTTGGCCGTTGCCAACGAATGGTTTCCGTCACCGACGGCGAACAGAAGGGGTGCTTCCGCTGCACCGTATTTGGTATCGGTGACCTCCGGTTCGATCAAGCGGGCCAAAGCTTGGCAAATTTGGTTGAGGAGCGCCGGGGCCGTCACATGGTAACCGGCGAGGTGTCCACCGTTCATCATTAGCTCAAAATCGTATAACTGCGGTAAATCCGGGATGTGTTGGAAAAGGGGTTCGATTACGGTTTGTTCCGGATCATCGAGGAGGAGCATAATATGGGGTACCTCCAAAATCCCTCCTTCCCGGATTTTGATGCGGGGAGGTAAGCGGTCGGCGATCGTCTCTTCGGT
This sequence comes from Hydrogenispora sp., assembly GCA_012837705.1. Lineage (GTDB taxonomy): Bacteria > Bacillota > UBA4882 > UBA10575 > UBA10575 > Capillibacterium. Next base: position 50,587 of record DUQQ01000011.1, read on the forward strand.
GGGGCGGATTAAACTTTTGGCCCCTTGCTTGTAATCGTATTTTTCCAGATCAACCGCGAGGAGTAACCCTTTGCGGGACGGGACATGGGCGGTTCGCCGGTCCAGGAGGACCAGTCCGGGCGCTAGAGGGACCAGGATTTTTTCGGCTAAGAAGGTCTGCATCCGCCCGTTAATCTGTTGGATTTTGGTCTCGACCTCCGGGTCGTCTAAGTAGACCTCGGGCAGGATCAGATCCAGAGTCGAAGGGGAAGCACCAATCTGTCTTCTGACTTCTGCCCAGTATTCAGGGTTTGAGGTATATTGGTCGCAGGCGATCACCGCCCATTTGCTCAAGTCGATATGGGCGGCAGGCACCAAGACCGCTGGAATCTGGATACCCAGGTCGGCGGGGTTAATCAATGAAAAACACACTCCTTTGCTTTAAAAGATACGCGGGCCTATTCTGGATAAACGCTCCTCACGTAAAGATCCGGGTTGATCCGGGTAAGCAACGGGGAGAGTTCCCCGGTATAATACAGAAAAAGCTGGTGTAAAGCACGGGTACAAACGGTATAAAGGATCGGTAGTTCCTCCGGGGTATGGTAAACCGCATGGGAACAATCGCAAATTAAAACGGTATCAAACTCTAATCCTTTCGCTAGATAGGAAGGGATGATTACCGGGCCGCTCGCCAGGGTTTTTTCTTCTTTGGTGAGCAACCGGATCGGGACCAAGGCTTTCAGTTTCTCATAAACGGTCTGACACTCGTGGGCCGTCTTACCGATGACGGCCAGGGAAGAGAAACCTGCAGCGCTTAAAGCACGGATCCGGTCGGCGAGGGCGGGGAACAGTAAATTCGGGTCGGTTACCTTGGTCACCAGCGGTTTCGGTCCGGGACGGTTGATCGCCACGGACTCCACCGCGGGTTCCGCTAAAAGCTCATGGGTAAAGGCGGTAATCTCCCGGGTCGACCGGTAACTTTTGCTTAGGGTAAAAGTCCGCGGGTTACGGGCGGCAAAGACCGCTTCGATCTCCGCGAAGGAACTCCGGTATTGTTGTGGATGGATGGTTTGGTTCGGGTCACCCAAGATGGTCAGGGTGGCGGCGGGAAAGAGCTCTTGGATGATCCGGTAGTGAAACAGGGTATAGTCCTGTGCTTCATCGATAATCAGGTGTTTAATCTCCGGAAACTTCGGAAAACCTTCAATTTTTCCCCGAAAATAAAAGAAGGGGGCGAGGTCTTCGTAGAACAGGTGATCGGGGCGCAGCGTTTTCAGGACGGCCTGGCGGAGACGGTTGAGCGTTGCCGGGGGAAACCGCCCGGCCGCCATTTTGACGAGCAGTTCTTGGTTGTGAAAAAGTTCCCGGTAGAGTTGGAAAGGATCCAAGTCGGACCAGGCGCGAATGGCCGCATGGACCGGTTGTAGCTTTTTACGTACGGCCAAACGGCTGCGGGCTTTAATCTCGGCCGCCGGTAGCTGGTGGTTTTCTTCGGCGAGGTGCTGGGCGTACTCTTTTATTTTCCGCGCGGTGATTGGGCGGAGCAAGTAGAAAGCCCGCTGTTGCACCTGAACCAAACGTTTTTTTAAGGGTAAATAAGCATAATATTCATCATAGAGCGCCTGCAGTTCTTCTTTGCGGAGAACCATCTCCCCTTCAAACTGAAGATCAGAAAAAGGCCGACCACGGTCGGTCAAATATTTTTGGTAAGTATCGATCAGTGCCAAAAATTCGGGGGTGGTCTGCAGGTAGATCTTCTCGGCCCGGAGACGATCATCGGCACTGTTGTCGGTGGTTAGGGTAAATTCCAGCTGATTGTGGCGGTCTTCCACGGACAGACCGGGCGGAAGCAGGGGCTGGACTAAATCCTGGAAGGTGGTGCACAGCGCCATCTCCTCCCCTAATTCGGGTAAAACATTGGATATGTAGTCGGCAAATAGTTGGTTGGGGGAAAAGATTAAAATGTTTTTACTGGTAATCTGGTCCCGTTCTTTATAAAGGTAATAGGCGGCGCGGTGCAGAGCGATAGAAGTTTTTCCGCTGCCCGCAGTCCCCTGCACCAGGACGACCGGATGCTCTTCATTACGGATTACCCGGTTTTGTTCCCTTTGGATGCTGGTGACGATCGCCCGCATCTTTTCATCACTATGTTGGCTCAGGATCTCCTGTAGGATCTCGTCGTCGATCTTGACATTACAATCGAACATGTAGACCATACGCCCGTCGACGATCTTATACTGGCGTTTCCGGGAGATCTCACCACTGATTACCCCAGCTTCACACCGGTACTCGGCCGGGCCCAGTTCATAGTCGTAAAACATGCTGGAGACGGGGGCTCGCCAATCGTAGATCAGCGGTCTACCCGCTTCGTCAAGCAAAGTGGAGATGCCGATGTAGATCTTTTCCGCAGTCGGCGTTCCGTTCTCGCGAAAATCGATCCGCGCAAAGTAGGGCGATTTTAGCATTCTTTGGAGTTTGGTGATCATCCGGCGGTTGTATTCGACACTTACCTCCGTATTGCGTAAGCCGCTCAGCTGTTGGGTGAGGGTAACTGCGGAGGCGAAACTATCGGGTAAGCGGGGACCATCTTCCCAAATATCTTTCCGTTCCTGTTGTAACAGGGTTTTTAGGCGGGAAAAAAAGGTCATTTTTGCCTTTAACTCTTGTTTAATTACCGTTTGCACCGTAGCCAAACGCGCTTCTTCATAGCGGCGGTCTTCAGTTTGGGCTGTCATGTCTCCTCCTTCGCTTGGTCGACGAATTGCTTTGCTTATGGTAAAATAGATTATGGAATCTTCCCCTGCGGATGCAGGGGATTCCTTATGCTTTCTCTTTAGTTTTTAGCGCCCGTCTGGAATTTTATTTATTATAACAAACTTTTTATTCAGCTCCAAGCGGGGAAAGGAAGATTTAGCCAAGGCTTAATAAAAGGCTTAATAATGGGAGGCTCGGCCGCGGGCCAGCAGTTACTTTTATTTAGGGAGGGAATAGTATATGTACAAATTACGAATGATTGCTTTGGATTTGGATGGGACTTTATTAAGAGATGACAAAACGATCAGTCAACCAACGCGGAAGTTACTGGCCGAACTGCACCAGGCCGATGTAGAGATTGCCTTCGTTACCGGGCGGATGTATCATTTCACCGCACCGATCCAGGATTTGCTCGGGTTTCCAGTTCATTATATCTGTACCGACGGCGCATTTTTCCAGCCGCGCGGTTGGGAAGAACCACACTTCAAGACGGTTGCGCCCGCTGTGACCCAGGCGGTCTTATCCGCTTTGGCGGATGAGCGGCATGGCCTTTATCTTTTTAGCAACGACCGGATTCACTGCTTTACAGAAGCGCCCGATCCGGCCATCTTTTCCTGGGGCTTTGATCTGCATACCGATCCGGCAAGGGCAGGCGATCCTCCGGTCAACCAGGTGGAACAGATTGTGATCCACGAAGAGAAGGCGAGAGTACGGGGGATTCAGAAAGCACTCAACATGATGCACCCCGGCCTTTATCAGGAGATTCAGCCGTCCATGAAACGCGGTAATGAATATTTGATCATCCGCCCACATGGAGTGGACAAGGGAAGCGCTTTAACGCGTTTAGCCGAGGTTTTAGGAGTGAAGACTACGGAAACCATTGCTTTTGGTGATTGGCTCAACGATCTGCCCCTCTTTCGTGACGCGGGCCTGTCGATTGCGCCAGCCAACGCCGTACCGGAGGTGAAAGCGAAAGCGACCATTGTTTCCTGTTTCACTAATGAACAGGATTTCATCGTACGCGAACTAGAACGACTGTTCCAAGAGGGGAAGATGGTCGTCTAAGGGGGCTAATGAAGAAAAGAGGCTGCTCTTCAAGGGAGCAGCCTCTTTCTTTTTTATAGCGTAATCGGATGTTCCATGGTGGCGACGACCAAACGGACGGCCGCTTCCACATCATTCAGGTCAACCATTTCCGAAGGAGAATGCAGGTAGCGGCAAGGAACGGAGATGACCCCGGCGGGGATGCCCGCCTTCGTCAGGTGGATCGCACCGGCGTCGGTTCCGCCAAAGGGTAAAACCTCAAATTGGTGCGGGATCCCATTCTGCTCGGCTAGCGTGGTCAAAAGCTCTTTGACCTGCGGATGCGTGATCAAAGAGACATCCTTCACCTTAATGGCTGCGCCTTGCCCCAGTTTCATGGCTAATTTAGGCGCTTCGGGCGTGTCGCCGGTAGCAGTTACATCAAGGGCGATCCCCAGATCCGGGTCAAGGCCGAAAGCGGCGGTTTTGGCCCCGCGTAACCCGACTTCCTCTTGGACGGTAAAGGTACAATAGAGGTCGTTTTGGGGTTTGGTGACGCGTTTGAGGGCTTCGATCAAGACCGCACAGCCCACCCGGTCGTCGAGGGCTTTCGCCACAACCCGTTGGCCCAGGTCCAGATACCCATGATCAAAGGAGGCAATATCGCCAACCGCCACTTTGGTTTTGGCTTCTTCGGCCGAGGTGGCCCCGATATCAATATATAACTTTTCTAAGGTCAACTGTTTTAAATCGTCGATCTTTTCGGCACCGATCACACCCATTGTTCCGTTTTGGAACCGGACCCGCTGCGCGTATAGCCGGTGGGGCCGGATCCCACCAACGTTACTGAAGCGGAGGAAGCCTTGCTCATCGATGGCGGTGACGATTACCCCGATCTCATCCATATGGGCAGCGAACTGCAGTTTGGTTTTGCCCCCGCGTTTAAACGCGATCAGATTGCCCATGGTGTCAACGGTCAGCTCGTCACAGTAGTCCTTGAGCTCGGCCTGGATAAAGGCGCGGATCTGTTCTTCCCGCCCCGATGGAGCAGGGATGCTTGTCAAGCGCCGCAGCAAATCTTTCATACAGGTAACCCCCTTTGTGCGATGTTTCTTAAGAAAGCATCGATCAGTTTAATCGTCTGTGCGAAGTCATCGAGGTTTAAAATTCCTACTGGTGAATGGATATAACGGCAGGGAATAGAGATCACGGCTACGGGAATGCCGCTCCGTGTTTGGTTGATGACCCCTGCTTCTGTACCGCCCGAAGCTGATTCGCGAAACTGATAAGGAATTCCGGCTTCCTCGGCGACGGCGACCAGGCGCTCAATCAGGGCGGGCTTAACGATGACGGAACGATCCATAAAACTGATTGCCGGTCCGGCGCCTAAACGGGTGGAAGCCTGGTGTTTTTTCAACGGCGGGACATCCCCGGCGGAGGTGGTCTCCACCACCAGGGCTAAGTCGGGGTTTAAACCATAGGCGGCAACAGTGGCACCGCGTAGTCCAACTTCCTCCTGGACGGTGAAAGCATAGGCCAGGGGTAGATCATACTCGTTTTCCATCAGGTTCATCAAAACAGCACAGCCGGCTCGATCATCGAGGGCTTTTCCTTTAAAGAGGCCATCGCCGAAAGGTCCCGCTTGGACGTCAAAGGCAATGAGATCGCCAATCTTGACGTCCTTTTCCGCATCGTTGCGGTCGGTGGCACCGATATCCACAAACAGACCGGTGGTTTTCACCGGGCGTTCCCGCTCTTCCCTCTCCTGGAGGTGGATGGGTTTGGCACCGATTACCCCGGGGATCCGCTGGGGACCGACGAAAACCCGTTTGGAGATGAGGACCCGTTCATCAATGCCGCCTATGGTTTTGATCTTCAGTAACCCGCTGGCATCGATCCCCACCACCATTAATCCAACCTCATCCATATGGGCGGAGAGCATGACAAGCGGGCCTTTTTTCCCCTGGTCGCAGCGGGCAATGAGGTTGCCTAACCGGTCGGTCTGGATCCGGTCAACGCGGCCCTGAATGCGGTTGCGAATAAAGTGACGGACCGCCGTTTCGCCACTGGAAACACCGTTTAATTCGGATAACTCCTTTAGTAACATTCTAATCCCTCCAAGAAGGCGCGGTCGATCTGCATGATGAATTCGGCCAGGAGACGACCGGTTTCTTTGAGATCGTCCAACGCTAAAGTTTCAACGGAAGTATGCATGTAACGGAGGGGGATACACACCAGGCCGCTGGCGACCCCGGCCTGAGCGATCTGGATGGCGTAGGCGTCTGTTCCCCGGGGGGTCTCTGCCGCTTCCACTTGGTATTTGACTTTACCGGCTTCGGCTGCGGCCTTGAGCTTATCAAAGATGAGCGGATGCACCGGCGGTCCGGTGACGATGACCGGTCCTTGCCCCAGTTTAAATCCTTCGTAATCAGCCAAACCCGGCATCTCTCCGTGGGTTACATCGACCGCTAGCCCAATATCGGGATTAAGGCCATAGGAACTGACGAAAGCCCCCCGGACCCCCAACTCCTCCTGGACGGTGATGACCACTAGGACTTCCGCTTCATGGTTGTAATCTTTCAGGCGGCGAAGACATTCGACCAGTGCCACGACTCCGGCCCGGTCGTCCATGGCTTTTCCGGCGTAAAAAGAGTTTTTCAAAGTACCGCACGACCGTTTAATCGTAATCGGGTCGCCAACCCGCACCAAAGCGGCCATGCGCTCCGGAGCGAGGCCGAGATCGATGGTCATATCTTCAATCTTCACGGCTTTGTTTCGTTCGTCCGCTTGCTGCAAGTGGGGAGGTTTGGCGCCGATCACACCGGGTAGATCTTCTCGGCCGTGGACGATGACCTCTTGCCCGAGGAGAACCCGCTGGTCAATGCCCCCGATGGTCGAAAAACGGATAAAGCCGTCTTCCAGCGCGGTGACGATCAGGCCGATTTCGTCGATATGGGCGGCCAACATGATGCGGGGTGGATGCTCGCCCTGGCCTGCTTTGCGGAGGATAATATTGCCTAACCGGTCGCGGCGGAGCTCGCTGATCCAGCAGCGGCCATCCCCATTGGAGAAAAAATCGAGGATGATCTGGGCCGCTCGGTCTTCCCGCCCCGAGGGGCCGACGGCATCAGTCAGTTCTTTCAGTAGTTTTTCGGTCTGCACATATAAAGCCTCCTTTCTTTCTGCCTTCTTTATTATAACTTTTTTTACTGGTAAAGTAGAGGAAAAATACGGCGGAAAAAACCCTTTTTCTGACGGAACAAGGGAAAAGGGATTAACTCCTCTTTGTCGAAAATTGACTTACGGTATGGGACACGAAAGGAGAGATTATTATTAAAACGTTGAAAAGTTTCTTGCTGGCCTTAATACTACTGGTTGTGATGGCTCCGCTTTGCGCAGCGGCCGCGCCCGGGCTTGGTGCCCGTGCCCTGGGGATGGGTGGCGCTTATACCGCGGTAGCTGACGACGGGAGTGCGGCTTACTGGAACCCGGCCGGTATTGCGCAGGTAACGGTCGGTTTAGCCCTTGACGGCGGGTTCGAAGGGAATTTAAAGCAGATTGATGCGCTCCGGGAGCAAGATCCCGCCGCACTCGATGGCACCCTGGGCCTAAAAGGCGGTGCCAGTTTGATCCTGGGGAACTTTGGACTGGGTGCTTTAACTGAGAGTCGGGCCGAAATTGAGCCGGCAGCCCTCTTGAAGACGATGCGGATCGACCAGACGGATCAGGTGTTCTTCACTTATGCCAATGAAATGACCGACCTTTTTGCCTTTGGTCTGAATGCGAAGTATGTGATGGCTAACACGGAAAGGCATACGGCCACCGGTATGATCGATCAAGGGGAAGGCAAAGGCTTTGCTGTTGATCTTGGCGCGATGTTTAAAGTAGGTAAGATCGTCCGGGTAGGCGCGGTCCTGAAAGACTTTGGACTGGTGGGGTTCAAGCTGAATGGGGTCGACTATGAGTGGCCGACCAGACTGGTCCTTGGCGGTGCGGTCAAGGCCCCCTTGTTGGGCACGGTTGTGGCGGCTGATCTGGAGACACCGCTACAAGGCGATGAGGACCCCGCCTTCCGGATCGGAGTGGAACAGCCTTTCTTGGGTATCCTGGCCTTTCGGGCAGGCGGATACCAGGAAGACGGTGATTTTAACTTTACGGCCGGTTGCGGTCTCAAGCTCGGTCCGGTTGCGCTGGACGTAGCGGCCGACCTGGGTCTGGGTGAGAACACCGCGGTTTATGCTACCGCCCAGTTTAAATTCTAAGCGACTAAAAAGCATCTTAACTACGGAGGTCGACGGGTTTTCCGGCTTAACGCTGGAAGATCAGCGGGAGGGCGTTGGTGAAAAAGCCGATCCCGAAACCGATCAGACAAAGGCCCAAACCGCCGATGATTAACCGGTAAACTTTGGCGCTGAGAAAAGCTCTGGTCTTGCTGACCATCCAGGAAACCAATAGATACCAGGAAAAATCGGCCAGGATATGTCCCAGGTAAAAAAGGAGGACCCCGCCGAAGCCAAAGGTATTGAAGGCGTTCATAATGAGGCCGAGACCAACGACAACCCACCAAATGATGAAGTAAGGATTGGCGGCGCTGATCAAAGCGCCGCCAAGCATTATGCTGCGGTTTTTCGCCGGTGCGGTTGTGGACAGAGCAATGGTCACCTTGCCGCTCCAGCTGTCCCGGATCATCTGGCTACCCATAAAAACCAAGATGATGCCGCCGCAAAGGCCAATCAGGATTTGCGCGAGGATGGTGTTTAGGTATTGACCGAAACCTAAAAAGATCAGGATAACCAGCAGCAATTCAAGGAAGATGTGACCCAACGAGACCATGAATCCGGCTTTCATGCCGGATTTTAAACTTTGATCCAGCGTATATGTGAGTAACGAACCGGGCATGACTGCACCCGAATAACCGATCAATATGGACTGGAGAAAGATTGTAACCAAATTTGATCACTTCCATCTTTTTTCCCCAATTGTAACAGAAAAGAACCACAAAAACGAGAGGAAAAATAATTTGACCGTGTTTAATTATGTATAATAGGGTTAGCCGCGCGGGCATAGACTAAGCTATCTGATCAATTTCGGATGGAGTTTTTAGAGAGCAGGAGGGAATGGGGATGGGGCAAAACGAGATCATCGTCCGGAGTTGGAGCGAGGTTTGCGAACGTTTGTACGACAACGCTTGGAAACCAGAGCTTGGCCGCTTTCGTAGTGATTATGCCTTCCGGGGGCTGGCCGATTGTCGATACCCGTTACAGAATAGTTTTTTTCGGGTGTGCCAAAACAATCCACAACTGGAATACCATATGCTCCGGAACTTTAAAAAATACGGGCAGTTCGATGACGCCAGTCTGGTCGCCTCCGACTGGCGGGTTATGACTTTAGCGCAACACCACGGTTTGCCCACCCGTCTAATGGACTGGACGTATTCGCCCTTTGTCGCTTTGCATTTTGTGACCGACGATCCCACCAAGTATGACCAGGACGGGGTGATCTGGCAAGTTGATTATGTGCAGGTCAACCGGATGCTGCCCGAGCCGTTCAAAGGGGTGATGGAAAAGGAAGGGGCCAATGCTTTTACAGTCGAGATGATTGAAGAAGCGGTCCCGACGCTGCAGGATTTTGACGATTTTCACGACCAGGACCATGATCTGGTTATTTTCTTTGAACCACCTTCCCTCGATTCCCGGATCGTCAATCAATTTGCATTCTTCTCTGTGATGTCTACCGCTACCGGACGCTTGGATGAGTGGCTTTACCAGTACCCCCATCTTTACCGGCGCATAATTATCCCCCGGGAGTTGAAATGGGAGATCCGGGATAAGCTTGATCAAGCCAATATCACCGAACGGATTCTCTTCCCCGGTTTGGATGGGTTAGCCAAATGGCTCTTGCGCCATTATACGCCCCGTTGTTTCGAACAGCCGGACCAGTCCGGATAGAAGAAACCGGTCCATGCTTTGGACCGGTTTTTCTGAATTTCTAAAGGAAAAGCTGCTTGTCACCGGCTTTTGAAAAAGCCTTTGCCGGTATTTTATAGTTTTATAGCAGGAGACTGATGTCCAAAGCCTGAACGGAATGGGTGATGCGGCCAACAGAGATGAGGTCCACACCGGCGGCGGCAATTGCCTGGATGGTCTCCGCGGAAACATTCCCCGAGGCTTCAACCAGTGCTTTTCCGTCGATAAGGCGCACCATCTCGGCCATCAACGACGGCGACATGTTGTCTAGCATAATAATATCGGCGCCGGCGGCCAAAGCTTCACGAACCTGCGCTTCCGATTCCACTTCCACTTCAATCTTCATGGTGTGGGGAGCGGCCATGCGGACTTTGGCGACGGCGGCTTTGATCCCGCCACAAGCGGCCAGATGGTTATCTTTGATCAGGACAGCATCGGCTAAGTTAAAACGGTGGTTGTAGCCACCGCCGACCCGGACAGCATATTTCTGCAAAGCGCGGAGCCCCGGTAGGGTTTTCCTGGTATCGACCACGCGGACCTGGGGATAATCGGCGAGCAAATCCACCAATTTCCGGGTGGCGGTGGCGATTCCGGATAGATGTTGGAGAAAGTTAAGGGCCACCCTTTCGCCACTGAGCACGTCACGGGTGGGTCCGGAGATTACGGCGAGTACCGTACCGGTGTCGACGCGGGCACCGTCCCCATGGGTGATCTTCAGGCTGATGGCGGAGTTTAGTTGGCGAAAGACCTCCTGCACGACGGCCCAGCCACAGATCACCCCGGGCTCCTTGGCGATAAAACGGCCACTGGTGGTGGCTGTGGGGTCAATGGTCAGCGCGGAAGTGATGTCACCGGGACCGAGATCTTCCGCCAGGGCTTGGCGGACCAGGTCGGTATAGACGTTTTTTGGTAATTCCATCCAATAAACACCTCTCTTCTACCACGGCCATGTAAAGGGCTGGTCGGCAGGGATGGAATCAATACCTGCCGCCGAAAGGACAATCCGTTTTGTCCATGCCGGATCCGGTTCTGGGTAATCAACCCGGAAATGACTGCCCCGACTTTCCTGGCGAGCGAGGGCCGCGTTCAGCATCAACCGGACCAGGAGGCGCATGTTCTGTAACTCTAAGTAAGGGCGGCTTAAAGCCCTTGGCGCCTCTGGTGTCAACGGTACCAGAAGGCGTTGGGCGTTTTGCAAGTCCTCTGCCCGCCGGATAATACCCAGATGGGTGGAGGCCAATTCTTTGAGCGCCAAACGGTCAGCGGTTAAATTTTCCGGGTTGGTTTCGGTGGGGAAAACCGCCGTCAATTCCGGCGGGAGAGCTGGGCTTGTCCGCGGGTGCTCTTTGAGGTATTCAAAGATGCGATGGCCGAAGACCAAACCGTCCAGCAAAGAGTTGCTGGCTAAACGGTTTGCACCGTGCACCCCGGGATTGGCCACTTCACCGCAGGCAAATAGCCGGGGCAGCGCCGTCCGGCCGTGAAGATCGATGGCGATGCCCCCCATCATATAGTGGGCGGCCGGGGCGACTGGAATCGGTGCCTTGGTAATATCAAGGCCATAACGTAAACAGGTTTCGTAGATATTGGGAAAACGGCGTTTAATCAGATCCGCACTTAACAAGGAAAGATCAAGGTAAACATGGTCGGCACCGGTCTTTGCCATTTCCGACCATACGCTGCGGGCGACCACATCCCGGGGGGCCAGTTCTGCCTGTTCGTGGTAGGAAGGCATAAAACGGATCCCTTTCTGGTTACGGAGAATTCCCCCCTCGCCCCGGACCGCCTCGGTGATCAGAAAACAGGGGGCACCGTCCAGATGGAGGGCGGTCGGGTGAAACTGGACGAATTCCAGATCCGCCAAGGGGGCACCCGCCAGGAAGGCCAGGGCCAAACCATCGCCGGTGGCCACGGCGGGATTGGTGGTATCGGTAAAAATCTGTCCGCAACCTCCGGTTGTCAAAACCGTTGCTTCCGCTAGAAGACTGGTTTGTATTCCGTTTTCGGCTAGGACCAGGGCACCGTAGCAACCGCCTTCCCCGGTGAGCAGTGCCACGGCATAATGATTTTCCTTTACCGTGATCTGTGGATGGGCCAAGACCCGTTGGGCAAGGATTTTTGTGATTTCGCGGCCGGTGGCATCACCATCGGCGTGTAAAACCCGGGGATAAGAATGGGCTGCTTCCCGGGTCATGAGCAAGGTTCCAGCCTCGGCATCAAAGGGGACCCCCCAAGTAATTAATTCCTGGACCCGTTCCGGACCTTCATGCACCAATGCAGCAACCGCAGGAGGCAAGCAGAGACCAGCACCAGCTTGAATTGTATCGGTGTAGTGTAATTCTGGGGAGTCGGCCGGACTAAGGGCAACGGCAATGCCGCCTTGGGCGTAACTGGTATTACTTTCTTCCAGGGTATCTTTGGTGATTAAAGTTACGGCATCGATTTCCGCTAATTTAAGAGCGGTATAAAGTCCGGCGATTCCGCTACCGATCACCAAAAAAGGGGCCACGCTCTGACCGGCAGTGGAGAGATTAATCTTCATTATTGATGGCCTCCTTAAAATTAGAGCTAAAAGGGAAACCTCTCCCCGCTGGGGCGAGGAGAGGAGAGAAAAGTAGGAGAACCTATTTAACCGCCAACATCCGTTCGAGACTACGGCGGGCTTGTGAATGGATTGGCTCCGGTACGGTAATCACCGGTTGGAGCGTGCGGAGGGCAGTGGCCACATCCGCTAAGGTCGTTTTTTTCATGTTTGGACAGACCAGTTTGGGAGTTAAAAGATAGAAACGTTTATCCGGGTAACGCTTTTTTAGACCATGGATGATGCCCATCTCGGTGCCGATAATAAATGTGGAGGCATCCATCTTCGCCACTTGTTCGACAATCTGTTTCGTACTGCCGATAAAATCGGCGTGGGCGATGACCTCTGGTCGGCACTCGGGATGGATTAAAAGCTTGGCTTCCGGATGGGCCTGTTTTACCTTTTCAACCTCATCGACGGAGACCTGGTGATGGGTACGGCAGAACCCAGGCCACAGATGGAACTTTTTCTCCGGGATCTGAGCAGCAACATAGCTCCCCAGGTTTTGGTCGGGAAGAAAAATGATCTCCTCTTCGGCTAAAGAGCGCACGACTTTTACCGTATTGGAAGAAGTGCAACAGATGTCACTGACCGCCTTGACCGCGGCACTGGTGTTCACGTAAGCGACGACTGCCGCCTGGGGATATTTTGCCCGCCACTCTTTGACGGTCTCGGCGTCGGCCATATCCGCCATGGGACAGCCGGCTTCGGGAGCAGGCAGTAAAACCGTTTTTTCGGGGGAAAGAAGGGCGGCACTTTCCGCCATGAAATGGACACCACATAAAACAAGAACCGAATGGGGTGAATCGGCCGCCAAACGGCTTAACTCCAGCGAATCACCGACAAAATCGGCGATATCCTGCACCTCATCGTTTTGGTAAGTGTGGGCTAAGATCAAAGCATCTCTTTCTGCTTTTAACTTTTGGATTTCCGTGATCAACTCAAGTTGTGACATTTACTACCCCCCTTATGTCATTTTAATTGTATCGTTATTTCACCGTTTGTCAATTCGTATGGAAATAATGAAAAAACTGCTTAACAGTAAATTTACCATTTGCCGCGTTTTTTAACGAAAGGCGCTTCACTTCTTCTCGGTCCTGCGGTAAAATGGGTTGGAAAGAGGGGAAGAAAATGGCGACAGACAAATTAGTTTTACAAAACATGATCTTCTATGGATACCATGGGGTTTTTGCGGCCGAAAAGGAGTTGGGGCAACGCTTTGAGGTCGATGCCGAACTTTATCTGGACTTACGCCAGGCTGGTATCAACGATGATCTGGAAGCAACCGTCAACTATGCCGAGGTCTACACCATAATCAAGGAGCTTGTCGAAGAACGGGAGTATAATCTTCTGGAAGGGTTGGCCGAAGAGATTGCTGACACCCTGCTTACAGCCTACTCCCTCCAGGAAATTGTGGTCCGCGTCCGGAAACCCCAGCCTCCTGTTGGTGGTGTCATGGATTATTTTGGGGTCGAGATCCGGCGTCGGGCGGCAAAGATAAACCAATTTTAAAGATTAAGGAAAAAAAAGGGAAGCCAAAACGCTGTCCTTCGGTAAAAGCCTTCTCTCCAGAACGGAGAGGAGGCTTTTTTGTTTAATGGTAATTGCTGGCGCATTAAGTCGGATCTACCGGGGAAGAATAAGTTTACAACTTTACCAAAGGCATCATAATTCAAGCCGGCCGGTAATGTTTAAGGAGGAAGAAATAAATGCGGGTTTTAATGCTGAGCTGGGAATATCCGCCGGAAATCGTGGGTGGGATTGCCCCCCATGTTCACGATCTTTCTCTGGCCTTAACAGAAAAAGGACAGGAAGTGACGGTTTTGACCAGGAGCAATGCCCCAGCGGAAAGCAGGGAACAGCGCGACGGGATCAAGATCTGCCGGGTCGGGCGTAGCGCCCCCGAACCGCCCGACTTTGTCTCTTGGGTGATGCAGCTTAATCTGCAGTTAATGGAGAAGGCCGTATCCATGGTTGAAGATGGGGAAGACTTCGATTTAATCCATGCCCATGATTGGTTGGTGGCTTACGCCGGAAAAGGATTAAAACATGCCTTCCGCAAACCGTTGGTCGCGACGGTTCATGCGACCGAATGGGGACGGAATAACGGCCTCCATAATGAGTTGCAACGCTACATCAGTAATGTCGAATGGTGGTTGGCTTTTGAGGCTTGGCGGGTGATCTGTTGTAGCCGCTATATGCGGGGCGAACTGCAGCGCATCTTTCAGCTGCCCCTGAATAAATTGCGAGTCATTCCCAATGGGGTTTATCCGGAGCCATTTCGTCGGCAAGCGGGGGATGTCCGGGCGATCCGGCGGAAATATGCCGCCGATGATGAGCAGGTCGTGTTTTATGTTGGCCGTTTGGTCTTTGAAAAAGGGTTGGATCTGCTTTTGGCGGCTGCTCCGCGAATTCTAGCGCACAACGAAAAGGTCAAGTTTATCATTGCCGGAAAAGGCCCCTATGCGGAACATTTACATCACCGGGCCCGAGAAATGGGCCTTTATCATAAGTTTTATTTCACCGGTTATGTTGATGACTTAACACGGAACGCCTTGTTCAGCACGGCCGATGTTGCGGTTTTCCCCAGTCTATATGAACCGTTCGGGATCGTGGCTTTGGAAGCGATGGCAGCGGGAACACCGGTGGTTGTCACCGATACCGGTGGATTGGGCGAAGTGGTCCAGCACGGAAAGAACGGTTTGAAGGCTTTCCCTAACAACCCGGAATCGCTGGCGGATAATATCTTATGGGTTCTCAACCATCCGGAACAGGCGGCTGCCATGCGGGAGCAAGCCCAGCGCGATCTGGAAACCACGTATAATTGGGGGAAGATTGCCGCTGAGACCATTGATGTCTACCAAGAAATTCTGTGGGAGTATAAACGGTCCGATTGGCACCGCCAGGTGGCGACGGCCGGGCGGGGATTGCCCAGTGACCACCGGCTCCGTTCGGTCCCCGCCGCGGCCCTTGCCTACAGTCGGTATACGCCGACCGGCGGGGAGGCGGACCAGTTACCTCCGGTTTTTAACGGGCAAAAGGAGGGATACCAATGAAGGCCATTGTCATGGCGGGGGGAAAAGGAACAAGACTGCGCCCCTTAACTTGTAAACAGCCAAAACCGATGGTGCCGATCGCGGGCCGCCCAATGGTCGAGTATATTTTGGCGCTGTTGAAACAATATCGCTTCACTGACATCGGGATGACCCTCTTTTACCTTCCCGAACTCATCACCAACTATTTTGGTGACGGGCGGGAGTTTGGCGTCAACCTCCGTTATTTCGTGGAAGAAACCCCGCTCGGTACGGCGGGGAGCGTGAAAAATGCCGAAGCCTTTCTGGACGAGACTTTTCTGGTGATCAGTGGCGATGCCCTCACCGATATCAACCTGGCGGAAGCCCTGGTATTTCACCGGGCCCGCCGGGCCCTGGTCACCATCGTGCTGACCAAGGTGACGAACCCCCTCGATTATGGGGTGGTGATTACCGAAGAGGACGGGCGGATCAAGCGGTTTTTAGAGAAACCCGGGTGGGGTGAAGTCTTCAGTGATACAGTGAACACCGGGATCTACCTGATTGAGCCGGAGGTTTTCCGCTATTACGAGAAGGATCAGGCCGTCGACTTCAGTAAGGATCTTTTCCCGCTGCTTTTAAAGGCGGGCGAACCCTTATACGGTTACGTGGCCGAGGGTTACTGGTCCGATGTGGGTAACCTGGGACAATATCGACAAGCAAATTACGATCTGTTGGACGGCAAACTGAAGTTTACACCACCTGGCTACGAGGTTGCCCCAGGGATCTGGGTGGGAGAAGGGACCGAACTGCCCACTGCGGCACAGGTGGAGGCCCCGGTGGTTTTAGGTAAGTATGTGCGGGTCAGTAAAAACGCTAAGCTTGGAAAACATACGATCGTTGGCGACCATAGCCTCGTCGGTGAAGAGGCCTCCCTCAAAAAATCCATCCTCTGGAACCACACCTACGTGGGCTACCAAACGGAGATCCGGGGGGCAATCTTGGCCCACCGTACCCATTTAAAATCCGGGGTTCGGGTTTACGAAGGGGCGGTTTTGGGTGAAGGCTGTACAGTCGGGTCGAAAGCCGTGATCAAGCCGGAGGTCCGGACCTGGCCGGAAAAATATTTGGAGAGTGGTTCGGTCCTCAACTCCAGTCTGGTCTGGGGGAACCGCTGGGGGACAAACCTCTTTGGACGCCAGGGCGTCGACAAGACAGCGAATCTGGAGTTTACCCCCGAGTTCGCCGCCAAACTGGGCGTGGCATACGGCACGATACTGCCGGAAAATAGTTGGGTGGTGCTAGGGACCGACCACTATCCGCCTGGCCAAAAGCTGAAAGCCGCTTTGGTCAGCGGCTTGTTGGGAAGCGGTGTTAATCTCTATGATTTAGGCGTGGCGGCGACCCCGGTGACCCGGCAAGCCGTCGTGGCATTGGAAGCGGCAGGCGGGATTCAACTGCGGGTCTCCCCGGTGGCACCGGAGAATATTTTGGTGGAATTCTTCGACGCGCAAGGGTTGCTCATCAACCGGGAGATGGAAAGAAAGGTGGAACAGGCCTTTTTTGCGGAGGAGTTCCGGCGGGCCGCCCTCGACCGCCTGGGCCAGATCCGTAACGTCGACGAATTCTCCGCCCGTTATTTAGAGAATATCTTGAAGGCGACCGCCCGGGAAGAGATTCGGGCCGCCCGCTACAAAGCGGTGGTTGGCGTTGATCCGGTGGATGGTCCGTTAGATTCGCTTCTGACGACGGTTCTGACGGCGCTGGGTTGTGCAACGGTGGCCTTCGAAGCGGATACCGCCTGCTCCTACCGGACGGTTGCGGACGTTAGGAAAGCTTGCTTGCCTTCCCTAGCGGAACAGGTCCGGCGGGAACGGGCGGACTTTGGTGTTCTGCTCGCAAGTAATGGGGAGTGTTTAATCCTGGTCGATGGTGAAGGTGGCGTTGTTGAGGAGGAACAGTTCACCGCGTTGCTTTCCCTGTTGGTGTTGAAGTATGGAGGGGCGGGGAC
Source organism: Hydrogenispora sp. (assembly GCA_012837705.1). Taxonomy (GTDB): domain Bacteria; phylum Bacillota; class UBA4882; order UBA10575; family UBA10575; genus Capillibacterium. The sequence goes on from DUQQ01000011.1 coordinate 67,912, forward strand.
GATTCCGCTCCCGGTAACTGCCCCCCAATTCATTAAGGAAGTGATCCAGGCCAACCGGGGAGAGGTGGTCTGGACGAAGGCCAACCCGCGGGCACTGATGGAGAAGGTCGCGGAAGCCCAGCTTTATCCCGCCGGTGATGGCCGGTGTTCTTTTCAAGCGACTTTTGACGGTTTGTATGCCATGACTAAAGTCCTGGAGTTGATGGCCAGAGAAAAAAGGAGCCTCGCCCAATTGGTCGCCCTGCTTCCCGCTTACTACACCGACCGTAAACAGGTCGATTGCTCCTGGGATGATAAGGGCCGGATCATGCGTCATCTCTTTGAAGAGAATAAAGATAAAGAGATCGAAGTGATTGATGGGTTGAAGGTCTTCCACGATCAGGGTTGGGCGCTTGTTTTACCCGATGCCGAAGAACCGGCCTTTCAAATTTATAGCGAGGCTTCCTCGCCGGAAGCAGCCACTGAATTGACCAGCTTATATACGTCCCGGATCACCGCATTACAGTTAAGATAAGCTAAGAATAGTAAACAACAGAAGCAAGTGGAGAAAAGCGCGTTTGCGCTTTTCTCTTTACGTATTTTAGAAGGGTTTTCCGGCAGGAAAGATCTTTTGTTTCGCGAAGTTTAAAGAATGGAATAAAACTATTCCGGTATGGCCTCTAATCTGAGGGGAGGGTTGGCGATAAACACCATCAGTTTCGTCATTATTACGGGGATCTCGGGCGCAGGGAAATCGGAAGCAATGAAAGCCTTTGAAGACCTGGGTTATTTTTGTGTCGATAACCTCCCGCCTGTCTTACTACCGAAATTTGCTGAGCTTTGCGCACAATCGGAAGGGCGGATTAATAGAATAGCTTTGGTGGTCGACATTAGAGGCGGTGGCTTTTTTGACAGTCTCTTTTCTTCGCTTAACCTTTTGGAAGAAGAGGGTTACAGCTACGAGATTCTCTATCTAGAGGCAGAAGATGAAGTAATTATCCGACGGTTTAAAGAATCCCGCCGCCGTCATCCCTTGGCCGGCGAAGGAAGGATTGCCGACGCCATCCAGGCGGAAAAGTCTCGTTTGGAAAATCTAAAAGGGAAAGCATCGATGATCATCGATACCAGTGATATAACCGTGCGGCAACTGCGGGAGAAGATTATCGGTCGGTTCAGCCAATTTAGTGAAGGACAGAAGATGATCATCACCATCGTCTCTTTTGGCTTCAGCCATGGCATTCCGCTCGATGCGGACCTGGTTTTTGATGTCCGGTTTTTACCGAACCCATATTATGTCGACTCCTTACGGGAACTGGACGGAAATAATCAGGAAGTTGCCGATTATGTCCTGAAGTGGCCGGTGACCACGAAATTCCTTTCGAAACTCTACAGTTTTATTGATTTTTTAATTCCCCAATATATCAACGAAGGCAAGATGCAACTGGTGATCGGGATTGGTTGTACCGGTGGACGCCACCGCTCGGTTACGGTCGCCAATCAACTGCGGGAGTTTATAAAAGCCAAGGGTTACAGGGCCCTGGTTGAGCATAGAGATATCAGTTAGGGGGAGAGGTTATGCTCCGACCGTACCGCCAAGATCCCTGGCGTACCAGGCTGATCTGCGGATTGGGACTGGTCGTCTTTGGCATACTAATTATTTGCGCCAAAACCAATCTTAACCACTGGTTCGGTGGTTGTTTGGTCGTTGGCGGTTTGTTGCTGGTGGTTTGGGTACCGCGGGTCCGGAACCAGCTGGGTGCGGCCTTTATCACGGAAAGAAAGCGTTTTCGCTTATTAGAACGGGAAGCCCGGATCGTTGTCATTGGGGGCGGTACGGGACTGGGGACGATCCTGCGCGGCCTAAAGAAAATAACCAACGATCTGACCGCCATCGTGACGGTGGCCGATGATGGCGGCAGTTCGGGGCGGTTGCGGAAGGAGTTTGGTATTTTACCGCCCGGTGATATTCGTAACTGCTTGATTGCCATGGCCGACCTGGAGCCGCTGATGGAACAGTTGATGCAATACCGGTTCAATGGGGGCAGCGGTTTAGCTGGCCATAACTTCGGGAACCTTTTCCTGACCGCGATGACCGGGATTACGGGTGATTTTCAAAAGGCGATCGAGGCCTCGGTTAACGTCTTAGCGGTAAAAGGACGGATCTTCGCGGCAACCTTGGATAATGTTAGTCTCCGGGCCGAACTGCAAGACGGAGCGATGGTGGAAGGCGAATCAACCATAAGCCGGAGTAAGACGCCGATTAAGCGGATTTATCTGGAACCGGCGGCAGCGAAAGCCGTGCCCGAGAGTTTAGAAGCGATCGCGGCGGCCGACCTCATTATCATTGGTCCGGGAAGCCTGTTTACCAGTGTGATTCCGCCTTTACTCGTCACAGAAATCCTGGCGGCGGTGAAAGCGGCGGCGGCGACGAAAATTTATATCTGTAATGTGATGACGCAACCCGGTGAAACCGACGGCTTCAGCGCCTCGGATCACTTGCGTGTCCTCCTGGAGCACACCGACCCCAAACTTGTGGATTATATGATCATTAATGATCAGGAGGTTCCGCCCTTAGCCCAGGCTATTTACGCCGAAGAAGGGGCCGAACCGGTCTTGCCTGACCAGGAGAAGGTGCTTAGTCTGGGGGTGCGTCCGGTCTCGGGGCCCCTCTTGAACATCAACGGACTGGTCCGCCATGACGCGGACCGCCTAGCCAATCTGCTGGTCAAGATGATGCCGATGTTTTTTAGTCGGCGCCGTCGGTGGCAGCGGAGCTGGTATCGGTTTCTCGGGATTTTAGGAGGAGTCGTCGGTAAATTGGGGATTGTCGCCAGCGGTGGACGGCTGCGCTGGCGGCCAGTGGAACGGGGTAAAGCGCTGAAGTTTGATTTTATTGCGAAAAATCTCAACCGTGTCCAGGAACCGGCCTGTGATGTATATACCAGTGCCGAGGAAGCCCCGGCGGTACTCCGCCCGTATAAAATTGATTATGAAAAAAATCTGGTCATCGGGGTCTACCTTGGGGAACGCCCTAGTGGTGGGTTTGGGTTGACCCCCCTTGGGGTCCGCCTAAAAAGAAACGGGCTCGAGATCGCCTACCGGGAAGAAAAACCACTCCAGGCGGGAGCAGTACAACGGTTGACTTATCCGGCAGCCTTTTTCGTCCTTGACCGCCGGGATCTTCCCGTGGGGAAACTGCCGCTTTATCTAAAGAGCGAAGAAGCGAAAAAAACCATTCTGGTGCAAAATATTTCGTTATAAGTTTTTTGGGTTGTCCCCTACCAAGGGCCGTACGTGGCTGATATGATTGCCCTTTACAAAAGGGGAGAAAGAAGGTACAATACATACAAAACAATAGATGATCATTGATCCTTCAGGGCAGGGTGCGGCCGCGCGGCCAATTCCCGACCGGTGGTAAGGGGTATCCCAAGTCCACGAGCTTAATCCTAAGCTGATCTGGTGCAAATCCAGAACCGACGGTATAGTCCGGATGGAAGAAGGAATCCGAGTTTGAGTGCGGCTTACACCTTACTTTGACAGGAACCCTGAAGGAGAACTTCGGGGTTTTTTCTTTTGCCAAAATCTGAGCCAAGGAGTTTGGATAGGCCGTAAGGATTTAGCATAGAAGGCAAAGTTAATTGTGGGTAAAAGGTATGGTCGAAAGTGGGCGACGCTACGTAAGAGGAGGTTAAATAGTGGGAACGGTCATTGAAGTAAACGATGTTACACTCGCCTTTACTGCGCACTGTGCACCGGAGCTCGACGGGATTAATTTGGTGGTGGATGAAGGGGAGTTCCTTTGTTTGGTCGGGCCCAGTGGTTGTGGTAAATCAACCCTTTTACGGTTGATCGCCGGGGTTTTAACACCGGACCGGGGGGAGATTAAAGTTTTCGGAGAGAAAAAGCCGCTCAATTGGGCGCGGTTGAGTTTTGTTCCCCAGGATTCACTGCTTTTGCCCTGGCGGAAGGTGATCGATAATGTACTATTGCCCCTGGAACTGAACGGCCGCCCTGGTGACCGGGGGGAATGGAAGGTCAAGGCACAGGCGGCTCTACATTTGGTTAACTTGCACGGGGTGGAAGACAAGTACCCCCATCAACTGTCGGGGGGGATGCGGCAACGGGTTGCCCTGGCCCGTGCGCTGGTCAGCAAGGCGGAGATCCTGCTTTTGGATGAACCCTTTGCGGCGCTTGATGCCCTGACCAGAAGCCAACTCCACCTGGAGATTATGGGTATTCGCCAGCAAGCACCGTTTACCGGTTTGATGGTCACCCACAATATTTTTGAGGCGGTTTTTCTCGCCGATCGCGTGGTAGTGATGGGGGAAAAACCCGGACGGATACTGGGGGAGATCAAGATTGATCTACCGTACCCGCGGGAGCTCAAACTGATGAGTACGCCGGAATTTGCCGCTTTGGTCGGTGCCGTCCAGGATCTTTTGGCGAAAGGATGGTGCACCGGACATGAATAAGCGGGTGGTTACTTCCGGTTCTGGCCGGGAAAGGCTGATCGCCCTTCTCCTTGTGGGAATTGTCGTTATAGCGGTTTGGGCTTGGCTGTCGACCTTTTATCCTGGTTATATTCTCCCTTCGCCGGGGGCGGTCGCCCGTCGCGCCCAAGAACTTTTCCGCCAGGGCGGACTTTTTACCGTCCATTTCCGGACCACTTTGGTCGAAGCTTTGCTCGGGTTCTTGTTGGGGGCCGGGGCTGCTTTACCCCTTAGTTATTTGCTGGCGCGCCACCCCCGTTTAGACCGCTTGGTTACACCGGTGGTCGTAGCGATCCAGGCGATCCCCATTGTGGCCTTGGCTCCGCTCATGGTGATCTGGTTCGGCTTTGGCCTTACTTCCAAGGTCATCATTGCCGCCCTGACCGCTTTTTTTCCGGTCTTAACCAATGGGGTCGTGGGTTTAAGAGCAACCGATCCCCGCTTGAAAGAGATGTTAAAGATCATGGGGGCCGGGAAGCGGGAGATCTTTTTCAAACTGGAAGTCCCTTCGGCTTTACCTGTGCTTTTTGGTGGGTTTCGGATGGGGTTGACCCTTTCGGTGATCGGCGCGGTCGTCGGCGAGTTCTCCGGCGCCGGGCGCGGCCTCGGCTATTTGGTCTATTTTGCCCGTGGTACCTTTGACACCGCCTTAATCTTCGTGGCTTTGCTGGCGTTGGCGGTAATGGGGATCGGTTTTTATCTCTTGATTTCTTGGCTGGAGGCGGTGGTGATGCCTTGGCATAAAAACAAGGATCGTTAGGAAAAGGGTCTTCCCTAGCAATTGTCGGGAATTCTAATTATTCGGATTATTTGGATCGGAGGACAGGAAAGATGAAGAAAAAACTGCTTATCCTTCTGGCGGTGGCGGTCCTCCTCGTCGGAGGAGTGCTCTTTTGGGCTCGGACTGAACGCCAGCACCAGGTTACGCTGGCGATGACCTATATTCCCAATGTTCAGTTTGCCCCCTGGTATGTGGCGGAAGAGAAAGGCTTTTTCCAGGAAGAAGGACTGGAGGTTGTCTTTGACTACCGGATGGATATCGACGCATTACAGTTGGTAGCCACGGGGAAGATGGATTATGCCATCGCCGGCGGGGATCAAGTGTTGGTGGCGCGGGGACAAGGGATTCCTGTGGTTTATCTAATGAGTTTGTACGCCGAATTCCCCCCAGCGATCATTGCGAAAGCGGAGTCGGGGATTAAAACCGCCACCGACTTAAAGGGAAAAACGGTGGGTCTACCTTTATACGGGACTAATCTGTTGGCGGCCCAGGCCATCATTAAACGGGCTGGCCTCGCCGAGCAGGATGTTAATTTGATTGATATCGGGTATACCCAGATCCCATCCTTATTAGAAGATAAGGTGGATGCCATGGTCGGTTTTGCCAACAACGAGCCGATCAAGCTTAAAGCGATGGGGGTGGCGGTGAACCAGATTAATTCCTGGGATTACTTTTCCCTAGTCGGTCACGGCCTGATCACCGGAGCCGGAAAAGTGAAGAAGGACCCTGCTGAAGTTGGCAAAATGGTCCGGGCTAGTTACAAAGGGTTGCAGTATGCGCTGGCCCACCCGGAAGAGACCTTTGCGATCTGTCTTAAACACCTTGCTGCACTGGGAGAAGAGCAAAGGAAGCAAGAATGGGAGGTCTTAAAAGCCTCCATGGCTTTATGGGAGAACGACTATACGCGGGCGCACGGGCTTGGCCGTTCGGACCCGGCCAGTTGGGAGGATGCCCAGCAGCTAATGATCGACTTAGGGCTAATTCCGCAAGCGACACCGGTCAGCGAGATTCTTAATTTATCGTTTTTACCGGAGTAGGAGTTAGTTGTTCCAGCAGTAAGAGCAGGCGTAAAGCGCCGGGTTTGGGATAACGTTTGTTTTAGAAAGTTAGGTTGGTGTACTAAAAGTAAGGTCATTCGGAGTAGGACCTTTGCTGCCGGGAGAATGACCAGTATGTTTTTGACGGAAGCAAACCGCAGTGGGCTGTTCTAAGGCGTTGCCATGAAAAAGGCAGCGTCTTTTTTTTCTCCGGAGCATTCAAAAATAAGCCTGCCGTAACAACGTGTTTACAATTTAATTTAGATTTTACACAAGCCGGTTTCTGCTTTTAACTTCGGTGCCGTAAATTTGAGTTGAAATCGGTCAAAGATCAGTGGAAGGAGAGAGCAGGCTTGAAAAAACATCTGCGGTCAGCCCTTGTCCTAATAGTGGTAGCCCTGGTGCTCACCGGCTGCACCGGCCGGAAGCGTAGTGATGAGATCGTTGTGGTCTCCCGCGAGGATGGTTCGGGGACAAGAGGCGCCTTTGTTGAATTGTTTGGGATCGAGGAGAAGGAGGCCAATGGGAACAAAGTGGATCACACCACGGAGGAGGCGACCATTGTCAATAGCACCGCGGTGGTGATGACGACGGTTGCCGGGAATAAAAACGCCATTGGCTATATCTCGCTGGGCTCGTTGAATAACACCGTTAAAGCGCTTAAAGTTGATGGGGTGGAAGCAACCGTTGCTAATATTAAAAGCAATGCTTATAAAGGCTTTCGGCCTTTTAATATTGCGACGAGAGCGGAAACAAGCGCGTTGACTCAGGATTTTATCGCTTTCATTCTAAGCCGCGAAGGCCAAAAGGTAGTGGAAGATAACGGCTATATCGCGGCTACAGACGCCGGCCCCTACCGCGGGACCAGGCCGGCGGGGAAAATTGTGGTGGCAGGGTCGTCTTCGGTCACACCGGTTATGGAGAAATTAAAAGAAGCCTACCAGCAATTGAATACCAATGCGGAGATTGAGATCCAACTCAGCGACTCGACTACCGGCCTGAACATGGCGCTGGCCGGGGCGTGTGATATTGGCATGGCCTCCCGCGCGCTGAAAGAGAGCGAGCGAAAAAACCTGAACGCGACCGTGATTGCCCTGGATGGCCTGGCCATTATCGTAAACAAGGAAAATCCGGTGGATAATATGACCAGTGACCAGATTAAGGGGGTTTTCAAGGGAGAGATCACCACTTGGGACCAGATTAAAGAATAAATGGCGAAGGCGCCAGCGTCGTTTGGGCGAAAACAAAGCGGCGCTGACTGATAAGGAGCAAAGGTTGATGAAGAAATACCAAGAACGCATAATGAAAGGAGTCTTTTTTGCCGCGGCCAGTGTCTCAGTTCTGGCCGTGATCCTCATTTGTCTCTTCTTGTTGATCAATGGTCTGCCGGTGATGGGCAAAATCGGGGTCTTCGATTTTTTGCTGGGTCGGACCTGGCGACCGAATAATGTCCCGCCCGCCTACGGAATTTTCCCCATGATCTTAGGCAGCATCTATGTGACGGTTGGTGCGGTTGCCATTGGGGTCCCACTGGGGCTGCTGACGGCGGTCTTCATGGCGCGTTATTGCTCGGGAACGTGGTATCGCTTCCTTAAACCAGCCATTAACCTTCTGGCGGGGATTCCTTCGGTGGTCTATGGTTTTTTCGGGCTGGTGGTGATCGTACCGCTAATCCGAGACGTCTTCGGGGGGACCGGCAGCAGCATGCTGGCGGCCGCCATCCTCTTGGGAATTATGATTCTCCCGACGATTACCAGTGTCAGTGAAGCGGTCCTCCGGGCGGTGCCCCAAAACTATTATGAAGGCGGATTGGCCCTTGGGGCTAGCCATGAACGGACCATCTTCTATATTCTGCTACCCGCGGCTAAGTCCGGTATCATGGCCGCAGTCGTTCTCGGGATCGGGCGGGCCATTGGCGAAACGATGGCGGTGATCATGGTGGCGGGGAATCAGGCCCGCATGCCCGCGGGCTTGCGCAAAGGGGTTCGGACGTTGACCGCCAACATCGTGATTGAAATGGGCTATGCGGCTGAGTTGCATCGGGGGGCGCTTATTGCCACTGCGGTTGTTCTGTTTTTCTTCATTCTCCTGATCAATTCACTATTATCCTGGCTCAAAAGGAGGGCCGTCTGATGGTGAAGCTCAACCGAAAAGCACTAAAGCATAAACTCGAAGCGTACAAGCGCAGTCCGCAGTCGCTCGTCCTCTATCTGCTGGTGGTGGTGGCGACTGTGCTCACCATTGGTATCCTTCTGTATCTAATCGGTTATATCCTGATCACGGGAATACCGCACATTACACCGGACTTGTTTGCGTGGCAATATACTACGGCTAATGTGTCATTAATGCCCGCGCTGATTAATACGGTGCTTATGACCTTTATCGCCTTGCTCATCGCCGCGCCGGTCGGGATCTTTTCCGCCATCTATCTGGTGGAATATGCGAAAAGGGGGAATAAATTTGTGGGGGTTATTCGGTTGACCACCGAGACCCTGTCTGGGATTCCCTCCATCGTTTATGGCCTCTTTGGCTTGCTCTTCTTCGTCACTACGCTGGGATGGGGCATGTCGCTTCTGGCGGGTGCCTTTACCCTGGCCATTATGATTCTTCCGCTTATCATGCGTACGGCGGAAGAAGCATTAAAAGCGGTGCCCGATGCTTACCGGGAAGGCAGTTTCGGGCTTGGCGCTGGCAAGTTGCGGACCGTCTTTAAAATCGTTCTGCCCTCCGCCGTTCCGGGCATTGTCGCCGGGATTATCCTGGGCATCGGTCGGATTGTCGGCGAGACGGCCGCTTTGATCTATACCGCGGGAACCGTCGCCGAGATCCCCCGGGGGAAGGATTTTCTCTTTGACTCGACCCGTACCCTGTCGGTGCATATGTACGCCTTGACCAGCGAAGGGTTGTATATCAATCAGGCCGCAGCTACGGCGGTCGTCTTATTAATGATTGTTATTCTGATCAACTGGTTTTCCGGATTTATGGCCAAAAAACTGACCAAAGCCTAAACAGGCCAGAAACAAGAGGTTAGGAAGGAGTACTCATGGATAAAATCCGTATCGAAGATCTGGATCTATACTACGGCGATTTCCACGCCTTGAAGAATATTAACTTGAAGATCAAAGCCAATGCGATCACCGCTTTGATCGGGCCGTCCGGCTGCGGAAAATCGTCCCTGCTGAAATGTTTAAACCGCATGAATGACCTGATTGAAGGGTGTCGAGTCTCTGGCCGGGTCTTCCTGGATGACGAAGATATTTACGGGGATATGGATGTAAACCAGTTGCGGAGACGGGTGGGGATGGTTTTCCAAAAGCCCAATCCCTTTCCGATGAGTGTATACGATAATGTGGCCTTCGGCCCGCGAACCCACGGCATCCGTGCCAAGGTTCAGTTGGACCATATTGTCGAACGTTCGCTGCGGCAGGCGGCGATCTGGGAGGAATTGAAGGATCGCTTGAAAAAGAGTGCTTTGGAACTCTCCGGTGGCCAGCAGCAAAGGTTGTGTATTGCCCGGGCCTTGGCGGTGCAGCCGGAAGTGCTGCTGATGGATGAACCCACCTCTGCGCTTGATCCGATCTCGACGGGCAAGATCGAAGAGCTTGCTGTCGAATTGAAAAAAAACTATACTATAATTATCGTCACCCACAATATGCAGCAGGCCGTAAGGATCTCTGATTCCACCGCCTTTTTCCTCCACGGCGAAGTAATCGAATACGCCAGTGCGGAACAGTTATTCTCCATGCCAAAGGACAAGCGGACGGAGGATTATATAACTGGGAGGTTCGGTTAAATGAGAAGCAAGTTCGATGCGCAGCTGGCGCTTTTGAACACGCAGTTGATCCAGATGGGTGCCCTGTGCGAAGCGGCCATCGCCAACGCCACCAAGGCTCTGCTCGAGGGTGACCGGGAGTTGGCCCAAAAGACGGTCGAAGCCGATGAAGAGATCGATCAGAAGGAGCGGGAGATCGAAGGGCTCTGCCTAAAACTCCTCCTCCAGCAACAGCCGGTGGCCCGGGATCTACGGCAGATCTCCTCGGCACTGAAGATGATCACCGATATGGAACGCATTGGCGATCAAGCAGGGGACATTTCGGAGATCACGCTGTTGGCCAACATTAAGCGGGCGACGGCAGAGACAAAGCACATTACCGCCATGGCACAGGCGACGATAAAGATGGTGACCGATAGTATAGAGGCCTTTGTCCGTCAGGATTTGGAGCTGGCCAGGGCCGTTATTGCTTACGATGATGTGGTCGACGATCTGTTCAACGCGGTGAAAAGCGACATGATCAGCTTGATCAGAGTGGACGCCGATAACGGCGAATTCGCCATTGACCTGATGTTGATCGCCAAGTATTTCGAACGCATCGGTGACCACGCAACTAATATTGCCGAATGGGTGGAGTTTGCCATCACCGGACGGCATAGCAATGGAGCAGACCAATGATCTATTGTGTGGAGGATGACCGTAGTATCCGGGAACTGATCATCTATGCGCTCAAAGCCAACGGTTTTGAAGCCTACGGATTTAATGAAAGCCGGTCTTTCTTTGCCGCTTTAGACCGTAACCTCCCTTCTTTGGTTTTACTCGATATCATGCTCCCGGGAGAAGACGGCATTACCATCTTAAAGCGCTTGAAGGCGTCGGCCAAAACACGCGAGATTCCAGTGATTATGCTTACAGCCAAGAGCGCCGAGTATGACAAGGTTCTGGGTTTGGACAGTGGCGCGGATGATTATATCACCAAACCCTTTGGGATCATGGAGTTCCTTTCCCGGGTAAAAGCGGTTCTGCGTCGGGTCGGCCAGCAACCGACACCAGTCACCACGCTCTCCGCCGGCGGGCTGACAATGGATGTGGAACGGCATTCGGTCCGTGTTCATGGCGAGGAGGTTACGCTGACCTTTAAGGAATTTAGCCTCTTAAAATACTTGCTGGAAAACAAAGGTTTTGTGCTGACCAGAGATCAGCTTCTGCAAGAAGTATGGGGCTATGATTATGAAGGCGAGACCCGCACGGTGGATGTGCATATCCGGACCCTCCGGCAAAAGTTAGGTCCTGCCGGTTCGCTCATCGAAACCGTGCGGGGAGTCGGTTACCGGATTGGAGAGCAAACATGAAAAGGCGTATTTACCGCAGTATGTTGTTTTTGGTCCTCATTACTCTTTTCTGTACGACGCTACTGATTACCGCCGTGATCTACCAAGGGTTTTACCATCTGATGCAGCAAGAGATCCGTAATGAGGCTTTATTCCTGGCCACCAGCTTCAATGAGAACGAGGGTTTTGACTTTTCGTGGCTGTCGACGGCGGATTATGCCAATCGAATTACCTGGGTAGCCAGGGACGGCACGGTCTTGTTTGATAACTGGGCCGATCCGGCGAACATGGAAAACCATGCGAACCGGCCGGAGGTTACGGCGGCTTTGCAGGATGGGGTTGGTGAGGCGGTCCATCTTTCGCAAACCCTCGGCACCCAGACCTTTTACCGGGCGGTGCGTCTGGCGGATGGTTCGGTGCTCCGCGTGGCCGCAACGATCAACACCGTTTATAAAGCCGTTTTCGACTTGCTCCCGTACATTATCCTTATTTTATTGCCGGTTCTCGTGCTCGCCTTTACCCTGGCTAACCTGTTGACAAAGAAGATTATTGTTCCGCTTAACAATCTAAACCTAGAGAACCCGTTGGCCAATGACGTTTACGATGAACTATCTCCATTGCTTTCGCGGATGGCCCGTCAGAAGGAGCAGATCGCCGCGCAGTTTCAAAAGCTCCAGGAGAAGCAGGTGGAGTTTAACGCCATTACAGAAAACATGACGGAAGGGCTCATCATCTTAAACAACAGGGGTCAGATCTTGACGCTTAACAAAAGTGCAGCCACCATTTTCGGGGTCCGCTCCCCGGATTACCACAACAAACATTTTACGGTGGTAAGCCGTAATCTCGTACTGCAAAAAGCGGTGAAGGTCGCCCTGGACGGGCTTGCCTATAAAGATTCCTTTACCAAGGGACAAAATACCTTTGAGCTGTTGGCCAGTCCAGTCCGGGATGGGGAGGAAGTACGTGGCGTTATTCTCTTTATTTTAGATATAACGAGTCAGCAAAAGGTAGAAATATTGCGCCGCGAGTTTTCCGCCAACGTTTCCCACGAGCTGAAATCACCGCTGACATCCATTCTGGGCTATGCCGAACTGATGTTTACCGGTATGGTCCAGCCGGAAGATCAGGCCGCCTTTATCGACCGGATCTATAACGAAGCAAGGCATTTACTCCGTCTGGTTGAGGACACGATTAACCTGTCCCGGCTCGATGAGAAGGATGTACAGCTTCCAGTAGAGGAGATTGATCTGTTCGCCCTGGCCCAAGAAGTGGCGGACCGTTTAGCCCCCCTGGCCCAGCAGAAAAAGATCCGGTTTTCCGTGCGTGGGGAAAAGTCGATCGTTGCCGGGGTCAGACCGATCCTGGCGGAAATGCTTTATAACCTTTGCGACAATGCAATTAAATATAATAAAGAAAACGGCACAGTCGAGGTGGGGGTTAGCCCGGCCGCAGAACAGGTGATCGTAACGGTTGCCGATAATGGCATTGGGATCCCCCAGGAGGAGCAAAGCCGGGTTTTTGAACGTTTTTACCGGATCGATAAATCCCATTCCCGGGATACGGGTGGGACCGGGCTGGGCCTTGCCATCGTAAAACATAGCGCCGAATTTCATAATGCCCAGATTGAGCTGGCCAGCACAGTAGGAAAAGGAACCACCGTGACGGTTACTTTCAAGCGAAAAGGGTTTTAAAGTAACCAAACTCCATGTGGCGACAGGTTTTTGTTTTCATGCAGAAACCGCCCCGAAGGGCGGTTTCTTTTTTTAGCGAAGTTTGTCTGTGCTTTATGCATCGTGTTAGTTCCGGAAGAAAACATGGTTCCCGATGTGGGCGGTGATCGGATGCGACCGTACCCATCTGTTGGTTGTTTTCGCCGGGTTATAGAAGCCAGTAGCTCCATGGGAAGGATCCCATCCGTTCAGAGCGTCCTGGACCGCCTTTAAACTGGTGGCGGTGGGAGGTAAATTGATCCGCCCATCCATCACCGGGCTGTATTGGTAATAGATGCCCTGGTCAACCTGGTAAATAATCTGGCTGATCGTATTGGGGTAACGGGGATCGTTAAGCCGGTTCAGGACGGATGCCGCGACGGCTACTTGTCCCTCGTAGGACTCCCCTTCCGCTTCCGCCCGGACTAAACGGGCAAGAAGTTGGATCTCCGTTTGGGAAAGGTTGTATTTAGTCCCGTAATTGCCACCGCTACTTCCGCTGTTCCCCGTATTGCCCTTGTTTCCGCTGGGGTTAGAAGAGCCTGCTCCGGCCGGGATCGTTAATACTTGTCCAGGATAAATAAAGTCGGAAGAGAGCTTATTTGCGGTTTTCAGGGCTTGAATGGTGGTGCCATAACGTTTGGCAATTAAATAAAGGCTGTCGTTGGTGCGTACTGTATAGACCTGACCACCGCCGGAAGACGACCCGGAGCCCGGATTGGTGTTTCCCTGGGCGGAAGGCACGTAGAGGGTTTGCCCGACTTCCAGATAGTTATGCCAGAGGTTATTGGTCGCCCGCAAACTGGATAAAGAGACCCCGTTGCGGGTGGCAATCAGGTAAAGGGAATCACCGGGACGAACCTTATAGGCCGTTGGAATCGTGAGGGTTTGTCCAGGATAGATCATATTGGAACCTAAGTTATTACTATTTTTGATCGTATCGGTGGGGACATTAAAACGGCGGGAAATAAGGTACAAGGAGTCCCCCGGCCTCACTTGGTAGGTTTGGGCGCTGGCGAGAACTGGTAAGAACATGACCAGTAAGGCCAGCAGAAATGATCCGTGACGGATGTAACGTTTTTTGCCTTTCATTTGTGAACACTCCTCTTTCATGTTGTCGTTATTGGTCGCCGACGGCAATTAGAGGTGTGATGAAAGTTGGATCTGAAGCGACATGGACGACCTGGCATAAAGCATATTTCTTGCTAGAAATGGATTTTCCTAGTGGGAATTAGAGGGAAACCCAGTTCTGGAAAAATCCCAAAGGTTTGGGATAACCAGTAAAGACGGTTAGAAAGCGGTATTCTTGGTTAGAATATCGTTATTAATAATCATGGGGCGAGGCGAATTGTAATGAAACTATTCAGCCTGGGCGTTTTGGCGACTATTACCGGGTTCACGGTAATCCTCTGCTTGCTGGTGGTGGCCAGCCGGGGGATCATCCATCTCATCTTCGCATTTTTGTATAAACGTATTACCACCGAACGATACTGGAGTAATCTCTTTGAAACTTATAATCTGGCAAAAATGATCGGGCTCGGCCGTTTGGTCGAGACGGAATTGCGGTCTGCCCATGGGCAACCGCCCGGGCGGCCCTTTGGGCGGCGCAATGCGGTTTCCCCGTGGAATGATCTGTATTTTAATCCGGTGTACCTCCACCGCCTGCCGTTGTTGGATTACACGCAAGTTGGGACCGAGGTGGTGATCGGCCCGGAGGCCAAGTATCCTCTGAAACTAAAGATTCCGGTCCTCATTGGGGGCATGGCCTACGGGACTGCTTTGAGCGCCAAGACCAAGCAAGCGCTGGCTTTAGGGGCAACCATGGCCGGAACAGCCAGCAACACCGGGAACGGGCCTTTTTTGCCGGTAGAACGGGCGGCGGCGGAAAAGCTGATCATTCAATACGCCCGCGGAAGTTGGGCGAAGGACCTGGAAGTTATACAGAAGGCGGATGCCGTCGAGATTCAATTGGGACAGGGCCTGTGGGGACCGGCTCCAGCCGAGCTTCCTCCCCGCCGTTTGGCCCGCAACCCCAAACTGCGTCGCCTTTTAGGAGTAAAGCCGGGGGAAAAAGCGGTAATCCCGCCCCGGCTGTTGGAGGCGGAAACGGATCACGAATTAAAGGAACTGGTTAAAGCCTTAAGGGCGCATGCGGAGGGGGTACCGGTCGGCTTTAAACTGGGTGCCACCCAATGGCTCGAGCGGGAACTGGAGATCCTTGTTCGGGCTAAACCTGATTTCATCGCCATCGATGGGATGGAAGGGGGAACCCACGGTGGTCTAGGTTCCAGTTTGGATGCTTTAGGGACGCCTACCCTGTACGCTTTAGTGCGGGCGCGACAGTTCTTGACCGAAAAAAAATTGACGGGCAAGATCTCCCTTTTGGTCGGTGGTGGGCTCTACACGGGCATGGATTTTCTAAAAGCCCTGGCTTTAGGGGCGGATGCGGTTTTTATCGGGACCATTGCCCTGATTGCGCTGGTCCATACCCAGGCGGTAAAAGTTCTACCGTGGGATCCGCCGACCAAGTTGATCTTTGAAGGTGGACGGCAGAAGGACAAGCTTAATATTGATCAGGGGGCGCAAAGTCTGGCGAATTTCTTAAAAGCCTCAGTGCAGGAGATGCAAGTGGCGGCCTTGTGTTTAGGCAAGGATCACTTGAGTGCGGTGGATAAAGGCGATCTTTCGACGGCCAACCGGGAATTGGCCGCCTATCTGGGGATCAGATGGTGCGGTGACCCAAGCGTGTAGATAGGCGCTTACGTCGATTACCGTCCGCGTCGCAAAGGGGTATGTTTCTTTGCCGGATTGTTGGCAGGAAAACCCTGAACAAAAGCGAAACTAAGAGATTAATGAACGCTTTTAAATTTAAGTTCGGGGAAAAGGATGGGCGCAATGCGGCAAGGAGAACAACGCAGCAGGCTTGGTTGGGTCCTTGTTTTCCTGTGGCTTCTTTTCTTTGTCCCTCCCCTGCCAGCTCAGGAGGAAGCCGAGCTGGAGCGGATCAACCGTTTAATTGAACAGACCAAAAAGCAGCTTTCGACTACAAAAAAGCAGGAGTCTTCGGTCTTAAGCGCTTTAATCACTGCCCAGCAAGAACTCGATCAGATTGAGTTGGAACTGGAAAGGTTAGACCAAAGACGGCGTCTGGTCCAACGGGAGATCGCTAAGTTGGAACGGGAACAGGCCCAGGTGGAACAGGAATTGGCGCGGTTGGATCGCCTCCAACAGGAGCGGGCGGACCAATATAACCGACGCTTGGTTGCCGTCTACAAATATGGCCCGATGAGTTATCTGGAGTTGCTGGTATCGGCGGAGAGTTTTGCTGATTTAATCAGTAAATTTGAGATGGTCGCCTATTTTCTGCGCTCCGATGCGCGTTTGATTGCGGAAGTAAGCGCGATTAAGGAAGAGATCGGTGTCCAACAAAGAACGCTCCAGGAGAAAAGACGGGCCTTGGATCAACAACGGGCGACGGTAATCACCTTGGAAAAAACCACAGCGGAGCAACAAAAACTCAAAACAGCGCTGATCAAAAAGACCGAAGATGAGCTAAATAAGGTTCAGCGGGACCGGAAAAGACTAGAAGCGGCCCTTGATGAGCTGGAGGCCACCTCGCGGGAGATCGAAGCCGAGATTAAACGGCGGCAGCAAAGGGAGGCTCTCGGCACCGGCAACATGATCTGGCCGCTGGCGAAAAAAGGGCGGATCAGTTCGCCTTTTGGCGAACGGATGCACCCGATTCTGAAGCAGAAACGGTTCCACTCCGGAATGGACATTGCCATCCCCACTGGAACCGATGTACTGGCTGCGGACCGGGGACGGGTGATGATCAGTGGTTGGAATGGCGGTTACGGCTACTTTATCGTGATTGATCACGGGAACGGCCTGGCGACGGCATATGCCCATAATTCGCGGCTTTTAGTTAAAGAAGGGGATCTGGTGACCCAAGGACAAGTAATTGCGAAATCCGGAAGCACGGGACTGAGTACCGGCCCCCACCTCCATTTTGAGGTCCGTAAAGACGGGGTTCCCGTTGATCCGGCCGGTTATTTACCAAAATAATGGGAAAAGGTATTCTTCGACCGACCTGTTGTATATGATATATAAATATAAGAACGAGAACGGAGAAGAATGGTGGTGGAAGCAGGATGGGGCTGAAAATGGCGCTTCTTTACGGCGGACAATCAAGTGAACATGAAGTTTCGGTGATGTCGGCTGCTTCCGTAGCTCAGGCGATCCGCGGAAAAATCGAAGTTTTACCGATTGGGATCAGTAAAGAAGGACAGTGGATTCCCGGACTCGCCCCGGAGACACTGGTAAAAAGCGGTTGCTGTGCGGTTAGTGGCGGTCAAAACCCGGAGATTGCCCGGCTTGTACAAAACGACACTGGTTTCTTATTGGGTTACCTGCGCGAGGAGGTTGATCTGGCTTTTCCCCTTCTCCACGGGCCTATGGGTGAAGACGGTACAGTGCAAGGGCTCTTGGAGTTGGCCGGGATCCCGTATATTGGCGGCGGTGTAATGGCCTCGGCGGTTGGCATGGATAAAGAAATTATGAAAGCCCTCTTTAAACACCATGGTCTGCCTGTCGGAGACTATCTGGTTTACCGCCGGTACGAATGGGAGAACGACCAGGAACAGATCTGTACGGCAATCGAAGACCGTCTGGGCTATCCTTGTTTTGTTAAGCCGGCGAATATGGGGTCCAGTGTGGGGATTAGTAAAGTCCATAACCGCATGGAGCTGGAGCAGGCTTTCCTTCTGGCGCTTTCTTTTGACCGTAAAGTGGTGGTTGAGGCCTTTTTAGACGCCTATGAGGTGGAATGCGCGGTTCTCGGTAATGAGGAACCCCGTGCTTCTGTTCCGGGGGAGATCGTTCCCGGCGCTGAATTTTACAGCTATGAAGATAAATACGTGAAAAACGACTCCGAGCTAATTATTCCCGCCCGTTTAACGCCGGAACAGACGGAGCAGGTACAGGACCTGGCGGTACGGGTGTTTAAAGCGATTGATTGTGCGGGGATGGGGCGTGTCGATTTCTTTGTGCTCAAGGAGGACGGACGGATCCTCGTTAATGAGATCAATACGATCCCCGGCTTTACCAAGATCAGCATGTATCCGAAGCTATGGGCCGCCAGTGGCATACCCTATCCGGAGCTCATTGAGCGCCTGGCCCAGTTGGCCTTGGAACGGTTTCGGGAACGGCCCCGCAGTCAAAAAGATTAAGCAGATGGATGGGCAGAGGTAGACCGGATGGTCTACCTTTTTTTTAGGCCAAAAGGATTTGCCGGTTAAATTTTCCGGACTGGAAAAGGGTTTCTACCAAGAAAGAGGAATAAACAGTATAAATAACCTAGAAAAGAGGTGCTGACTATGTTGGTAAAATGGACACCCGAATATGCGGTTGGTGTGGAGGAGATTGACCGCCAACACCAAGAGCTCTTCAGTAGGATCAATGATCTGTTAGAGGCCTGTCAACGCGGGGAAGGGAAGCAAGAGGTCGGTAAGGTGTTATCTTTTTTAGAAGAATATGTAAAGGTCCACTTTGGCACGGAAGAAAAGACCATGCTCGACAATGCTTATCCCGAGTATGCTCAGCACCGGGCACAACACCAAAAGTTTGTTGAGAATTTTAAGGAATTGAAAACGAAGTTTGAAGCCGAGGGCGCCGGAATCTGGCTGATTGCCCAGACCAACCGGGTGGTGGTTGATTGGTTGATTAAACATATTATGATGACCGATACTAAACTAGGGAAATTCTTAAAAGCCAAATAAGGCCGTTGAAAAAGAATCCTTTCCGTGTCGCCAAGGAAAAGAAAGGATCACGGTAGAGGAGTAAAGGGACATAAGGGGGATTGGTGATGCGGATCACCATTGCACAACTGAACCCGGTGGTGGGGGATTTAAGCGGGAATTTAGACCGCATTGAGCAATTATTGACCCAGGAAGGCGCGGGTAGCGATCTCCTGGTCCTGCCGGAACTTTATCTCACCGGTTATCCGCCCTATGGGTTGCTGGAAAAGGAATGGTTCCGGCACCAAATTACCGCGGCGCAGGAGCGTTTACGCGGTTTATCGGCCCGCTACCCGGAGACCGCAATTTTAGTAGGGGCCCCAATGCCAATGGCGACAGGGACTGGAAAGGGTTGGTACAACGCGGCTCTTTTGTACGCCGGAGGGGAGCTTTTGTGGACGCAAGCTAAAGCCACGCTTCCCGCTTATGATCTGTTCAATGAGGCGGCTTATTTTCAACCGGGAGAAGCGGGTCCGGTCGTTACTTTTAACGGGAAACGGATCGGGGTCATCATTGGGGAAGACCTTTGGACGCTGGCGTCTGCCACGGAAGCGGAGCTTGAGCCGGCGCCGTTCCTGTCGGATTTAGCGCCCCAAACCGGCCTCGTTGTTAACCTGGCGGCTTATCCCTATTATTACGGATGGGAGGACAAGCTGTACCGTTTTGGTGCCGCCTGCGCGCAGCGCTTCCGGACCCCTTTCCTCTTTGTCAATCAGGTCGGTGCCAACGAAGAGATGATCTTCAGCGGACAAAGCCTTTTGTTTAGTGGGGATGGGACAACGCGTTATGAGGCTCCTTCCTTTCAGGAAGCGGTAGCGGTGGTTGATCTGGAGGCGGAGGTTTCGTCCGGGGCGGCGTCGGAGGTCCCGTCTCGTCCTCCGGCGCGGCGGATGGTCTACGATGCTTTAGTGCTGGGGATCCGCGACTATGCCCGTAAGACCGGGTTTACGCAAGCCGTTATCGGCCTATCCGGCGGGATTGATTCTGCCCTCGTTTGCTGCCTGGCCGCCGAAGCCCTGGGCCCCGCGAATGTACTGGCGGTGGCGATGCCTTCCCCCTACTCTTCCGTCGGTAGTGTGGAAGACTCCCGGGTCTTGGCGCAAAACTTGGGGATCGACTTGCAGGTGATCCCCATTACTTCCTTTTTCCAGAGCTTTCTGACGGGATTGCGGCCGTACATTGGCCACCAAAATGGCGCGCATGACACCACGGAAGAGAATTTACAAGCCCGGATTCGGGCCAACATTTTACTGGCGTTATCCAATAAATACGGTTATCTGGTACTGAGTGCTGGTAACAAAAGCGAATTGATGGTGGGTTATTCCACGCTGAACGGGGTTGATATGAGCGGCGGACTTGCGGTCATCGCCGATGTGCCCAAAACCATGGTTTACGAATTGGCCAAGGAAGCCAACCGGGAGCGGGAAGTGATTCCGGCGGAGATCATCAGGAAACCACCTTCGGCCGAGTTGCGTCCGGACCAATTGGATGAGGATACCCTCCCCCCCTACCCCATCCTCGATCGAGTTTTAGCATTATATCTCGATGAGAACTGGACACCGGCGGAGATCAAGGCGGCCGGTTTTAGGGCCGAGATAGTCGATTGGGTGATCAAGGCGGTCCACCGTAGTGAATATAAACGGCGGCAGACGGCACCTGCTTTGCGGGTGACGACGAATCCGTTGGGACCCAAACCACGGCTGCCGGTTGCGGGAAAACTCGAAATCTAAAGGGCGACCTACCCCCTTGACAAAACGGAGAATGTCGTCTATTATATACCGTAGGGGGTATAGTAAGGAGGTGGAATGATGGCCCAGCATGGGGCTGAACATATTGGCCAGATTTCCGGAGATATTAAAGAAGACCTCTTAAAACGTCTGCGCCGGATTGAAGGCCAGGTGCGGGGGTTGCAACGGATGATTGAAGAAGACCGTCCCTGCCAGGAAGTGGTTTACCAGGCGGCTGCGGTGAAAGCAGCGGTGGTGCAAGTGGCAATGACGATCTTAAGCAATCAACTGGCAACCTGTCTCGCGCAGGAAGTGGCTGAAGGGGGTAATCCGGAGGCGGCGATGAAGCGTTTTACCGATATCTTTAAGAAATTTTATTAATTTGAGGAGGGACAATAAGATGGCTTTGACATTAAACCAGGACAATTTTAAAGCGGAAGTGCTCGACTATCAGGGCGTAGCGATGGTTGATTTTTGGGCACCTTGGTGCGGTCCGTGCCGGATGGTGGCACCGATCATCGATCAGTTGGCCGAAGAGTATGCGGGAAAAGTTAAGATCGGGAAAGTAAACACCGATGAAAACTTGGCCCTTTCCACCGAGTATCAGATCATGACGATCCCAACCATGCTTGTCTTTAAAGATGGTAAAGTGGTGGATACCATCAACGGCGCACTCCCAAAACAGCGGATTGCGGCCGTGCTTGATAAATGGATTTAAGAAAAAAAGGCTGGTGGCGAAGGGCCACCGCCTTTTTTTTTGAAGAAATGCGTTTGCGCCTCTTTAGCGGAGGATTTCGGTTACGGAGAAGCGTCTTTTAGAAGAGACCACGGATTTGTTGAAAGAGCCAGGAAAAGAAGGCGCGGATCTGTTGGAAGATGAGCCGGAAAAGGCCGGCTTTTTCCACCTCTGTAGTGGTCACAAGGGCGACACTCTCCCGCAAGGGCCCATCGGCGGTCAGAAATTCGTATTGCGCTGAACCCGTATAGGTGGCGACTAACCTTCCGACTTGGTGGTCTTTGGCCACCGGGGCCGTTAATTTTTCCGTCTCCAGTTGCACTTGGGGTTGGTAGAGATCGGCTTCACCTCGTCGGATGAGGATTGTTAGGGGTTTGGCGGTCGCGATGCCCACCCGGTTGGCTTTGCCCTTTTGGACCGGGAGATCGGGCTGTTCCGGATCCTGGTAGCCCGCGGGAACAAGCTCCTTTCGCTCAAAGTTGTTAAACCCGTAATCCAGTAGTTTTTTTGTTTCCTGGAAACGGGCGGCGTAGGAGCGGCCTTTCATCACCACCGAGATGAGGCGGAGATTATTCCGCTGTGCGGTGGCGGTGAAGCAGTAGCCCGCGAGTGCCGTCGAGCCGGTTTTTAACCCGTCGACCCCTTCGTAACCGTAAACCAGTTCCGGTAACATCCAGTTCCAGTTGTCCATTCTAATCGCATCGACCGTGTCCGGACGGAAGGTTTTCCGGGGGATGCTGGCGATGGTCAGGACTTCCGGATAATCCTGGAGGATACGTAGGGCCATCAGTGCCGTATCTTTGGCGGATGCTAAATTTTCCGCATCGGCTGTTCCGGCCGGATGCATTCCGAATAAATCCTTGTTGTTTAATCCGGTGGAATTGACAAAGGTGTAATTCTCCATCCCCAGTTCCTTTGCTTTGGCGTTCATCAAACGCACAAACTCGGTTTCGCTACCCGCCAGTACTTCCGCCAGGGCGATGGTTGCACCGTTGGCCGAATAGATGGCCATTGCTTCGTAGAGTTCGCGGATGGTATAATGCTCGTCGCGGCGTAGCGGAACATTGGAAAGGGAGAGATTCTGGGAAACGCGGTGTGCATACTCGCTGATGCTGGTCGTATCTTCCCAGGAAATTTGCTGGTTGTTAATGGCTTCTAAAATTAAATATTCGGTCAGGATCTTGGACATGCTGGCCATCGCTAAAGGTTGGTCCGCGTTTTTTTGGTAGAGAACCTTTCCGGTATCAGCGTCGATCAAGACCGCGGCCTCAACCTGCAGCCGGAGCGGATCCGCACTCTGGGCAAAGGTCGATGAGGCCGAAAAAACAAGTAATGTTCCGACAAGCAAGAGCAAAGCCCACCGTTGATTTCGTGTGTTCCACACCTTTAATCACCCCCCTGTGATTAACGCCTATTATGCTCTTAATTTGGTTTAATTTACATTACAATCATTATAACATAACAAAGGACCGTTATTTCGAGATTATACAACTTCTTCTATACGGAGTGAATTCGACTGCACAAAGCAGCGCGTTGTCTTTGCAGTATTCTTTGATAGGCGCCCACGCTGGCTACCGCTTGCCTAACGAAGGGTGTAAACTTTGAGCCAGGTGGGCGACACTTTATTCGTTTTTGGCCTGTTCGCGTTCGCGAAACAGCAAGGTAAGGCAATAGAGCCCGGCCAGACCAACTAGGGAGTAGATGATCCGGCTTACCATGGAGTCTGTTCCGCCAAACACATTCGCAACCAGGTCAAACTGGAACAAACCAACCAGGAGCCAATTGAGGGCGCCGATGATCACTAAAATTAACGCCAACCGGTCCATGATTCAACCTCCTTTTCCCCATTTATTGATGGACAGATCGGAAAAACAGTTGTTTTTAATGGCGCTCTATTGTTCACCACCTTTAAGCCCTTCCGGCAGAATTTGTTTAGGATGGATGAAGAAAAAGGCCAGAAAGGCGATGCCGACAACGCACCCGACATTACTCCAGAAGATGAGGGGCTGGCCGTATTTGGTGGCAAAGCTGAAGAGGGGCGGCCCGATGGCAACCCCAAAAAAACGGACTGTTCCGTATAGGCAGGTGACCAGTCCCCGTTCACTGGAGGGAGCGGAGGAAGTAATCAGGGTATTGAGGGCCGGTAAGGCCATCCCCGTACCAGTGCCAATCAGGGTCGCAAAGATTGTTTTGGTGACCATACCGTTGCCTAACGGGAAGAAAAACAAACCCAAGGCCACGAGGGAAAGGCCGCCGATGATGGCCCATTTCATGATCTTAACCATCTGTTGTTTGAGGACAATCCCAAAGACGTAGGAGGTGATTGCCATCGCCAGAACCGGTACGGCAATAACTAAACCCCGTTGAAAGATCTGGAGGTGAAATGATTTTTCAAGCAGATCGGAGAAGAAGCTTAACAGCCCGAATAAGGAAAAGAGAACGATGAGGCCACAGAGGAAGGCCACCCCGAGATTGACCCCTTTCTCCTTTAGAATCTGGAGGAGATTGGTGAAGTAGGAGGTAAGGGGTTGCGCTTTTTGGGCGGATTTTGCTTCTTGCGCAATAACGTAAATGGCGAGGGCAATAGGTAAGGCCAGGATACCATAGACGAAGAACGGCATGTACCAAGCGATTAGACCAATGGCCGCACCCGCCAGCGGACTAATGACCTTACCCAAACCATTGGCGGCTTCTAAAAGGCCCAAAACTTGAGCCCGTTCGTTGTCTTGGATCAGATCGCCCGCTAAGGCCATGGCCAGTTGGTAGGTGCCCCCGGCGCCAATGCCCTGGATGATCCGGGCTCCTAAAATAAAAGGGTAGGCATTTTCTTTAAAGAGTAAAGCGGCGGTGCCGGCGAGCAATCCGCCCGTACCGTAGATAATGAGGGCGGGGACCATGACGATCTTCCTTCCAACGTGGTCGGAGAGCATTCCGGCGAAGGGAATCGTCAGTCCGGCCGGGATCGAAAAGGTGGTGATGAGCAGACCGACTTGGAGGAGGGAAACGTCTAAAGCCTTTTGAATTGCGGGGAGCACCGGAATTAACATTGAATTACCCAAAACCATAATAAAAGGGACGGTCGCTAAAACCCAGATGGTTGGCTTAACCTGCGCATCCATCCTGCATCCTCCTTTTTCGGCGGCAGCGGCATAACAATCATAGTGTGCCAAGGAAAGGATTTTATTAAACCCACAACTTCAGTAAAGCACCGGGGCGAGGCGGCGGCAAAAGTGGAATAGTTTACCGTTGCCATGCATAATTTGAGGATAAGGATGGTGAGGGCAGTGTGGAAGTATCTCCTTCTTTTGCTTAGCGTCTGTCTATTCTGTACTCCGCTGCATGGCCAGGAAGGGCCTAGCACGGAGCGGCCGGTGGAAGTATATTTTGCCGCAGTTGATCCGGAGGGGGACGATTACGGGCCGGGAAGTTATGTCTACCCCCGGAATCTGGCGTTCCGACCTTATGAGGGCCTTTACGATCTGCTGTCGTTCCGCGTCTCCGGCGACGGGGAACAGTTGTTTTTTGATGTCCAGATTAAGCAGGTGACCAACCCCTGGAACGCGCCGGAGGGCTTTATCCATCCGGTGATCCATATTTATGTCGATACGAAGCCTGGGGGTAGAACCACCCCCTTAAGTGAAGCGTTGGGGGTAAAGATGGCACCCCAGTACGGTTGGGAGTTTTGTCTGGCGGGTGTGGGCTGGGAAAGTAGTCGGGTTGTATCTTTAACAACGGATCAATCTTTGGCCGCAAACGATCTGTCTGCCGCCTACCTCCCGGACCAAAACTTAATCCGCTTAACGGTACCCATGGCGGTGATGGGACGCCCGCAGAAAAGTTGGCGCTACTATGTGCTGGTTGGCGCGTATGATGGCTTTGGTCCCGGTTTTCTCCGGGAGATCCGCGCGGAGGCCGGCGACTGGCATTTTGGGGGGGCGGCATCGGCAGAGGCGCCCCGCATTCTCGATCTCTTGGCACCGGAAAGGGGAAAATACGCACAGGAAAGACAGTTACAACCGGAAAAAGACGGACCGCCGGTGATCTATCCGGTTAACATGAAAAAAGGCATCCCTTGGGGTTATTTGGGCGTGGCCGGTCTAGTACTTGTCCTTGGCGGGTTTTTTAAGCGACGAATGGTGATTACCGGTTTTTGGCTGAAAGGTACGGCTCCCGGCGTCGACGGTAAACCGCAAGAAGATGAGAAATAATCACAGGATAGGCTAAATTTGGTATAGTTTTTCCCTCTCCGCCGAATACTAAAGGGGACGGGGAGGGAACGTAATGTTTACCGAGAAGAAGGATTTAATCTACAGTCTATTGAACCAAATAATAAAGGCCGAAGGATACCAAAAAAAACAAGCAGAAGAAAGATATTGGCGGCTGGTCGAAGACGCCAAGAAAGACTGGCAGGAAGCGCGGGCTTACTTTAATACCGTCACCGATCCCGAATTAATTGATCACGCCATTTATGCCTTGGGCGCGGCCGAAAAACGCTATGTTTACTTGTTGAAAAAGGCCCGCGAGGAACGGTTTTTCCAGGAAAGGTTTTTGGTGGAAGGGAAAGGGTTCTCTTTAGGGGAGGAGGTTTAAGTGTCGTTCGAAGTCTTGCTGGTTTATTTTCTCCTTTTATTGCTTGTTGCTTTTGGGGGGAAGTACCTCTATTCACCGCTCCAGTTCGGTCTGGAGCTTCTGTTTAAAGGCGGAAGCGGTTTTCTTCTCCTTTTTGGCTTTAACCTTTTGACCCAATTTACCGGGTACTATTTACCTTTGAATCTTTATACCATATTATACTGCGGTTTCTTGGGCCTTCCCGGCTTAATCTCCTTATGTTTTTTGAAGACCTGGTTATAGCGGTCAAAGCACACATTAAAGATCCCGGGAATATTATAATCCCGGTGAGGTGTTGGGCAAATGGACGATAAGGTTTCCTGCTCTTTTTGTGGTCAATTAACCTGTGGCGGACTCCGGATTTACGGGGAGGTGATCTGCCTGGCCTGCGAACAGCGGCTGGCCCGGTTAGAAGTGGCCGATGAAGATTATCCCCAGTGGCTTGATGGGCTCCGCACCCTCTGGCATAAATGGCTGAAAGGAACGTAAGC
>DUQQ01000007.1 GCA_012837705.1 Hydrogenispora sp.
TCATCATCGAACCGACCAGTGGGAATACTGGTATTGCACTGGCGGCGGTGGCGACGGCCCGCGGATACCGCGTCATCCTGACGATGCCGGAAACCATGAGCATTGAGCGGAGGAACCTGCTCAAAGCTTACGGGGCTGAGCTTGTCCTCACCGAGGGTGCCAAGGGCATGTCCGGTGCCATTGCTAAAGCGGAGGAGCTAGCGAAAGAGATTCCCAATGCGTTCATTCCCGGCCAATTTGACAACCCTGCCAATCCGGAGATTCACCGGGAAACAACCGGTCCGGAAATCTGGGAAGACACCGAGGGGACCGTTGATATTCTGGTATCTGGGGTTGGGACCGGAGGGACACTAACGGGGACCGGTGAATATCTGAAAGCGAAAAAACCCGGTGTGAAGGTGGTGGCGGTGGAACCCGATAACTCTCCCGTCCTGTCCGGAGGGAACCCCGGCCCCCATCAGATCCAGGGTATTGGCGCGGGTTTTGTGCCCAAAGTACTAAATACTTCTATTTATGATGAGATTGTGCGTGTAAAGAATGAAGATGCCTTTACCGCCAGTAGGGAACTTTCGAGAACAGAAGGGCTACTGGTCGGGATTTCTTCTGGGGCGGCCTTGTGGGCGGCCACCGAAGTCGCTAAGCGTCCGGAAAACGCCGGCAAAGTGATTGTTGTTATCCTTCCCGATACCGGCGAGCGATATCTTTCCACGCCACTTTTCTCCGAATAGCTGCTTGCTTGGTCAAAGGCGTTCCGCTCTGGAACGCCTTATTTTTATGTGTTTGCCGCTTTTTTTACGCGCTATTTACAAAAATAATAATACCCTAGTCCTTGATTTTTCGGTGATAAGTAGCTTATACTTAGTATGAAGTTAGATAAGACTAACTTAATGTGATTTTTTAAGATAGCGTTTGCAAGGAGGTACGGGAAGATGAAACAGATGCATAGGAGACAGGGGAGGCATAGAAATCATCGGAATCATAGCTTATATACTGCACCAGACAACTGCCGCTATAAAGTAGCTGCGGTGCCTGATGTCAAGATCCTGAACAGTTTAGGTTTTTATCCGGGCACCGTTATCCATAAGAAAAAGCAGTACCGGCTGGGAGGCCCTGTACTGATCTGCCGTGCCACCAGAGAGATTGCCCTTGGCAAGGATATTGCGTCCGCGATTTTGGTTGAGGAGGACAGCACACTATGAAATGTCATATCATTGCCGAGGACAGTAAAGTCTTGGCAAAAGAGAATAAAATACTACTGATGGGTACGCCCAACGTGGGGAAGAGCGTATTCTTTTCCGCGCTGACCAATGTTCATGTCATCAGTTCCAACTATACCGGGACAACCGTTTCTTACATGGAGGGTACCTACCAGGTGGGAGAGACGCAATATACCTTAATTGATGTCCCGGGCACCTATTCATTGGCGGCCACTTCGGTTGCCGAGGAAGTTGCCATCCGCTTCATGTGCAGCAATCCCGTTGCTGTGCTTTTTGTTCTTAATGCTGCTGACCTTGAGGGCAGTATCAAGCTGGCGCTGGAGGTTATGGAGTATAACATCCCTATCGTTTTTGCCCTTAATCTAATGGATGTGTCGGAGCGGAAGGGCTTTGCGATCAATGTTAAGCTGTTGGAGCAAGAGCTTGGTGCACCGGTGATTCCGACGATTGCCGTGAAAGGCAAGGGTCTAGACGAGATCACCAAGACTTTTGCGCAACTCTTAGGGGGAGAGCGTCCGGCTTTAAGTGAGCGGTCCTGTTCGTCTTGTTCCGGTTGTGCCGGTTGCGGTGTGACCGCGGGCAACGATGGACTGGAGTATTGGGAGCGGGCGCGGCAGATCGTGCGTAAGGTGGTTTCCCGTACCGATGCGCAGCCCAACTTCTTAGACCGTTTGGGTGATGCTCTTCTTCGTCCCTGGCCTGGGCTTCCGCTGGCCCTGCTGATTCTCCTGGTTAGTCTTGGCATCGTGGTGGGCGGGGGAAAGGCGCTGCGGGCGGTTTTACTTCTACCATTAGTCAACCAGGGCATTGTCCCTTTCTTCGAACGGGTGATTACGCCTCTGAATTTGCCCCCGGTTTTGCATAATATCCTGATCGGGAACTACGGTGTCTTGCGGATCAGCTTCGAATGGATTTTGGCCCTGGTGATGCCGTATGTGCTTCTGTTCCAGGTTCAGTTTGCCTTACTGGAGGATAGCGGCGTTTTACCCCGGATCGCCGTCATGTTTGATAGCCTCATGCGTAAACTGGGCGTGCAAGGCGGGAGCTTGATTCACATCTTCCTTGGTTTCGGTTGTGCCGTTCCGGCCATTATCGGGACCCGCACAGCCACCACCCATAAGGAGCGTCTCATGGTTACCGCGATGGTTTGCTTTGCGATTCCTTGTATTTCACAGACCGGTGCCCTGATCTCCTTGTTGTCCGCCTATTCGGTCTGGCTCTTGCTTGCGACTGCACTGACTGGGGCGGTGATCTTTGTAACCGTAGCTCTCGTTCTCGGCAAATTTCTCAAAGGCAATGTGGACCCCCTGATTCTTGAGGTGCCCAATCTATTGGTTCCCGAGCCGCGGGCGTACTTCAAAAAACTATGGGTCCGGATTAAACAGTTCCTCGTGGAAGCGGAAGGGCCAATGCTGATTGCGGTCTTTATCGCCGCAATTATCGCCGAAACCGGTATTTTGGCGGGGTTGGCTGAACTACTGAAGCCGGTTGTCTCGGGTTGGCTGGGCTTGCCGGAGGGGGCGGTAATGTCACTAATCTTGGGTATTATCCGTCGGGAGATGTCGGTGGCACCGCTCTTGAGTCTGAACTTAAACCCACTCCAGATGTACGTGGGGGCGGTTGTTTCCCTGTTATATCTGCCCTGCTTGTCGGTTTTCGGGATCATTGCCAAGGAGTTTAACGCGCGAACGGCGGTGGTGATCACCGTTTGCACCACCTTCACTGCGCTGCTTGTGGGTGGTTTAATGAACCATCTCGTGTTGTTTGTTCAAAGTATATTCTAGGAAGAGCGAAAATGCTGATGACAACTTTGACACAGAAGATTGAATGGATCGCCAACAAAAGCAGGTTGTTTTATCTTTTGACGACATTGTATTATAAGAACATCATCAAGCGGGAAGTAAGGTTGGCCGAGATTAAACCGGACGATAAAATTCTTTGTATCGGCGGGGGCCCTTGTCCTTATACCGCGATCATGCTGCACCAGTTGACCGGAGCTGCGGTAACGGTTGCCGACAACAATGCGGCTTGTGTGAAAAAAGCAGCCAATCTGATTAAACGATTAGGGTTGGACTACGCAATCAGCATTGTTTGTTGTGAGGGCGAAGCGATTGACTGTACTGGGTATACCGTTATCCATCTTGCCCTTCAGGTTTCACCAAAAGGAAAAGTGCTCAATCATCTGTTGGCGCGGGCCGGCAGTGGTGTGAAATTCCTCGTGCGCTTACCCAAGGAATTGGTGGGCGGCTTGTATTGTGATTTAGAATCTTGTCCCTTGCCCTGTCATAACTACGTTGAACACGACTTCTATACAAATGTGGGCAACACGGCTTTGTATATAAAGGAGGGACTGTATGGTGCGGCCCAAGCTTAAAAAATTACAGTCCCTAATCATGCCCATCGCCGTTGCCTTGCTGGTATATGTTGTCATGCAAGCGGATCTGAAGGGAATCTGCGTCCACGTCGGTGCGATTCCAGTTTGGCTTCTCTTGACCTTGATTGGCTTGCAGATCTGCACCCAGCTGTTGCTGGCTTTTCAGTGGTACAGGCTATGCCGGGTTTTAGGCTGGCCTGCTTCTTTTTTTAAGCTCTTGTTGGTCAACTCCTACGGAGCAGTGGTTGATGCCATAACGCCCGGGGAAAAGGTCGGGGGTGAAGTGGCCCGGGTGCTCCAACTCCGCAAATACCTGGGTTATTCAACCGGACAAGCCACGATTCTTGTGACCATCCAGAAAGCAATGAGCCTATCAGCGCTGGTGCTTCTAAATTTGGTGGTGGTTGTGACCATGGCCAATCATGTCGCTTTTTTGCAAGTGTGGCCGGTAAGACTACTCGTCTTTCTGCTGCTGATTGCTATTGGCGTCTTTCTTTTTTTCCTCTTATTCAGAACCCATGCCCTTAGTTTACGGCTGGTACGGATCAAAACCTCACGAAGATGGCTTTTAGCCTTGATCAATTGGGTGGGAGACTTTGCAGACCAGACTGCTAGTATCCGGCAAAGACGGGGGGAATGGATCCTCCAGTTCGTTCTGGCGCTTTTGATTTGGGCCATTTTCCCCTTGAAGCTGGTTTTACTCATCTTTCCTTACACTCACGCCATCCCCAGCTTGGTGCTTTTTGGGACCACTTTTGTTTCATATTTTGCGGGGATGATTCCATTGCTCCCGGGTGGGCTTGGCACTTTTGAAGCGACCATGAGTGGCATCCTGACCGCCTACGGGCTAACGCTTAATCAGGCGGTGGCAATAACCATTGTTTTTCGGTTTATTACTTTTTGGTTCGTGCTTATCCTTAGTCTCTTCATCATTGGCAGCTACCGCATTTTTAAGTTAACGCAAAGGAGGGGGACCGATGTCCCACACCAATAAGCCTGAGCCCATCTCCAGTTTGTTTCGTAGAAATATTCCCAACTTACTGACCCTGGCCAACATGCTATTGGGCCTTATCGTACTGTATCTAAGCATTGGTAATGCGGGGCACGCTGTCCTTTCTTGTATCTTGATCCTAATTGCGGCGGTGGTGGATGCTTTCGACGGTACGATTGCCCGGTTGCTCGGTGCCGAGTCGGACTTCGGCAAGCAGCTAGACTCCTTTGCCGATCTGACTACCTTTGGCCTGGCACCCTTCGCCGTTTTGTTGACATTGGAGCCAATCAGGGCGACCCCAACGCTCCTTCCGGTTTTGGCTCTTCATCCGCTGGCCGGGGCTTTTCGCCTAGCCCGGTTTAATTTGGGAAACTACACTGATTATTTTGTCGGCCTCCCGATCACGGCCGCCGGTTCGATCCAAGCCTGTTTTGGGTTGGTTTTAAGCCGCTTTAATTTCTTGTCGCGATGGGTGCTGGGTTCTGCTACTTTACTGACCATTGCCCTTTCCCTCCTTATGGTCTCAAAACTCAAGATCACTAAACACAAAGGTGGGAGAAGAGCCAACCATCAATAAGCCGTTAGGATTTCACTTTGACCCTCGATCTTCCTTTGCGGGAACCGGTCGGGGGTTTAGGCGCAATTCAGCCAGAACCCCAAAGCATCGATCTACTTTTGTGATGAAGTAGAGTTTAAGGGCTTGATGCTGACCGGAACGGTCGAGGTCTGTACCGATCAGTATCACAAGGAGTTGTTATGGTGTGACGGCTTTGAAATCTATTACCCGCAAGGCGTAACCGATGAAGATTACTGTGTCCTCAAATTTACGGCCGTATGCGGCAATTACTATCACAAGCTTAAAAATCATTCGTTTTCAATCGAGGAGGTTGCCCATGCTTAAGCCGGAAAACAATACGCCTCGTTTTTTCACACAGCAGGTTTTTTTGATTGGTACGTATGACGCGGAGGGGACCGAAAGATTTGCCCCTATTTCGTGGGTAAGCTATACAAATGGAGCTCCAGCCTGTCTTATTATAAGCATTATACGAAGCGATAAATGCACGAAGGACTATTCGTGATTTCCGGAAAGCCCCGATTGACCTCGATGTAATCTACCGAATAATTGAGGCCGGGATGAAGGCACCCACTAATGACCACCTGCGAGACTGGCATTTTATCGTTATTACTGACCCCACGGTCGTGCAGCGCTTGATTCAAAAGTTTCCGCCAAAAGTCTCCCCGGAACGGGTGGACTTTATTTATGAAGTCGTGGAATCTGGCGGATGAAAATCAGAAAAGAATGTACTCCGATGCGATCCCCAAACAATGTAGGATGCTGCTTGACGCCAGCTGTGTAATCCTCCCGCTGTTTAGGCAAAAGACCGATTTATTGCGGCCCAAGGATTTATCGGCTCTTAATGCCTTCGCCTCGATCTGGTGTTGCATTGAAAACATTTTTCTTGCTGCGACCGCCGAACATTACGCTTGTGCTTTGCGAATTCCCCTTGGCGATGAACAAGAATATGCCCGCCAGGCTATGAATTTCCCCGCGGAATATGTGATGCCTTGCTTTATAGCAATCGGAAAACCGGCGGGAAACGCTATTTATCATATACAAAACGAACATGATTTAACCGAACGAGTACATCTAAACGGGTAGTAAATGGGAAAGGCTGTGCAGCCAGTATCGGATGGGCAATGTCGAGAGTGATTGGGATCGTCAATCTAATTTAATTTGAACTTATAAAGGAATAGGAGGTAGTTGAGGATTCATCAACTACCTCCTATCTTTTAAGTAGCGCGGGTAAAGCAGGTGCGCTTTAGCTTTATATAGGCGCTCATTTCTCTTTTGTGGCCTGCATATATTCCTGCATGGCTTGGATGGAGTCGCCACTGATCACATGCTCAATGGAACAGGCGTCTTGGTCAGCGACGTCGGCGTCAATCTTTAACACTTCGGTAAAAAACCGCTGGATAATCTGATGTTTTTTGGAGGTTAGCTTCGCACGCTCAAGTCCGGTGGGGGTCAAATAGATTTTTTTGTATTTCTCAGTGGTAACCAGTCCCTTTTCGGCAAGCGTAGAGATTGCGCTGTTGACGCTTGGTTTGGTGACGCCCAAGCGCTCGGAGATATCCGAAACCCTGACGCCAGAATTCCCGTTGGAAAGCTCATATATGGCTTCAAGATAATTTTCCATTGAGAAGGTAAGTTTAGCCATAAAATTACCTCCGTTGTTTCTAAAGGACTTCAAGGTTACAGTACACCTAATTATATTATACACGTTATTATG
Source organism: Hydrogenispora sp. (assembly GCA_012837705.1). Taxonomy (GTDB): domain Bacteria; phylum Bacillota; class UBA4882; order UBA10575; family UBA10575; genus Capillibacterium. The sequence goes on from DUQQ01000007.1 coordinate 6,874, forward strand.
GGGAAGTTAAAGGCCAGGAGTTTATCGAGAATACTTAATTTCCTCTAGATAACAGGCACTAACTTTGATCATTTCAAGGGATAATAATGAATTGTAGACAAATTATTAATTTGATATAATATCTAGGCAAGAAGAATCTTTTGGTAGTATTACTTTTGGGGTGTCAATATTATTTTAAACTAGATCGTACAATCTATGTTTTCCTATAATTCATGTTCCTTGATCAATTTATTTAAAGGAGGATTTGTAATGATGTTTGATTTTGCCCAAAAAGAAGTTTGGTTTGTTACCGGAAGCCAACACCTTTATGGAGAAGAAACCCTAAAACAAGTGGCGGAACACTCGCAAATTATCGCCCAGAGTCTGTCGGAAAACAGCAAAATTCCGGTTAAAGTGGTTTTCAAGCCGGTTCTCACCACTCCGGAGACCATCTTGAACTTGTGTGTTGACGCCAACAGTTCCCCCCACTGTATCGGCCTCATCACTTGGATGCATACCTTTTCTCCGGCTAAAATGTGGATCGCCGGCTTAAAAATGCTCCAGAAACCTCTGGTGCATCTCCACACTCAGTTCAACCGGGAGATTCCCTGGTCGGAAATTGACATGGATTTCATGAATTTGAACCAGTCGGCGCACGGAGACCGGGAATATGGATTTATCTGCACCCGTATGGGGAAAGCCCGCAAAGTAATCGTCGGTTACTGGCAGGATGATGAGGTCATCGAGCAACTGGCGATTTGGACCCGGGCGGCGCTGGCATGGGACGACCTCCAGGGAGCCAAACTTGCCCGTTTTGGTGATAATATGAGAGAAGTTGCCGTCACCGAAGGCGATAAAGTAGGTGCCCAAATTAAACTTGGATTCTCCGTCAACGGTTACGGCCTGGGTGATCTGGTGAAATACTTGGAAGCGGTCAAAGAAGACGAGATCAAGGCGTTACTCGCCGAATACGAAACCAAATATAAATTACAGCCGGAACTTGGACCCGGTGGCGCCCAAAGGGATTCGCTGGTCGAAGCGGCCAAGATTGAGCTGGGGATGAAAAAATTCCTTGAAGAAGGCGGCTTCAAGGGATTTACCACCACCTTTGAGAATTTAACCGGTTTAAAACAGTTACCGGGATTGGCGGTTCAACGTTTAATGGCCGCCGGTTACGGTTTCGGTGCCGAGGGGGACTGGAAAACCGCTGCGCTGGTCCGGGCGATGAAGGTTATGAGCTATGGTCTTGACGGCGGTACTTCCTTTATGGAGGATTATACATATCACCTTGCGAAAGGGAATATGAAGGCGTTAGGTGCCCATATGATCGAGGTTTGCGAATCAATTGCCGCAGGCCAGCCTGGACTGGAAATCCACCCGTTGTCCATTGGGGGTAAAGAGGATCCGCCCCGCTTGGTCTTTAATGTTCCAGCCGGCCGCGGTCTAAACGCTTCCCTGATTGACCTGGGCAGTCGCTACCGTCTGTTGGTTAATGAGATCGAAGTAGTTGAACCCGAGGCGGACCTTCCGAAATTACCGGTGGCACGGGCTCTTTGGATCCCCTTGCCGAATCTGCAGATCTCTGCGCAAGCCTGGATTCTGGCCGGCGGTGCCCACCATACCGGCTTCAGCCAAGCGATCACCAAGGAATATCTGGAAGACTTCGCGGAGATCGCCGGTATAGAATACTTGTTAATCGGCGAAAACACAGATATTCGCCAGTTCAAAAATGAACTTCGCTGGAATGAACTATACTACCAACTGAACAGATAACCCACTAATGTTTCATACGGGAGATACAAAGGCGGTGTAGCCAAGGCTTCACCGCCTTTGTTTTTGTCGGCTCATATGATCCCGAGCTGCCTTTTGACCTTGATTTAACGGGGGATAACAGTCATATCAGGATAGGATTGATCAAACGCTATTCGTTTCATTGGACTTACCAGTGGTTTATGGTGGATTCTTACGCCTTGAAATAAAGAAGAAAGCGAATGGCAAGCTTCAATGCGCTATGCTAAAATGATGATATAAAAAGCGGTGATGGATTTGCGGAACAAGCCTTCTATCTACGGGAACAGGAGGAATAGTTAACAGCTGGATTTTCTTTGTGGAAGCGGACAGTTCTTATCACCGGGGTAGTTTCTTTTTTATTTACTTAATTATCCTTCTCTACTCTGTTGTTATTTCACAAAATTAATATGGATGTGTTAGGTTTATCCGCTACCGAACCGTAAGTATAATCGCTGTTTATCGCCCGCCAAACCTGCCAATAGCTGCTTATTGATGATTATGCAGACTTATGTTACGATAAACGTGTTAACTTGGTTGTAACGGGCAACGGTTGACAACTTATTATTTTCAAGGAGGTTTACGGTATGTCGGGTATTCCTTTAATTATTGCTTTTGTTATTGCAGTTGGTCTCATGATTTATTCTATTTCTAAGTTAAAGATTCATCCCTTTATATCCATCATGACGGTATCTTTGCTTTTTGCCATCGTGGCAGGAATCCCTCTCACTGAAATTCCGGGTGTCATTGGCACAGGATTCAGTAATACCTTTAAGAGTATCGGGATCGTCATTATTCTGGGCGCACTGATTGGTACTTTATTGGAAAAGAGCGGTGCGGCCTTGAAAATGGCCGATAGTGTAGTCCGCTGGGTAGGAAAGAACAATCCGGAGCTGGCGATGCTAATTATGGGGTGGATCGTTTCCATTCCGGTCTTCTGTGACAGTGGCTTCGTCATCTTAAACCCCATTCGAAAAGCTTTGGTCAAGCGGACAAGAAAATCATCAGTGGCCTGTACAGTTGCCCTGTCGTTTGGTCTATACATTGCCCACTGCTTTATTCCGCCGACACCGGGGCCGATTGCGGCGGCTAACACCTTATATCAAGGTCTCGGTCAGGAAACCAATCTTCTGTTGGTAATTATCATGGGCCTTCTCGCCTCAGTCTTACCGATGCTGGCTAGCTATATCTTTGCTAAGGCCATTGGGAAAAGGGTGAGAGCAAACGATGAGGCGGATCTCGATGGCGAAGTCACTCAGACTTACGAAGAATTGGTAGCCAGTTACGGAAAGCTTCCCAGCGCGTTTGCCTCTTTTGCGCCGATCGTAGTGCCCATTTTGTTGATGGCCATTTCGTCCGTCTTGGCGATGGCTCGTATTCCGAGTCCCCTCTTTACCTTCCTGGGGACACCGATTATCGCCATTGCCGTGGGTGTCGTCTTAGCCCTGTTCCCGCTGGCGAGCCAAAATAAAATGGGAGATTTTCAAGAGCTGACCAACCAAACCTTACAGGTAACAGGACCGATTCTATTCATTACCGCCGCCGGAGGGGTGCTTGGTAACGTGATTGCCTCCACTTCCATGGTTGATTTTATTAAAGAAAACGCCGGGGCTATCTCATTATTAGGCCTGATGTTCCCCTTCCTGTTATCAGCCGTTCTGAAGACAGCACAAGGTTCCTCCACGGTTGCTCTGGTGACGACCGCGGGGATCGTGGCACCCATGCTGTCCACAATTGGGCTTGGGACTCCAGCCTTGGCTGCCTTGACCGTTATCGCCATTGGTGCCGGTGCCATGACGGTTTCCCATGCCAATGACAGTTATTTCTGGGTGGTTACGAACTTTGGCGGTATGAAAGTGGAAGACGGTTATAAAACCCAAACCTTGGGCACGCTGATTGTGGGGCTCGCCTCGATCATCAATGTATACCTTATTTATTTCTTCATTCGCTAAGTAGTAGTTGATCACACCGCCTGCTGAGTCGTTCACACCAGCCGCATTGATTAACGAAGGGAATCAAATAAAAGCTGGGTGAGTCAACCAACTGTCCTGTAAGATGAGGATCTAAAGCGTTGTGAGTCGGTAAGTTTAAGAGGCGCCAAAGCATCGGACGATGCTTTGGCGCTATCTATAGCAAGTAACAAGGAGGGATCTCTCTTTTGAGTTTACGAACAGATGCCCAAAAGATTATTGATGCGGCAATCACTGCCGCCCTGCCCGATACGGCGGTTAAAAAAGCCCTGAGCGGGGTGGACTTCCCTGATGGGAAATTGGTGCTGGTGGCCATCGGTAAGGCGGCTTGGTCCATGTCGAGGGCGGCTTGTGATCTCCTAGCAGACCGAATCAGTGATGGAGTGGTGATCACCAAGTATGATCACGCCCAAGGAGATCTACCCAACATCCGGATCTTTGAAGCGGGACATCCGATTCCCGATGCGAACTCTTTTTCCGCGACGGAAGAGGCGATCAAGCTTGTTAAAGGCTTAACTGCAGAAGATACGGTCTTGTTTCTGATTTCCGGCGGGGGCTCGGCTTTGTTTGAAAAGCCACTGGTCTCTGAAGAAGTACTTAAGGATCTGACCGAACAACTCCTGGCCTGCGGGGCCAATATTACGGAGATAAACACGATCCGTAAACGTTTGTCCGCAGTTAAAGGCGGGAAATTCGCCAAGCTGTGCGAACCGGCGCGGGTTTTCTCCGTGGTTCTTTCGGATATAATCGGCGATCCCCTTGACATGATCGCCTCCGGACCGGCCTATCCCGATAGCTCCACCAGCCAAGAGGCTTTGGCGATTGTCCAAAAGTATGGGTTGGTAATCCCCGAAGAAGTAGAAAAGTTGCTACGCATTGAGCCCCTGGCTTCACTAACAAACGTGACCACTAAGATTACGGGGAGCGTGAGCCAGCTTTGTGTCGCGGCAGAGAAAACCTGCCGGGAATTGGGCTATAAACCTACCATTCTGACCGCCAGTCTCAGCTGTCAGGCCAGGGAAGCCGGAAGTTTTTTAGCGTCAATTGCCCAGTATCATAGTGACACCGATCAGTCCTTGGCCTTTATCGCCGGAGGCGAAACCGTCGTCCACTTGAAGGGCAAGGGCAAGGGCGGGAGGAATCAAGAATTAGCCCTGGCTGCTGCCGAAGGAATTTCCACGCTGGAACAGGTGGCGGTGTTTTCCGTTGGTTCGGATGGGACCGACGGGCCTACGGATGCCGCCGGTGGCTATGTGGACAATAATACCAAACAGCAACTTAGCGAAAAAGGGATCAGTATCTTCGAGGTTTTGGAGAACAACGATGCTTACCACGCTTTACAGGCCGTGGATGGACTGGTGATCACCGGACCTACCGGTACCAACGTAAATGACTTATCGGTTTTGTTGATCAAAAGATAACCCGGGATTAGCATTAAAACTAAATACTCGGATCTATGGCGAATCTTTAAGGGCTTTAAAGCCTTCCTGCAACTTATTTATGTGTCATGCAAATCATACTTAAACCTGACATGTTAGTGTCAGGTTTTTTGTGCTATCTTAATAAATAACGGAAGAAAAAATGTCGGTTGATTTTGTATTAAGCAGTAGGAGGAATTAAAATGAGTGAAAAAGTATTTGATTACAAAAAAGAATACAAGGATTTATATATGCCGAAGGATAAGCCGGTTTTAATTGAGGTGCCGCCCATGAATTTCCTTATGGCGGATGGGAGCGGCGACCCCAATAACAATCCCGAATTCCAGCAGGCAACAGAGTTGCTTTATGGACTCTCATATACCATCAAGATGAGCAAGAAGAAAGGAAAGGAACCGGATGGGTATTTTGAATATGTGGTTCCTCCCCTCGAGGGGTTATGGTGGATTGATGAGGGTCTCTTTTCATTGGAAAAAAGAGATAACTGGAAGTGGACCTTGATGATACGCCAGCCGGAATTTGTCAACGAAGAGCTGATCCAGTGGGCAACCACCGAATTGATGAGGAAAAAGCCGGAATTAACAACAAAAAAAGCGCGCTTTGAAGTTTTTGAAGAAGGATTGTGCGTACAAATTATGCATGTTGGCCCCTATTCTACCGAGCCGGAGACAATGAAGAAAGTGGAGGCCTTTCTTTTAGAGCATGGACTGAAGAACCGGCTGTCAAGTGGGGGCAAGCATCACGAGATTTACCTCTCCGACCCGAGAAAAGCTAAGCCTGAAAGAATGAAAACAGTACTCAGGCATCCGGTGACAAGAGCTTGATATATTATTCAATCAATGTTAATTGAGCAAAAGCAGGGATGCTTTAGGGGGAATACATCAAGAAGAGGGCCAGTGAGTTTGCCACTACTGCTCCGTTTCATATTTACCGAGAACAATGAAAGTTACCATTTATCCTCGATCTGTCTCGTCGGCGCAGATCGAGGATAATTTTATATCTGCCATACTCCAGCTAAAGTTCAGATGAAAAACAATTGCCTTTCCGTCCAGGATTAAGAATTCAAGGAATCCTTGGGGAGGGAGGTAAGATGGATAGTATTTGTTCTTCTTGACACTCCCAAGAAAGATTGTTAATATTATAACAAGAACTGGTCGGACCAGATTGTCTCGATAGGAACTTAATGCAAAGGATCGGTTTTCTTGAAAAGTGTAAAGATAACGGCTGGGCTTACATATAAAGAGTTTTTTGTGCGGAAAATGACCCGAGAAATCCTGGCTGGGAAATGGAATCCCGGCGACCGGTTACCGTCGGAACGTGAATTGGCGGCGGAATTGGGGATCGGGAAAACTGTGGTCCACTCCGGCATAGAACAATTGGCCGCCATGGGCTTGGTTGATATCAAACCCAAGTCCGGGGTTTATGTTGCCGACTATATGAATACGGGTAATATTGAAACCCTTAACGCCATTGTCCATCTGAACGGAAATGAGCTGAGTTGGGAGGTTACCGTCGCTATTTTGGACTTGCGTCTGGCGATTGAGGGGATGGCCTTACGTGCCCTTTGCTTTACCCGTTGTGCGGAGGATATTGTGCGCTTGCGCGCGATGACTGCCCAGATCCGCGACCATTCTCACCACAGCGCAGTAGAGGAGTTGGCTGAACTTTTTTTCCGCTGGCACCGAGAGATCTGTATTTTAAGCGGGAAGAGCATTCTGACGCTGTTCATGAACACCATGCATGATGTGTCCATTGCTTTCTGGGTGAATTATCTACGGATGTATGGTCCCTCCTTTGCGATTGACCGTTTGGAACGGTTCATCACGCTCATTGAAGCCCGTGACGGCGAAGGGGCTTATAAACTACTGGCGATCGGTATTGCGGACTATCTGTCGCGTCTTGAAAATGAGGCGGGTGATAAGCGAGAAAGATTGAATAGCATTTTTGGTTGATATGCTTAGTTTCTGAGGCGGCAATACGTTTGATCATAGTAATAACAAAGAGAAGGAGTGGACAATTTTGAGCAAGCAGACCAAGTCTAATATGCCGTTGGATGAGAGTAAGTTGTCTTTTACGATTCCCCGTACGGAAGCACCGCGTGAGAAGATAATCAAGCTCGGCCAGATGATTACCGACCGTCTGCCCGCCAAACTAAAAGGGGTAACCGGTAACGATCCGGAATATTGGGGGCTGGCTGGCCTAGTCACCGATGAGATGGCCGATATTGCACTGAAAATGGGGGTCCGTAAGCCCAAAACCCTACCGGAGCTGGTGAAGCTGACGGGCAAGGATGAAGCCCATTTAGAAAAGATCCTCCACGAGATGGCTTATATTGGGCTTATCGAGTACAACTGGGAAAATCCCCAGCGTGAAAAGCAGTATGTGTTACCGCGGTTTGTCCCCGGGAGCGCCGAGTTTTTTAATATGCGTAAAGAACAGATTGATGAGCACCCGGAAGTGGCCGCCTTTTTTGAACGGATGACTTTTCTGCCGCTCGAGCGGGTTACGCCTATGGTACCACCGGGAGGTGCGGGGATTGGGATGCACGTTATTCCGGTGGAGAAGGCGATTGAGACGGAGAACGAGGCGATCAGCATCGAGCGGATCTCCTACTGGCTGAAGAAGTATGATGGTAAGTACGCCAAGAGCGTGTGTTCCTGCCGACTCAGCCGGGCGAAGCTGGGTGAGGGTTGTGGTGACGATCCCGAGAACTGGTGTATTGCCATCGGTGATATGGCCGATTATGTTGTCGAGACCGATCGTGGCGAGTACATAACTTATGATGAGGTGTTGGCCATTCTCAAGCAGGCCGAAGAGAATGGTTTCGTCCATCAGATCACCAACATCGATGGGGAAAACAAGATCTTTGCCATCTGTAACTGTAATGTTAATGTCTGTTACGCTTTGCGTACTTCCCAGTTGTTCAATACACCTAATTTGAGCCGTAGCGCTTATGTGGCCAAGATCGAGAATGAAAACTGCGTGGCATGTGGTCGTTGTGTCGAGCATTGCCCCGCCGGTGCGGTTAAGTTGGGCCAGAAACTATGCACCAAAGACGGTCCCATCGAATATCCCCAGGTGGAACTGCCCGATGAGAATCCTTGGGGGCCGGAAAAGTGGAGCATCGACTACCGCGATAAAAACCGTATCAACTGCCATGAAACCGGTACTGCTCCTTGTAAGACGGCTTGCCCTGCCCATATTGCGGTACAAGGTTACCTGAAGCTGGCGGCCCAGGGTAAGTACCGTGAGGCGTTGGGGTTGATTAAGCGGGATAATCCCTTCCCTGCCGTCTGTGGCCGGATCTGTAACCGCCGCTGTGAGGAGGAGTGTACCCGCGGAGCGGTCGACCAGGCGGTGGCCATCGATGAAGTCAAGCGTTTTATCGCCCAACTGGATTTAGACGCGAAGACCCGCTATATTCCGGAACCGGTCATCCCCAAGATTGGCGGTGGGTTTGAAGAAAAAATCGCCATTATCGGTGCGGGACCGGCGGGAATGAGCTGCGCCTATTTCCTTGCCCTAAAGGGTTACAAACCGACGGTGTTCGAGAAGGAGTCCCGACCCGGTGGGATGTTAATGAACGGGATTCCCAGCTTCCGTCTGGAAAAGGATGTGGTGGAGGCGGAGATCGACATTCTGCGGGAGATGGGCGTGGAATTCAAATGCGGCGTTGAGGTTGGGAAAGATGTTACCATCCCGGAACTGCGCCGTCAAGGTTATAAGGGCTTCTTTGTGGCGGTTGGTCTCCAGAATGGGACAAAGCTCCAGATCCCGGGCGCCGATAGCGCGGGTGTAATCGCCGGAATCGACTTTTTGCGCCAGGTGAACCTGGAAGGGGAATACAAGCTTTCCGGGAAGGTGGTTGTCATTGGCGGCGGTAATGTGGCTTGTGATGTGGCGCGTACTGCGGTCCGTTGTAATGCGGAGAGCGTCAGCATGTACTGTCTGGAAAGTTATGAAGAGATGCCCTGTGGTGTGGAAGAACGCACCGAATGTGAGAAAGAAGGCATTACGATCCATGCTGGCTGGGGACCGGCGGAGATTATTGCGAACAACGGAAAAACCACCGGGATCACTTTCAAGAAGTGCCTGTCGGTGCTGGATGACGAGGGCCGCTTTGCCCCCACCTACGATGAAAGCAGTACCGAAACGGTCGAGTGCGATGTGGTGATCTACTGTATCGGCCAGAAAGGTGATTGGCAGCAGTTGCTAAAAGACACGAACGTGGAGTTTAATCCTAATGGTACGATCAAGGCTGATCCAGTGACTTATCAGACCTCCGAGCCCGATCTCTTCGTTGGTGGCGATGCCTATTCGGGCCCGAAGTTTGTGATCGATGCGATTGCGGCTGGCCGGGAAGGTGCCATCTCTCTGCACCGCTATGTACAACCGAATACTAGTTTGACCATCGGCCGTAACCGCCGGGATTTTATTGAATTGGATAAGAAGAACGTTATGCTTGATCTAGGAAGCTTTGACAATACTCCCCGGCAGCGCATTGGCTATAACGAGGCTTTGGCGAAGACCTTCCGGGACAATCGCATTGCCTTCACCGAGGAGCAAGTGAAAAAAGAGACGGCCCGTTGTCTTGACTGCGGGGTGTCGGTGGTTGATCCGAACAAGTGTATTGGGTGCGGGGTCTGTACCACAATGTGTGACTTTGATGCGATCCGCCTCCACCGTGAGCGGCCGGAATGCAGCACCATGGTGCCGACTGAAGACAAGATGAAAGTGATTCTTCCCTATATGCTTAAGCGGGCGTTGAAGATTAAGTTCGGTCGTAAGAAAGGCAAATAGGATGCACGAGCTAGGGATTGTCTTTCACATTATTAAAACCGTGGAGCGGGTCGGAGCGGAGAACAAGCTGGTGCAGGTATCCGCGGTCACCCTTGAACTGGGTGAGGTATCCGGCGTGGTGCCGCAGGAACTCAGCTCCTGCTGGTCCTGGGCGGTCAAGAAGACGGAACTAATGAAAGAGGCCACGCTCGAAATAGAAACGATACCGGCATTGACCTTCTGCGAAGGTTGCCAAAAAACATACGAAACAGTACAGCATGGACGGATCTGCCCCCTCTGCGGGAGCGAACACACCTATCTTGTGCAGGGAAATGAGATAAACCTAAAAGAAATCAAAGCCCATTGAAGCGTGTATCCATGGTTGAAGGATCGATACCAATAGAAATTATCGTGTCCGGCTTTTGTGAGGAAGGTTTATCACCACGCGTAGATCAACTAGCAGACAAAAGCCGGCACAAAAGCCCGACGAGAGGGAGGACCTGAAATATGGACAAAGTGCGGATCATCGAGATTAAAGAGAGTGTATTTGCGGATAACGACCGGGAAGCGGAACGTCTCCGTGCCGAACTAAAGCGGGAGAAGACTTTCCTGCTGAATCTGATGTCATCTCCGGGAAGTGGCAAAACCACCTTGCTCATGCGTACCATCGAAGCGCTCAAGGATAAGCTGCGCATTGGTGTGCTCGAAGCGGATATTGACTCGGCGGTAGACGCGGAGAAGGTCGCCACCACTGGTGTCAAGACCATTCAGCTCCACACCGGTGGCATGTGCCACCTGGATGCTGGTATGACCGAACAAGGCCTGAAGGAACTGGGCACCGCGGATCTGGACTTAGTCGTCTTGGAAAATGTGGGTAACCTGGTTTGTCCTGCTGAGTTTGATACCGGCGCGGTAAAGAATGCGATGATTCTTTCGGTACCGGAGGGGCACGATAAGCCATTGAAGTATCCGTTGATCTTCACCGTCTGTGATGTGTTAATTATCAATAAAATTGATGTACTACCCTATTTCGATTTCGATCTGGACAAAGTTAAGGAGTATGCGCACATGCGCAACCCCAACCTAAAGCTCTTCCCCCTTTCGGCTAAGACCGGCGAGGGGATGGATGTTTGGCTTGATTGGCTGCAGCAGGAAATAAAGGACTGGAATCAGACTACTTAACAGGAGGAGATCATGGCCGAACCGATCCTCACCGCTGACGAGACGGAACCCATTTCCGCAAGGTTAAAAAGAACTAGGAACAATTGGAACCAAAAGGTTGCTACCTTTTTTGACCGCCTGGCACCGGAGTGGGATGCCCGGATGGTAATTGATGAAGCAAAGCTTAACTTCATTCTGGATGCGGCTGGGGTAAAAAAAGAGGCAGTGGTTTTAGATGTCGCCTGTGGTACCGGGGTGTTGTTCCCTTACTATCTCCGTCGTAGTGTTGCCCAGGTCATTGGCGTGGATATCTCGGCGGAAATGGCACGGATCGCTGCGCAAAAAGTGGATGACCCCCGCGTTGAGGTAATCTGTGGGGATATTGAGACGATTCCGGTGCGCCGCCGTTGTGACTGCTGTGTGGTCTATAATGCTTTTCCCCACTTTGAAGACCCGTTACGACTGGTTGCCCGTCTTGTCCGCTGGCTCAAGCCGGGTGGGCGGTTGACCGTTGCCCACGGCATGAGCCTGGAAGCGCTACGGCGACACCATACCGGAGGGGCCGCCCATGTTTCCCGGGCGATGCTCTCGGTAGAGGAGTTGGCAGCAGTACTTGCCCCTTGGTTTACGGTGGATACGAAGATCGCGGACCGGGAAAAATATATTGTGTCGGGAATATGTAGCTTAGATAAGTAAAGTTGAAGCCTGTACTGGCTGAACAAATGGTTAACAAAGATGTATAGCGCGAAAAACCCGCCGTGTGGCGGGTTTTTTTACGCTTGCATGAATTGCCTTGCTGCGCCCCTCTTTGATCCGGATTGAAGTCAGTTCCCATCTAGAGGAGGCGGAATAACTAAAACACGATCACGGCACGGAAGAGGAAGAATCGTAGGTTCGACCCAATAAATTACGGGAGAGTTTCCCGGCGTAGACGCCCGTCTTAGGACA
>DUQQ01000090.1 GCA_012837705.1 Hydrogenispora sp.
GCCGAGGCGGTTCTGGACCAGATCAGTGTTGGCCGATAAAACCAGGAGTTTTAAAGGGACCTATGGTCCCTTTATTTTCCGTGGCAATATATTTAAACAAGCTAATAATTAACCGGTATAATCTTAAATATGCTTGACCAAACTTTAGAAATTGGATATAATTCCATTGACATGGCAATATTGGTAGTGAGGCGAGTTCTGGAATAGAAAGCAAGGAATTGCCGAAGAATAACAATAATATCACCGTGAAGATGGTCGCCCTTAATAGGGCGCTCGTTAGCAAATTCCCTCATAAATATTGCCAGGAGCTGATTCAGTGAGTCAAGGAAAGGAGAGGAAAGTAATGAGTTTAAAAGGAACCCGTACGGAGAAAAACCTTTTGACTGCTTTTGCCGGGGAGTCGCAGGCCAGAAACAGGTATACATACTATGCTTCGCAAGCAAAAAAAGAAGGTTATGTCGAGATTGCCGAACTCTTTGAGGAGACGGCTAACCACGAGAAGGAGCACGCGAAACGGCTCTTTAAAATGTTAGAAGACGGCCATGAAGTGGAGATCCAAGCCGGTTTCCCCGCCGGGAAAATTGGTACGACGGCTGAGAACTTAGAACAGGCCGCGGCCGGCGAGAATTTTGAATGGACCCAGATGTACCCCGAATATGCAAAGATTGCGCGGGAGGAAGGGTTTGAAGAGATTGCCAAGGTCCTCGAGTCGATCGCCATTTCCGAGAAAAACCATGAACGCCGGTTTAAAGAGCGCTTAGCCGAAATTGAAGCCGGGTCCGTCTTTAAAAAGGACAAGGCGGTCACCTGGATCTGCCACAACTGCGGTTATATCCACGAGGGAGCGGAGCCACCTGCCGTTTGCCCGGCGTGTGCCCATCCCCAGGGCTATTTTGCCCCCATGTGCTAACATCAGTGCTGTGATTTCGGGTACCAATATCTATAGCTCTTTGCTTTTTAACAGGAAGATAGGCCGGCTGACCGGCCTATCTTTTTTACCGCGCAAGTATACATTATACCCTGGCTTTCGGCCCGGAGGTTACCTTGACAGGGGTGGAGCAGTCATGTTTTAATGGGGTAACGAGAGCGTTAGAAGTGGGGGATATATTTGGTCAAGATTGATGGTAATAAAGGGGTTTATCTTCTGCACAACCGGTTGTTTCTGGACCCGGAGCTGACGGCAACGGAGATTAATCAACGTTTACAACAGGAAGGTCTTGCTCCTGTTCCTGCTGAAGCGTTGCAACCGGAAGTAGCGAAAACGGGAACGATCGCCTACGGAATTCTCACGGCCCATAACACCTCCGGAGACCCGGAGCGTTTGCAACTGAAATTTGATGCCCTGGCTTCCCATGACATCACTTATGTTGGGATCATTCAGACGGCGAAAGCCAGCGGTTTAAAGGAATTCCCCCTTCCTTATGTGCTGACCAACTGCCATAACAGCCTTTGTATGGTAGGGGGGACGATCAACGAGGATGATCATGTTTTCGGCTTATCGGCGGCCCGCCGGTACGGTGGAATTTTCGTCCCCGCACACCAGGCGGTTATTCACCAGTATATGCGCGAAATGTTTGCCGGTGGCGGGCGGATGATTCTGGGTTCCGACAGCCATACCCGTTACGGTCCGTTGGGAACGATGGGGGTCGGGGAAGGCGGTCCGGAGTTGGTGAAACAGCTTTTAGGCCGTACTTACGACTTGGCTTACCCGGAAGTCATCGCGGTTTATTTAGAAGGAGAACCCCCTTGGGGCGTTGGACCGCAGGACGTGGCTTTAGCCCTCATCAAGGCGGTCTTTGCCAGCGGGTATGTTAAGAATAAGGTGCTTGAGTTTATTGGGCCCGGCGTGGCCAATTTATCC
>DUQQ01000033.1 GCA_012837705.1 Hydrogenispora sp.
CAGATCCCGGCGGGGACCTTTACCCTGGAGAACTTACGGTAAGAATTGGCGGTGGGTGAAGGGAATAGATCAAGTGCAACGAAAGGAGGTTTACCGGTGCGCAAGCTACCAATAACTTTGTTCCTTATAATATGCGGAATCCTAGCAGCGACCCCGGTCTGGGCGGTTGAAACCGGAGGGAAGGTTGAACTGAATTATCTTGGAAGCTGGGATGAAGACGGAACTTATGCGGATCAATGGACCGACAGCTTAGATCTGGAGCTTTATCTGTCCCCGCAGGGGAAGACAGAGCTCAGTTACGCCTTTCGGGTCGGTTCACCGCTGCAGGATTTACTGGCGAGTAAAGAGGCTACCTATTTTACGAAAAAGCTCTACTTGAAACACCGTTTTGGTCATTTTCATCTGACGGTCGGGCGGCAACCGGTCTCCTGGTCCTTTGGGTCGATGTTGAATCCGGTCGACTACACCATGGGCGCTGAGGTCTTAGAAAAAGAGCATGAACGTAAATTTACCGATGCGGTTGAAGCCTATATCCCCCTAAACTGGAATTCCGGTCTCGCGTTGGTTGTCTCCTTTCCCACGGGCTTTGCCTGGGAAACGGAGAAACTGAAATGGGGGATTAGAGGCCGGTTCGGGTTCAAAGGTTACGACTTGACCGCCAATTATGTCCAGGAAGCGGTAACTGACTCGCATGGGTATGGGTCTGGGGCGCACGGAATAATTGGCCTGTCTCCTCTTCCTCGACAGCGGGTCGGCCTTACTTTCAAGGGCGATCTAGGTCCGATTGGGGTGTATGGTGCCTTCGGTCATTATTTTGGTGAGGAGCAAGAGCAGTACAATAGTTATCTGCTCGGCATTGATTACAGCTACAATATTGACTATTATAGTAAGCTGACCATGCAGTTGGAATATTTGGGTCTTGAGGGTAGTAATCTTACCCCATTGCTCGGTCCTTTGCTTATGATGAGTAGTGGAAAGGAAAGAACCCATCTGTTAACTGGTAATCTAGCCTACCCGATCGATGATTTTTCTTCGGTCGCCCTGACCGCCATCGCTAATCTGGATGGGAGTAAGTATATAGTTACGCCTAAATATCAAAATACACTCCCCGGTAATATCGATCTAGACCTCAGTTTGTTGTTTTACTTGAGTGATAGCGAGCCAAATACTACTTCATTCGTTGTGGATTTGAGTTATCCTTTTTGAGGGAATTCCCCCTTGAATAAAAGCCGATCTCTTCATAAAATCGGCCAACACCCTTTTGTCAAACTTAAGGGAGAATTCAACCCTGGCCAGTATAGGTGAGTTTATTTTACAGGGTATTGTATAAACGCGTGAAATGGAGTATAATAAACACGCAAAGAAACAAAGAAACAATGAAACAAAGAAATGGTTATAGGAAACACTGCCTTAATGGAGAGAGTGAACTTGCAAAAAAAGAGAATTAGTGTTTCGCCGAAAAGGCAAATAACTATACCTTTACAGTTCTATAATCAACTAGGCATTGATTCCGAGGTCGAATGCTTCATAAAAGATGACGCTTTGGTAATTAAGCCCGTCCATGAGATTGATCAAACATTTGCTGCAGAAATCCTTGATGACCTCGTCGAACAAGGATATCAAGGCAAAGAACTTGTTGCAAAATTTAAAGAAGCAACCGGGAGATTCCGCAAAGCGGTCGAGAAGATGATCGAGGAAGCAGATGAACTTGCCGCAAAGATAACAGATGACGGAAGTTCTAAAGTAGATGAAATCTTCGGCAGAGAGGATTAAAATGTATCCGATTGCTTTTTTACCCCCTGCTGAACGGTACTTTAAAAAGATCAGGGAAAGAGGTTTAAAGGACGCTTTTTATAAAGTGATTAAAGAAATTCGTCAAGCTCCATTTAAAGATATACCAAAGAAAGGCGATCTCTTGGGTATTTATGGATATGACATGAACTACAGGGGAGTTAAATACGAGGTTGCATACAGAATCGCTGAAAGAGAAGATGATATTGTGGTTGTTGTAGTTATGGCAGGAACACGTGAAAACTTTCACGAACAATTAAAGAATTATTTATTTTAGGGAAGATAAAAGAAACGAGGCTGTCAAAAAAGACAGCCTCGTTTCTTTTGTAAAATACTTGTGTTTACTTGACAATAGTTACATCTGGTTATACAATAAGAAACAGGGGGTGGTATATAATGGGAAAATATCTTACTGCCTATGAACTGGCGGACCTTCTGAATCTATCGGTGGAGACGATCTGGCGGTACACGCGGGAAAACAAAATTCCCGTAATAAAGCTGGGGAAGAAACAGTACCGCTATAAAAAGGAAGAGGTGCTGGCGGCCCTGGCGGCCGGCGGCGATCTTGTTCAGGAAGAACAGGTGCTCTATGCTAAACAGGGTGAATATACCTATGCAGATTACTTGAAACTCCCAGAAGAGCCGGGTTATCGCTATGAAATCCTTAATGGTTTCCTGCTCAAAGAACCCACACCTTCGGTTCAGCACCAACGGATATCCCGGGAACTAGAGTTTCAGTTGAAAATTTTCTTTGACGAATTTGATCCGAAGGGAGAAATCTTCGATGCTCCTCTCGATGTTACCCTGGGTGAACGCAATGTGGTTCAGCCTGATATTTTATTTGTTTCGAGCAACCGGAGAGAGATCATGCGGAAAGAACGGATTGACGGGCCCTGTGATTTAGCGGTGGAAATATTGTCGCCATCGAGCCGCCGGAAGGACCGCCTGAAGAAGATGGAGATTTACCGGAAAGCAGGCATCCCCCATTACTGGATCGTTGACCCGGACGAGAAGATCCTGGAAGCCTATCAACTCAAGGGGGAGAATTACTCCCTGCTCTTTACGGGCGGGCCGGAAGATGAGTTTGCCCATCCGGAGTTTCCAGGGCTAAACCTCGACCTGGAAAAAATCTTCTATAATCCTGATTTGGACTGAAGCGAATAGGTGGATTCAGCGAAAAGGGTAGCTTACCTAGGGTCCCTGAAACTTGACAGAAAATATATTAATATCGTAAGATTAAAGAAAATAGAACCTAAGTGGTAGGGGGAAAAGAGATAAATGGACGATAACCTCGGGGAAGGAGATAGTAGTAGATATCTGTTAAGATCAGCAAAAGTGGAGATAAAGGTGTTGTATTATCCGCGGCTATAAGGCGCTAGAAGCACTTTTGGAGAACCGATGTTTTCATCTGGGAGATGGGAATAATTATTTATTGGAGGATGAATACATTTGCTATCCCAACTTTTCCTTTTAATCATGCTGATCGTGCTGAATGCCTTTTTTGCCGCGTCGGAAATTGCGTTAATCTCTTTGAATGAAAACAAGATAAAATATATGGCCGACGAAGGAAATAAAAAGGCCAAACAGATCAAGAAGGTCTTAAGCGAGCCGAGTAAGTTTCTGGCGACGATTCAAATTGGGATCACTCTTGCGGGTTTTCTCGCCAGTGCTTTTGCGGCGGAGAGCTTTGCCGGCCGGTTGGTAAATCTCATCAAAAAGACACAGGTTCCGGTTTCCGAGAACATCTTAAAAACGGCCGCTGTAATCATCATTACGATTATCCTTTCTTATTTCACCCTTGTTTTGGGGGAATTAGTCCCCAAACGGCTAGCCATGAAGAAGGCTGAGCCCATCTCTTTTTTTGTGGTTTCACCATTGTATTTTTTGTCCATGGCCGCCTCACCCTTTGTTAAATTGCTTACTGTATCAACCAACTTTGTGGTGCGCCTTTTCGGGATTGACCCCCATGCCGATGAAAGACAGATCACCGAAGAGGAAATTCGGATGTTGGTGGATGTAGGGGAAGAAAGAGGGGCCATCGACGAAACCGAGAAGGAGATGATTAACAATATCTTCGAGTTTGACAATAAAATCGTCTCCGAGATTATGACGCACCGGACGGATATCGTTGGGATTCCCATCACGGCTAATCTAAAGGACATAATTGAAGTGATTACCAGAAAAAAGTTCACAAGGTATCCTGTGTATGAGGACGATATTGATAATATTATCGGGATCTTGAATATTAAAGATCTAATTCAACTTTTAGAAGACAAGGGGCAAGAATTTAGTCTGGAAAAGATCATGCGGCAGCCCTATTTTGTTCCCGAATCGAAAAAAACCGATGAATTGCTAAGAGAGTTACAGAATAGAAAAACCCATATGGCGGTGGCGATTGATGAGTACGGGGGGACCGCTGGGATCGTAACAATTGAGGATTTAATCGAGGAGATTGTCGGTAATATCTTTGACGAATATGATGAGGTGGAAAAGGAATTTGAAAAGCTGGATGAAAATACCTTTCTTATCAATGGGGTAGCAAGCCTCGAACGGGTAACCGACGTCCTCGATGTGGATCTCCCTGTCGATGACTACGACACCTTAAGCGGCTTTTTGCTCGGGCAGTTAGGAAGAATACCGCGCGAAGAGGAGAAGCCGGTAATCGAGTTTGAGGGAGTAGTCTTTAAAGTTGAAGAAATGGCCGAAAAAAGAATCTTAAAAGTTAAAGCTTGCAAAGTATAGTTCGAATCGGAAAAGAGGAAAAGCCCGCATCACGTCGGGCTTTAATATTATTATCGTTTATAGCTAATAATCCCATTGTCTTTTGATCCTAAAGCGATAAAACCGAGCAAAGAGGGGCTTTTCGCAATGGATAACCTCTGCTCCCAATTACCTAAATCGTGATATAGATAGCACAGATTAGCTATGATAAAATAAATATAGCTAAAATCTAGCCGGGAGTTGGTATGATGCTTATTACCAGTACGGAAGCTCAGAACAACTTTGGGAAATACCTTCGATTGGTCGAGCAGGAGGATATCATTATAACTAAAAACGGCAAAAAAGTAGCCCGCTTGGTAAAGTTTTTTGAAAACGATGACTACGTGATGCGCGAAGGTTCTTCCGCATACAGCCACGAGGGGATGCAAGTATCATACGAAGAATTTCTGCAGATAGCCCGGGAAAGTGAAAACCGGTATGAATACATTGACGGCGAAATCTATTTATTGGCTTCACCAAAAGTAAAACACCAAAAAATAGTAATGATAATTTCAAATAAGTTTTCTTCTTGGTTTGAAAGTAAAAAATGCTTCCCCCTGACCTCACCCCTTGACGTAACACTATATAAAGATGGTAAGCCCAATGTGGTCCAGCCGGACCTGCTGGTTATTTGCGACCAAGAAAATATTAAAGAAGATGATACTTATATGGGTACTCCTACCCTGGTAGTAGAGATTCTTTCGGAGAGTACCAGAAGTAAGGACCTGATTAAAAAGCTAGATTTATATATGCAGAGCGGAGTGGAAGAGTACTGGATCGTAAATCCTTTTTCCGAGGAGATCAATATTTATTGGTTTAAAGAAAGGGATATCGAGAAAACCATAACTTTTAAGACCGGGGAAAAAGCCGTATCTTTTGCCTTTCCGGGTTTGTCCATAGATGTTGATGGGGTTTTCGGTAAGTGGTGACCGTACTGATTTGCCACTGGCGATCGTATGTGATATAAATATAACATAATGTTATATAGATCACTATGGAGGTGTCCTGGATGGCCAGCAAGAAAAACCTTAAGTACCTGGGGTTCATTGGTTTTTTCGGTTTTATGGGGTTTCAGTATTTCCGCGACTATAATATTGCTTCGCTGAGTTATTTTGCTTTCTTCGGCTTTTTCGGTTACTTTTGGATCGGTAAGATTGCCGCGGAAATGATCGATGAACACTATCTTGAAAATTCGCGAAGGGCCAAGGCCTTTGGGTTTAACCTGGCTGTTGTTGAATTCATTGTCTTATACTTAATTGCCCCCTTATCCTTCGTCAGCAAGGAGTTTTTAACGGCGATAACCGCCCTATGTTTTGCCTCATTGTTGATCGCTTATGCCATTGCTTTTTATATTTATGAGAAAAGGTAGGTTTTTATCGGAACTCAAGAAATTTCTCGGTTAAGGAGGAGCGCAGTGGATAAAATTTTCGATTTTATTATTAATATGCCCAATCGGTTAAGGCTCACCTTAATCTTGCTCTTAATTACAATTAACTATATCGCCGAGTTTTTGGTCAAACGATCCGTGTTAAAAGTTTACCGCAGAACGGAATCCGCAGAAGAAGCGATGCACAAATTGCGGATCTACAACCAATACATCTTGGCAATACTGCAAATTGTCACGATTGTACCTGTGCAGTTTCTGGTCGTGAAATACTTTATGCGTTACGCAAAAATTGGGCGGATCATTTTTATGATCCTTGTTCCTTTTGTCTTTTTAATGATCGTAAATGTGGGACAATTATTGATCATCAATAAAACCTATAAGCGGATTCGCGGAACAACCGAATCCTTGTTTAATCAGATTAGGGATATTGCCTCAACCTTGTTGTTGATCCTAGTGCCGATTGGGGTGATCGGAACCGTTTCTTCTTTTGCGGATGGACTAGACATCAAGAGCGAGGCTTTGGAGGGTATTATTGCAGCCGCCACTCCAATCACGATGATGTTTCTATTTAACCTCACGCTCCCCTTTTTATATCCGAAATTATTGAAGGCTGTCCCTTTAGGGGATGAGAACTTAAGGGAACTTCTTGATCAACTCTTTGCTAAAGCGGGAATGAAACGCGCGCAGTTATACCAATGGCCGACAAAAGCAAAGAAGGTTGCCAATGCACTGGTCGTGGGGTTAATCAAACCAAAGGTTTTTATCAGCGATTATTTCCTGGAAAACGCCGAACCCAGTCAGGTTGAAGCCATTATCGCCCATGAAGTTGGACACCTTAAACATAAACATCTTCTCAAACGTCTGTTGTATATCGTTGCGGGACTCTGCGAACTATTTATAGTAGGATATCTCCTGGAGTGGTACGAAAATCACACCGGGCAGGAGATTAATCTATATTTAGGAATAGCGATTCTCCTCGTACCATTTCTTTTATATATCTCGCTTGGGTTGTTACAATACTACAGAAAGCAAGAAAAACAGGCGGATGAATTTGTGCTAAAGATCGGTGTTCACCCAGAGGTATTGATCTCTGCCTTACTGAAGTTAGGCAGATTGAACCATATGGTGCCCAAATTAAAGAAGCTAGATGAGAGGTTCCAGACCCATCCCTCGATGGCAAGGAGGATCGAGCAGATCGAAAAGATCAGTGGTTTCAAGTATGAACTAGAGTTGTGAGATGACCGTGATGTAACTATTTCCGAATTAAACGAAGTCAGGTTTTTTATTACAAAATGATTTTTTAATGGTATATCGCATATAACCCATGGGCGAAGACAGAACTAGGTCTGAGGGAACGCGGATCACCAGCCGCCGTTAACAGGAGGCTGGTTTTTTTACACAAGAGAAACCAAAAATACTGCCGGAAAAGGGCTTTTTTTTGTGTCTGTAAACAATGATTTATCGTTTTGATTCTTATATAATTAAAGAAAAGTTGATTAACAAAATGGTTACTTGGTTTTGAAGGTGGTAGTTTTATGCAAGTGAAGATCACAACCTTGGTTGAGAATTCGTTGGGAGAACATTTAGCGCTCCGGAACGAACACGGTCTCTCCTTCTTGATAGAAATCGAGACCGCGCGTACGCAGATCCTGTTTGACACCGGACAAAGTGGTAATTTTATCTATAACGCAGACTTACTCAATGTCAACTTGGCACAGACGGACAAGGTCGTTTTGAGTCACGGTCATTATGACCACAGCGGGGGTTTGAAGGCTTTTGTGCAGACCTTTGGTTCCAATATCGAATTATTGGTGGGGACCGGCTTCTTCACGCCTAAATATGGGAATAATAATGGTGCCTGGGAGTATCTTGGCAATAACTTCAACCGGGCTTACTTGGAACAAAACAGAATTCATACTACTTTGATTAATGAGGATATAAAAGAAATTGGCCCCGGGGTTTATGTTCTTACAAATTTCTCCCGTACCTGTGACTTTGAAATGCCCAACAAAAGATTTTATACTTATAATGGCCAGGATTACGAAATAGATTACTTTACCGATGAAGTAGTGATTGTTTTGGAAGTCAAAGCCGGTTTGGTCGTGCTTCTCGGTTGTTCCCATCCGGGATTGGTAAATATCCTTGAGGCCGTGCGTACCCGCTTCCATAAACCGATTCATAGTATTATTGGCGGGACCCATCTGGTAGAAGCTGATACAGTTCGTTTGGAGCGTACTTTCCAATATCTACAGGGTTTAAACCTTTCTTCCCTTGGGATTTCCCATTGTACAGGTGAAAAGGCGACGGAATACTTAAAACAGACGGAAGAGCGTTTCTTTGTGAATTCTACGGGAACTACCATAAGTTTTGAACGATGACTAACGGCCTTTTTCTGGCCAAAACAAGAGATTTACCAGAAACATCTATTAAATTTTAATACGGGAGGCTCGAATGCAGCTTTTTGAGATCGCCCAAAAGATTGTCGACTCCACCATGGAAGTCATTGACAATCGCAATATTAATATTATGGACCGGGACGGGATAATTATCGCCTCGGGCGAAAAAACCCGGCTCAATACGTACCATAAAGGCGCGGACGATGTCATTAAATCAGGAAAGATCATCGAGATTTATCCCGAAGAAGTGCCCGCCTATCCCGGAGCGAAAGAGGGAGTAAACCTTCCGATCCGGGTCGGTGAAAAGA
The DNA here is from genome assembly GCA_012837705.1 of Hydrogenispora sp. Classification (GTDB taxonomy): domain Bacteria; phylum Bacillota; class UBA4882; order UBA10575; family UBA10575; genus Capillibacterium. The sequence goes on from DUQQ01000033.1 coordinate 8,643, forward strand.
TCGTTGGTGTAGTAGGGGTGTATGGTCATCCCGCTGAAGTTCGGATCATTGCCAACCTGGTTAAAAAGGCTGTGGAATTGAGCCTGGAACAACACGTCATTTCCGAACAGATCAAACTGGTTACTGATTTGAAGCAGCAGATCCTACGTAAACTAATCTATGACGTAAACATCGAAAAAAATGACGAAGAGCTTTTATGTTTAGCCAAGTTAGTAAACGTGGATTTGAAAGTAAACCGCTATGCGATTATCCTTGAAATCAAAGACTATTCCATCCAGGATTCTTTAGAGTTTTTAAAGATTGCCAACAAACTTGAAGCTTTTCTTAAGGCCCAGCGCTACCTCGAGGAAGATGATTTTTATGGCGTAATCAACCAATACTTTGTGATCTTTAAAAAACTAGCCACCAATGGATCAACTGCAAAAAAAGACTTGTTAGCGTTAATGAGTCAGGGTATAGCAGGGAAATACGGTTATGAAACGAGGATAGCCAGCGGGAGCTTTCACCCCGGTTTATCTGGCTACCGAAAATCCTATCAAGAAGCCCGTACCTTATTGAAGATTAATGCCTACGATGGGATTAGAGATATTAAAGTAATGGAAGTAAAGGTGGATTACTTACTAAACCAAATCGGTAGAGAGGAGCTGGAACATTTTGTCGAGCCGATTTACCGGAAGCTCCTGGATAAAAGGGGTCGGATCCAACCCTGGATCATTGAAACCATTAAAGCCTTGTTTAAGCACCATTTTAATCTAGCTGCTGCTGCAGAGGCCTTGTTCATTCATAAAAACACCATGGCCTACCGGGTTAAACGGCTTCAAACGTTAACGGGGCTCGCCATCGGTAATAATTTTTATCATACTGTCATGTTAAAACTCTTAGTGATTTACGTGGAACGGCTACAAAAGGTGACGCGAACCTAATTTGCGCCAGGCCTTATAGCAATAATAGCACTAAAAGGAGGAATTTAGATGTCTAGTGGAATAGGTCTTTTTCTCATTATCTTCCTCGCCATTAGCGGTATGATTGTTCTGATCTCTAAGTTTAAGTGGCATCCCTTTATTGTGTTGATCCTCTCTGCTCTCTTTGTCGGTTTAACGACCGGGATGGGGATTAATGATCTGATTGCCAAAATTACCA
>DUQQ01000076.1 GCA_012837705.1 Hydrogenispora sp.
CGGGGGGACTCGTATGAGTTGAGAAGGTAAAACCTGACCCTTAGAACCTGTCAGTTAACACTGTCGTAGGGAAGCAACGCAAGAACATCAATTAGAATGATGAAGAAGTGCGTTCCTTACCAGGGACGCTTTTTTTGTGAAAAACTGAATACGCGGGATAAGTTGCGGGGGGACTCGTTCGAGTTGAGAAGGTAAAACCTGACCCTTAGAACCTGTCAGTTAATACTGTCGTAGGGAAGCAAACCAAAGAGAAGTGATGCTTGCCTATGTGGCAAGCATTTTTCATATTACTGCCCTTTCGAGGGAGCGGCCGAAAGGTGGTGATCCCAGTGTAGCACGGATTATCTGCATGTAATAACAACGAAAGGAAGAAGCGGAAATGACAAAAGAGGAGATCCAAAAGCAGATCACTCAGGCTGTGGAAACCGTCAGGCGGGCGAATCCGCTGGTCGGATCGATCACTAATACGGTAACGATTAATCTAGTGGCCAATGCGCAGTTGGCCGTCGGGGGTTCGGCGGCTATGGTCTATCTGCCCGATGAGGGCGAGTTTTTAGTAAAAGCCGCTGGAGCTGCCTATATCAATGTCGGTACGTTGCTACCAATTTACGAAGAAACGTTGCCGCATGTGGCTAAAGTATTACACGAGACGGGTAAGCCCTGGGTACTGGATCCAGTCGCCGTCGGGATTGGGACGCTTAGAACTCAGTTGCTACAACAGTTTAAGGCGTATAAACCCGCTGTGATCCGGGGAAATGCTTCGGAAATTATTGCCCTCGCTGGTTTGTGGGGGTTGGACGGTGGGACGGCCCGCTCCAAGGTGCGCGGCGTTGATTCCACGGATCCGGTCACCGCGGCCAAGACAGCCGCGGTGGCGCTGGCCAAGTGGACCGGCGGGGCGGTGGCCGTATCAGGAAAAACCGACTTAATCACCGACGGTGCAGTGCTCGCCTTTTCTTATGGCGGGTCACATTTTATGCCGAAAATTACTGGAGCCGGCTGTTCATTGGGGGGCGTCGTTGCGGTTTATGCCACTGCCGCTCCACCATTTATTGCGGCGCTTACTGCTACAGCGGTGTTTAATTTAGCAGGCAAGCGCGCAGAAAAGCGGGCGCAGGGCCCCGGAAGTTTTCAGACGCTGTTGCTGGATGAACTGTATAAAGCGACCGCGGTCGAGATTGCGAATAATCCATTTGAAATCGAGGAGGTTTAAGCCATGAATACCTTAATTGCCGTGTCCATTGCCCCTATTGGTATTGGAGAGGAACTGGCTGCTGAAGTGGCGGAAGTGGTGAAAGTAATTCGGGCGTCGGGGTTACCGAACCGCACCACTTCGATGTTTACGGAGATTGAAGGCCCCTGGGATGAGGTGATGCAGGTCGTGAAAGCAGCCACCTTTGGACTGGCCAAGAAAGGGATCCGCACGGAAGTTGTGCTCAAGGCCGATGTTCGTCCCGGGTTTACGAACATGATGACGGCTAAAGTCGATAAGATCAACAAACTTTTAGGAGGAGAAAATGAGCATCCGCAAAAGGTTTGATCTTTCCGCTTACTTGGTGGTAGGGCCTGAGAACACCAAAGGCCGCCCGGTAGCAACGATCATTAAAGATGCGGTCGTGGCTGGGTTTACCTGTGTCCAAATCCGTTCCAAAGTTGCTTCGGCACGCGAACTGATTGGGTTAACCCGTGCGGCCGCGCAGGTGATTGCCGAAGTTGGCAAAGCAGATGAAGTCGCTCTGCTGGTGGACGATCGCCTCGATGTCATTCTCGCGGCGCGCAAAGAAGGGATTAAAGTTGATGGGATCCATGTGGGGCAAGCAGATATTCCCGTGGATGTTTGTCGGCACTACTTGGGTGAAACAGCCATCATTGGCTTATCAGCGCGAACCGATGATTTATTTAGCTATGTCAAAACAGCGGATGTTTCCCAGATTGACTATTTCGGCACCGGGCCGGTGCATGAAACCAAGACGAAACCCGATTGTGGGCTGGATCGGGATGGAAAAGTGATCACCAGAAGTTTTGCCGAGCTTTCTAAGCTGGCCAAGCTCAGTCCGATCCCGGTGGTGGTGGGTGGTGGGGTTAAACTGGTTGACATCCCTCCGCTGGCGCAAACCGGAGTCGATGGTTTCTTTGTAGTTACAGCGGTTTCAGAGGCGGATGATCCCAAGGCGGCCGCTGCCGAGCTTGTTAAAGCCTGGAAAGATTACCGCCAGCACGGCAAATATTGCGGCAAGTTGTCCGTGGTAAACTAGGGGCCAATTAGCGGCAATTATTTTGCCCAGATGGGTCCGACCAACTGGTGGGTGGTGTTTGGTTCAGGCAAAGGAAGCGCCTTGCTGCACCAGTTCATAAATAGCAAAAAAGAGGGGAAATAACATGAGAAGCTTTACCACGCAGATGGAAGCGGCGCGGAAAGGAATTATTACCGAAGAACTAAGGGAAGTAGCGCAAAAAGAACGGATGACGGTGGAGGAATTAATGCCGTTGGTTGCTACGGGGAAGGTGGTAATCTGCGCCAATAAAAACCATAAATGTCTTGAGCCGCAAGGCATCGGTTCGATGCTGAAGACGAAGATCAATGTGAATCTGGGGGTATCCAGAGACTGCCGGGATTATGACCTGGAAATGAAAAAAGTGATGGCAGCTGTTAAAATGGGCGCGCATGCGATCATGGATTTATCGTCACACGGTGATACAAGCCTTTTTCGGAGGAGATTGACCGCAGAATGTCCGGCGCTGATCGGGACCGTACCGATCTATGATGCCGTCATTCACTACCAAAAAGATCTAGATCAGCTCACCGCAAAGGATCTCATTGAGGTGGTGCGCCTCCATGCGGAAGATGGGGTTGATTTTATCACCCTGCACTGCGGTATTACCCGAAAAACCATTGAACAGATTAAAACGGGTAATCGTAAAATGAATATCGTGTCCAGGGGAGGCTCTTTAATCTTTGCCTGGATGTGTATGACCGGTGAAGAAAACCCATTTTACGAATACTACGACGAAATTCTGGCGATCTGTTACGAACATGATGTTACGATCTCCTTAGGAGACGCCTGCCGCCCCGGGTGTCTGGCCGATGCCTCCGATGGATTGCAAATTGACGAATTGGTACGCCTGGGGGAACTGACGAAAAGAGCCTGGGAAAAGAATGTCCAAATTATGGTGGAAGGTCCGGGGCATATGCCGCTTGACCAAATTGCCGCCAACGTAAAAATCCAGCAGACCATCTGTGAGGGTGCCCCCTTTTATGTATTGGGGCCCTTGGTAACAGATATTGCCCCCGGCTATGATCATATCACCGCCGCAATTGGCGGCGCGATTGCGGCGGCGGCCGGTGCCGCCTTTTTGTGTTACGTAACTCCGGCCGAGCATCTGGCGCTGCCCGCTTTAGACGATGTAAAACAGGGGATTATTGCGGCGAAAATTGCCGCCCATGCCGCGGATATTGCGAAGGGGGTAAGAGGGGCGAGAGAGATTGACGACAGGATGGCAGAGGCCAGAAGGGCGCTAGACTGGGAGACCCAGTGGGATTGTGCGATCGATCCCGAATGGGCAAAGACCATTCGGGACAGCAGAAAACCGGAGTACGAAGATTCTTGTTCAATGTGCGGAAAGTTTTGTGCCATCCGCAGTATGAATAAGGCCTTGTCCGGAGAGGATGTTGATCTTTTATAGCCGAGGATTACCGCGCGATTTTGGTCAATGGCACAAAGGGAATGCGGATAAAGAAGGGGTAGAAAATGAGAACAGCTTTAACCATCGCCGGTAGCGACTCCTCCGAGGCGCGGGGATCCAGGCGGATATTAAGACCATGACCGCCCTTGGTGTCTATGCGATGAGTGCGATCACGGCGCTGACCGCCCAGAATACCACCGGCATTACCGACATTATGGAGGTCCCCCCGGAATTTTTAGCCAAGCAGTTAGACAGCATTTTTACCGATATCTATCCCGATGCTGTTAAGATTGGCATGGTTTCGTCCGCCGGACTGATTGAAACCATCGCGGAAAAGCTCCATTTTTATCAGGCCACAAACATTGTGGTGGATCCGGTCATGGTCTCTACCAGTGGGACAAAGCTGCTCCAGGATGAAGCGGTGGAAATATTGAAAAAACGCCTCTTTCCCCAGGCGCTTTTATTGACGCCGAATATTCCGGAGGCTTCTCTCCTCGCCCAAGTTGCGATTGAAAAGGAGACTGATCTGATTAAAGCGGCCGAAATCATCAGTAAGCAGTATGGCTGCGCCGTTCTTTGCAAGGGCGGCCACAGCATAAACCAGGCGAATGATTTATTGTATTGGGAGCATAAGTACCGTTGGTTTGCTGGAGAGCGAATAAACAATCCGAATACACACGGGACCGGGTGCACCTTATCCAGTGCGATCGTTTCTGGTTTGGCCAAAGGGATGGACTTGGAAGCTGCAATCCAAGCAGCGAAGGACTATATATCAGGAGCATTGCGGGCCATGCTTAATCTGGGCAAAGGGAGCGGACCGCTGAACCACACCTGGAATCTCCACCAGATTAGGCAATAGGAGGGGAGGGTCTTATTTATTTTTGACAGAGGTCAGGCAATGACCGAGATAAAGTGGGGAAAAATCCAAAACACCCCGCTTGTCTTTGAATGGCAAGCGGGGTGTTGGCAAAAAGTCGGTTGGGGAATTATGGGCGCATTGGTTTTGCCCGCCAAGAGGCTTTCTGATAACAAATCCAAGTGATCAAGGCCCCTATGACCCATGAGAGAAGGAGAGAAATAAAAGTGGACTCGGGTCGGCCGTTCGGATAGGCCGCACTTCTAGTGAGGTAAGCAAGGCCATACGCAGTGGGGATGCGGAGTACAACAACAGTGGCTAAAGAGATCCACATGGGCGTAACCGTATCCCCGGTCCCCCGCATCACCCCGGACAGAGACTGGGTGACGGCCACAGCGATATAGCCAACGGCTAAGATCCGCATCATCCGCATACTTAACGCAACGAGTTCGGCCGTGTTCGTAAAGACATTCATTAGGTAGTGACCGAAGAATATAAGGAAAATGGTGATCACGGTCGATACGGCCACGGCCATGATGGTGCCTTCCTTTGTCCCCTGCTGGATCCGATCCAGGCGGTTAGCTCCGTAATTCTGCCCAGCAAAGGTGGTCATTGCCGCGCCAAAGGAAAAATTGGGCATCATCGCAAACCCATCAACACGCATGACAATCACATTACAAGCGATAATCATTTCGCCGAAGCTATTGATTAGCGACTGGACAACAATCATCGCCAGGGAGAAGATGGCTTGGGTCATACCCGAAGGCAAACTCAGCCTAATTAGTTGCATGGAATGTTTCTTGGTTAGTTTCAACGCGGACCAATTGAGATCAAAGCTCTCTTTCATTTTTAGCAATTTTAATAGACAGAAGAAGGCTGATATTCCTTGGGCAATAACCGTTGCTAAGGCTACACCGGGAACGCCCATTCCGAACCGGGCGACAAAGACAATATCCAACCAAACATTGAGGACCGTGGAGATCAGGAGAAAGACTAAAGCAGAAAAGGAATCGCCCAGACCACGCAAGATTCCGGCCAAAATATTGTAAAAAGCAAAACCGGCGCTACCCACGAAGAAGATATTCAAGTATTCGTTGCACCAATCCAGAATGGAAGGTGGGGTGTTAAGAAGGACAAGTAGTGGTCTACTCGTCAAAGGACCAATAATCATAATTACCCCGGTGGCAATGGCCGTTTGGGTCAGGCAATTGCCGATCGTAAGGGAAAGGTTTTCCCGGTCTTTGGCCCCGAAATACTGAGAAACCATGATTCCGGCACCTACCGAAATGCCAATGAAAAGAACCATTAATAGAAATAAGATCGGTCCGGCGCTGCCCACCGCGGCAAGGGCGTTGTCACCGATATAACGGCCAACGATAATAGAGTCGGCGGTGTTATACAACTGTTGGGCGACGTTACCGATGAACATGGGAATCGTAAACTCAGCGATTCTTTTCCAAGGTGGTCCTTGGGTCATGTCTTTTGGGGCAAACAGATCTTTGGCTATGTTCATAACTCTGGTCAAGCCCATAATTCTCCTCCTTATGTTATGCAAAGATTAAGTGCCGGTTGGTTTCTGAGTATGCATGATATACGTAAAAATAATCTTAATATTCCCAAGGGCTTCTGTCAAGAACAGTCCGATTAACACTGGGAAAGTCTAGAACCCTTGCTGGCTCCGTCGAGCAGGTAAAACTGAAGCCAATAAGGGAAACAGCTTTCGCGTGTTTAGCAACAAAAAGGAAGCGGAAAACTGGATTATAAATACATCCCAAGACAGTTAAAGACAGTTAAAGCTGGTTGGCATTTTAAGCAAGCATCTTACAAGACTTTAAAAATGTCTATAAAACAAGGGTATTAAGCAAACACCCCGCTTGTCTCGTGATTTACAAGCGGGGTGTTTGCTTAAACTGTGGTTTGTATTCTATTGGTCTGGTGTCTTTTTTTTAGTTATATGATCCGGGACATATCTGCCCGTCTTTTTTCTTTGCCGGACACATTCGGTGAGCAGATATTCGATTTGGCCGTTAATCGAACGAAAATCTTCTTCGGCCCAAGCCGCAATCTCCTCATAAAGCTTTTGTGAGAGACGAAGTGGAATTTGCTTTTTCGGATTAGCCACTTTTAGTAAAGACTGCCGCTATTGACGACAGGCTGGGCATCTTTATTACCACAAAGGATAACCAGAAGATTAGATACCATAGCGGCCTTACGCTCCTCATCAAGTTTTACGACATCATTTTGATTCAGTTTCTCCAAAGCCATCTCGACCATGCTTACGGCACCGTCGACGATCATCTTTCTGGCGTCAATAATGGCACTAGCTTGCTGCCGTTGGAGCATAACAGCGGCAATTTCCGGAGCATAAGCCAGATAGGTGATACGTGCTTCGAGAATTTCTAGACCAGCTTCTTCCACTTTGTCTTGGATCTCTTTGCGAATACGCTCAGCCACGATTGTACTGGAACCACGGAGACTACCTTCATCCGGCTCGCCGTCACCGGTGGTATCAATGCCTGGGGCTACATCATATGGGTAGATGCGGACAATATTGCGGACAGCGCTATCGCACTGCAGGGAGAGGAATTCTTTGTAATTGTCCACGTTAAAAACGGCTTTGGCAGTGTCAACAACGCGCCACATGACGGCAACACCAATTTCCACGGGATTACCTAAAACGTCATTCACTTTTTGCTTACTATTATTTAAGGTCATGATTTTAAGGGAGATCTTTTTACTTACCCAATTACTTTGCACAACATTTCCTGAGGAAGAAATGGTGAGTTTCGGGCTGCTTTCTACATCTCCGCTTTGACCAAGTCGGGTTTTGGCCGCTGGATTTACGGCAACCGCGAAGGGATTTACATAATAGAAGCCGGGCTCTTTTAGGGTTCCGATATATTTCCCGAACAGGGTGAGAACCAAGGCTTCTTGGGGCTTGATGATCTTTAATCCGAAAAAGGGGATAAAACCAATGAGCACCCAGATAATTCCTACGGCCAAAAGTAGTCCGCCGATTCCGCTTGCTCCTCTGTCGAGCAAGATCCCTCCATAAATAATAAGGGCAATGGCAGCCAGGTAAAGGAGGATAAAAAGAATTAACCTAGGTATCCCGGCTTTAGCCTTTAAGACTTTTTCTTTCATAACTTTCTCCTTTCCCACCAAAATGATATTATAATGATATCATAACCATATTGCCCATGCAAGTTTATTGCAAATAATTAACAAAAACTTGCCCCATTGACTTCGCTAGTCCTTAGAGTAGTTTTCACTTGCTGTAAAAAAGAAACGCTGTCGGAGTTCCGTTGTGGCTTTTTGTTCCTGGGGTTGTTCCTTTTCCTGACGCTGGCGCATTTTTCGTTCTCCACGCGAGGACGGACCAAGCGGCTTTCAGAAGACCTTAAACACCGGGCGTATAAAAGCACTGCCATTCTGCAAATGTTTATTGAGGAAAAAAGGAGTTTGGAAGGATATACGGAAGAAAAGCGGTGAACAGCCGGGCGCTCGCGTCCGAGTTACGATACAAGAGAGGGATTAAGCAGTGGCAAAGAAGAAACTCCGTAAAATGCTTGGTGATGTGAATGCACCGTCGACGGTTGCGCTTATGCGTCTAAGTGATACCCAGAGATCATTTGTAACCAGTAAAGCGTGGCGGATCCCCTTAAGCCGAATCGGTACCAGAAGAAAAAGATTTCCGCTTAAAGGTTTGGATCGAATAAATCCCGGATCCCGTCACTAAGCAGGTTAAAACCTAAAACTGCCAAGAGGATTACACAACCGGGGGCCAGGCTGAACCAGGGCGCGCGTAGAAGGTACCCCTGGGCTTCGTTTAACATCCGGCCCCAACTTGGCTCGGGTGGTTGGACGCCAAGTCCGAGATAACTTAAACCAGCCTCGGCCAGGAGTGCGCTGGAGAATCCAGTGGAGGCAGCCACCAGGAGTGCCGGTACGATTTGGGGCAGAATATGTCGGATCATGATCGACAGCGGTCCTAAGCCAATCGTCTCCGCCGCTTCTACAAAGCTATACTCCTTAAACTGCAAAAATCCGCTCCGGGTAATTCGGGTAAACCCGGGAATCGCGGTAATACTCAGAGCGACGATTGTATTGATGGTTCCCGGTCCGAAGACAGCGACAATCATTAAGGCCAGCAGCACACCGGGAAAGGCCTGGATTGTTGCATTTAATTGCGCAATAATCCGGTCGAACCAGCCCCCGAAGTAACCACTAAGTGCCCCTAAACATACCCCGATTACCAACCCAATGAGTACGGAGATCGCCCCGACCAAAAAGGCGGTCTGTGTACCTTTCATAATCCGACTGAAAATGTCCCGGCCGAAATTATCCGTTCCTAGCAGATACGGCTTTCCGGGTGGAAGGAAACGCTCCGTAGTATGCATTTCATTTACCGCAAAAGGGGTATAAAAAAAACTAACAATTAACATCAGGAAGAAAAAACCCACAAGTAAACCGCCGATTACTAAATTAAAACTGGTTTTTCTTTTTCTCATCTTACTTATCTCCAGCGGATTCTAGGATCAAGGAAGCTATAGGAGAGATCAACCAACAAATTAAGGAGCACCACTACGCCAGACAAATAAAGCGCAATCGCTTGGATCAACGGGAAATCACGAAAACTGATCGCTTCGATGAGTAACCGCCCAATTCCCGGGAGGGCAAATACTTTTTCGATGATAATACTCCCGCCTAGAATATCGGTGCCCATAAGACCAAGCACGGTGGTGACCGAGATTAAAATGTTTTTTAGCAGGTGATTGGAGAAAACCTTTTTTTCCGCTAAACCCTTGCCAAACGCCGTACGAATATAGTCGGCACTTTCTTCCTCGACAAAAGCAGCGCCCACGTAACGGGTTAAAACCGCGACTTTCGGAAGGGCGACCGTTAAGGCCGGGGGGATTAAAGAGGCTAGGGCACCTAACCAATCCTCATCCCAAGGGATAAAGGTTCCTGGCGTAAAGTAACTAAATAGTTTGGCTAAAGCTAACATCATCAAGATCCCCAGCCAAAAGGAAGGAACCGCGGTTCCAAGCTGCGTAACCACCGAGAGTAAGACCCCCCGTTTATGCCAATGATATTTTCCGGCGGCCAGCCCCAGAGGGATACCAAACAGAACAATAAAGATAATGGCCATACCGGCAACCGGGAGCGTTACTTTTAGGCTATTAACCATTAAACCGCGGACGGGTCGAGCATAACGGAGGGAGTTTCCCAGATCACCGCGGAAAACCCCGCTAATCCAGTGGATATACCGGAGGGAGAGCGGCTTGTCCAAACCCAACTCTTTCTCTAAAGCCGCCACTTGTTCCGGTGAAGCCTCGGCGCCAAGAATGATCTGAGCCGGATTTCCGGGGAGAATTTGAAAAACAATGAAAGTCAAGAGCGAAACCAACCATAAGGTTAACACACAAGAGAAGATCTTTCCAGGTAGATAACGCATCTTTATCACCGTGGTTTTTTACTAACCCGGTAGACGGTGGATAGATCTTGAATATACAAAGGATACGTTTGGTAGCCGGCGATCTCTTTTCGGAGAGCGACCGTATAATGGGGATCCATCAGAAAGACGGCGGCCGCATCCTCCGCTAAGATTCTTTGCGCTTTTTTATAAAGTTCCGCCCGTTTTTCCTGATCACTTTCATCCGCCGCTTGCTGGAATAAACGATCAAATTCGGTGTTTTTATAATTAAAAAAGTTATTTGCGTAATCCGAAGTGTACCGGATCAATGTGGGCAACGGATCAAGTTTTCCGGCTAAACCGATGATCGTCATCTCATAATCCCGTCCTTTGTAAACCCGTTGCAACCAGACTGCCCACTCGACGAGTTCAATCTCGACTTTAATGCCTACTTTTTTTAATTGCTCAACAATGATCTGTGCCGTGTCGACATGGAAAGGGTAGTTGGACGGTACCGTCAATACGGTCCGAAACCCATCCTGGTATCCGGCTTCGGCCAATAATTGTTGGGCTTTTGCGCGATCGGGGGGGTAAAAATCTTCAAGGCCGGGTTCATAATAATTGGCCATTGCCGGACTGAGGCCGGAGCCGAGTTTGGTTCCATACCCGAACGCTGCCAGTTCAATAAGCTCATCTTTGTTGATGGCGTAATTGACGGCTTGGCGAACCCGGTGATCGCTAAATGGTTTCCGGTTCAAATTCATGGCCAGTAGTTGAACTAAATTCTGCTTATCCCGTAATGTGTAGAAATCCTCGCCTAATTCGGCTGTCCGGTTGTTATCGATCCGTGGATAAATATCGACGGTTCCGTTTTTTAAAGCGAGCAAGGCCGCCTCGCGGTCCGGAATGATGCGGAATTCAACCTTATCAAGGAAAGGCCGTCCGGTCTGCCAATAATCATCAAACTTCTCTAATAATACCCGCTGGCCCGGCCGGTATTCCACAAAGCGAAAGGGGCCGGTCCCTATCGGGTGCGTGTTCAGCTCTTGATAATCCTTGGGTATAATCGAGGCGGTCGTCAGATTATTTAAGAGCGCAGCATCAACTTCTTTAAGTTTGAGGATGATCCTTTCGGCATCAGGGGTCTCAACCGCTTCAACTTTAGTGAAATACGAAGAAAGCGGTTGCCCGGTCTGGGTACCCATCAAGCGTTCCAGAGAATAGCGAACATCGGCGGTTGTTACGGTTTGGCCGTTATGAAACTTGACGCCGGGGCGTAAATAAAAGGTGTAGGAACGGCCGTCTTCCGTTATATCATAACGCTCAGCAATCGCCGGCAAAAGGGTTCCGTCCGGGGCCGGTTTCAACAAACCTTCATAAACATTAAACATCATCTCATAGGTACCGGCGGCGGAAGCGAGATGGGGATCTAAATAATCTGGGTCTTGCGGAATAACCACCACTATTTTGTGTTCGGTCTCTTTCTTCTCTACCCGTAAAACAACCGCAGCAACCAGCAAGATTCCGATCAGGAAAAAAAGATAAAAAGGGGAAAACCTGATTCGCATTTAACCGTCCCTCCTTAAAAACGAAAAGTCTTCTGGCGAAGGCTCCGATTTACAAAGTTAAATTAACTAATTACGGACCGTCCGGTTCCGAACAGCTTATGTCTCACTGTGTTCGATCCCAGCTCTAGCTCGCCAGACACCAAAAACATATTCCATATATTCCATATTATAACATCGCCTTTATTCCGAAACAAGCGATCAACGAAAAAGGAGCTTTCAAGCCGGATGAACCGATCGGTTGTAAACTCTCTATTCACTACTGTTTGTGGGAGGAAACCCATCTAAATGTAAAAATATAGAAAACGAAAGCAATATTATTGACAAATTAAGGCTAACGGTATAATATTAGTTATACAAGTAATACATGTTATACTATAGATTGTGAATAGGTATGGTCATGGTCGGCACTGAAGGATAAGTGATGGGCAGATTCGGAAGGGAGCGCGTAAGCAAAGACGTGCTCTGTTGAGAAAAGATGATGATTTGTTGTAGTGGTACAAGTAATTAAAGAGTAGAGGAGGAAGCATCATGGTCGCAGTTCAAGCCAGGGCATTTGCAAAAGGGGATAGAAAGCACTATTTAGATAATATCCGTTGGGGAACGGTGGTGTTGGTCCTGATTTATCACGTCTTTTACTTGTACAATACCGTTGGTGTCCCTTTCTCAATTGCCGAAGATGCGGGGATACGCGCCTTTGATCTCGTTTCTTATCTGGTTTATCCTTGGTTTATGGTCCTCTTATTCTTAATCGCCGGGATTAGTGCCCGGTATGCGCTACAAAAACGAACCCACCGGGAATTCCTGAAGGATAAGGTGAACAAACTTTTAGTCCCGTCTACCCTCGGGTTATTTGTTTATCACTGGATTTCCGGTTATCTGAATGTCAAATGGGGAGGCGGCCTTGCGTCGATTCCACTTTTTCTTCGTTACCCGGTCTTCGTCATGGCTGGTACCGGACCGCTGTGGTTTATCCAAATGTTGTTTTTGTTCTCCGTATGTTTGGTATTGTTACGAAAGATCGACAAAAAAGACAAGGTCTGGATGTTTTGTGGGCAAATCAGTACGGTCAAGATCTGCCTATTAGTCTTCTTAATTTGGGGTGCTGCCCAGATCTTAAACCTCCCTGTGTTGACCACCTATCGTTTTGGGATCTATGGAACGGCTTATCTGCTCGGGTACTTAATCTTCTCCCATGATGAAGTCCAAAATTCCATCGCGAAGTTACATCGGCCGCTGCTAATTGTTGCCATAATTTTGGGGGTTGCCTATACGGTTCGTTACTTTGGGGTGAGTTATGCTTCGGACGAATGCCTGAAGAGTTTTCTAACCAACTGCTATTTATGGGCCGCGGTGCTCGCGATCCTCGGTTGTGGAAAAATTTGGTGGGACCGGACCTCTACTTTTGCTTCATATATGACCAAATCCAGCTTCGGGTTTTATGTGGTCCATTATTTAGTGGTCCAGTTGGCCTGCTACCTAGTCTACCACTACGGCCACTTGCCAAAGGCCCTGAATTATCTGGTGGCATTGCTAATTGAGTTGCTCGGTACAGTACTGCTTTATGAGTTGTTACGGCGAATTCCAGTCATCCGCTATTTGCTGTTTGGGATTAAAGTTAATAAGTAGTCATCGGTTAAGTGCGAAAGGAACGAGTATCGGTTTGAAAAAAGAAGTGTACCGCAAAGCGGTACTTTTTTTTACTCAAAAAATGGTGGGAAATTTTTGCTTATTTAAATATTACATGCTAAAATGGAAGGGATTAAGCTGGACGTGAATGGAAATTGTTTTTTTAAGTTTTGCGCTAAATCCCGTACTGTACATAGGAGGGCAGATATGAGAGGCAAAATGACATTGAAAGACAAAATCGCGCTGTGCGAGGGGAAAAATTTTTGGGAAACCAAGGAGTTCCCGGAATACGGAATTCCATCGCTGTTCATGTGTGACGGGCCCCACGGCTTGCGTAAACAAGAAGGCCACAGTGACCACATGGGCGTCCACGATTCTCGCCCCGCGACCTGCTTCCCCACGGCGGTGTCGACTGCCTGTAGTTGGGACCAGGAGTTGCTTGGCCAGATTGGCGCGGCAATTGCCGCTGAAGCGGCAGACCAGGGTGTGGGCGTCTTCCTGGGTCCTGGCGTCAACATCAAACGTAACCCCTTGTGTGGCCGGAATTTTGAATATATCTCGGAAGATCCCTATTTAGCCGGGAAATTAGCGGCCAGTTTTATTAAAAACGCGCAGAAAAACGGGATTGGTACGTGTCTTAAGCACTTTGCCTGTAACAATCAGGAGTATAGGCGTTTAAACTCCGATTCGATCCTGGACGAACGTACGCTCCGGGAGATTTACCTAACGCCTTTCGAGATCGCAGTCCGTGAGGGAAAACCCAAGACGGTTATGTGTGCTTACAACAAAATTAATGGGACCTACTGCAGTGACCACACGGAGCTCTTAACCGGTATTTTGCGGGAAGAATGGGGTTTTGACGGGCTGGTGATGACCGACTGGAGTGCCATGCACGACCGAGTTGCCGGTTTCCGGGCTGGCTGTGACCTGAACATGCCCGGCGGCAGTAACTATATGGCCCAGGAGGTTTTGGCCGCGGTCGCTCAAGGGGAACTGGATGAAGCGGATGTTGACCGGAGCGTTGAGCGGGTTAAAAAGATGGTGTTCGAGGCGGCGGAAGCGCTAAAAAACAAGCAGCCTTGTGATTACGATGCCCACCATGTACTGGCGCGGATGGCGGCGGAACAGAGTGCGGTTTTGCTTAAAAACGAGGATCAGATTTTGCCTCTTAAGGAAGAGCAGAAAATTGCCATCGTGGGTGATATGGCTAAGAACATGCGCTTTCAGGGCGCGGGGTCCAGTCATATTAACCCGACCAAACTGGTCCAGCCTGCTGATGTATTGGGGCAGGGCGTAAGTGTGGAAGAGGCCGATGTGGCTGTGGTCTTGACTGGGCTACCACCGGAGTTTGAGGGCGAGGGCTTTGACCGGGAACATATGGCAATGCCGGACGACCAAGTGAAGCTCATCGAGGAGGTGGCGGCGCAGAACCCCAATACCGTGGTCGTCCTCTTCTGTGGCGCGCCGGTGGAAACACCATGGGCGGATAAGGTAAAGGCCATCTTATACATGGGGCTGCCGGGGCAGGCCGGGGGCGAGGCTTTGAAAAACTTGTTGTACGGTGTAGTTAACCCCAGCGGCAAGCTGGCGGAAACCTGGCCGGTAAGATATGGCGACTGTCCGTCGGCTTCCTACTATCCACAGATAGACGCGCAGTACCGCGAGGGCATTTATGTTGGTTATCGTTATTATGACAAGGCCAATGTGGATGTGCGTTGGAAGTTTGGTTTTGGTCTAAGTTACACGGAATTTGCCTACTCGGACCTGACCCTTGACGGCGAAACGGTCTCCGTTACGGCGACGAACACCGGCCCCTACGCGGGTGCGGAAGTTGTCCAGCTTTATGTTGCTCCCCCGCAAGACGGGATCCACCGTCCCTTGCGGGAACTGAAACGCTTTGCCAAAGTTCATCTCCAACCGGGTGAAAAGAAAACGGTCCGCTTTGAGCTGGACGAACGTTGCTTTGCTGTCTGGGACGGTGGTTGGAAGGTTCCGTCCGGTCAGTACACAATTTTGGTGGGTGGTCATCCTGACCAGCTAATGGTGGTAGGAACCATTGAAAAAACCGGTTATACTATTGAGATTCCCGCTTGGCAACCGGGATCCTGGTATGAAAAACCAAACGGTTCGCCGTCCCTGGAGCAGTGGGAGCGCATGCTTGGCCGTAAATATCAACCCTATCTTCCGCAAAAAGGGCACTTTACCATGAACGATTCGTTATTTGACATGAAGGATCATTCCTTTGTCATGCGGGTGATGTACTGGATTGTAAAGAAAAAAGCATCCAGGAATGTTCAGCCCGGTACAGCGTTGTATCGGATGTTGGTCGAGTCTAGCGGCACCAATCCCCTACGGAGCATGCAGATTTTCAGCGGCCTAAAGGCCAACCTCTACCATGGCTTGCTGGCTATAGCCAACGGTAGATTTTTCCACGGATTAAGATTACTGTTGAAGCGGGGCTGATCCTTTGTTGCCCTCCGAGTACGGTTGCAGATAGGGGAGCCGTTTTGAAGACGAAAAATGTAATGTAATAAGCACAAAGCGGGAAGACTACCCGATGGGTTGGTCTTCTTGCTTTTATAAGCACTTATCCTGTTTAGGATCAAATTGATCCCATAGGGAGAAGATCGTCGTTTGCTTGCGAAAACTAGTCTGTCTACCGCATTGATAATTGTGGTCGTAACCAGTACTATCGAATGGTTGGCAAGGACGAATCCGGTTCGCCACGATAATAGTTTTAAATTGCAAGAAAGGAGCATATTTGCCGTATGACCTCGCTTTTACTTGTAATTATTTATATTGCCTTTATCAGTCTGGGCTTGCCCGATTCAATTCTGGGATCGGCTTGGCCGTCCATGTATGGAGCGTTAGACGTACCCGTTTCTTATGCCGGGATTGTCACCATGATTATCTCTTGCGGGACGATCATCTC
>DUQQ01000032.1 GCA_012837705.1 Hydrogenispora sp.
CTGCCTTTTGAGGAGAACGTCAAAAGGGTCAAAGAATTTGTTGAGATCGCGCACGCGTTGGATATCACCGTTGAGGCCGAAATCGGGATCATGGTTTCTGCGCTAGAAGACACTCATGAAGATGCGGAAAGCCGTGTCCTCACCAATGAGGAAATTAGAGAATTCTTTACGGATCCAGAAGAAGCGCGCGTCTTTGCGGAGAAAACCGGCTGTGATGCGCTGGCTGTATGTTTCGGAACGATGCATGGGATCTACGCCGAACCACCTGTTCTTGACATTGAAAGGGTTACGGCGATCCGGGCGGCCTTACCCGCGAATTGTCGTGTCGTGATGCACGGCGCATCGGGGGTCGATTTTGCCCAGGTGCAAAAGGCAATCGATGCCGGATGCTCCAAAATTAACTACTATTCTTATATGGCCAAAGCAGCCACCAAATTTGTTGGCGATCGCATCCGCGAGACGGAGGAAAAGATTGCTTACCATGAACTTCAGGAAGAAGCCTATGGGTTTATGAAGGAATACGCCAAAAAAGTGCTTAAGGCTTTCCGGAACGGTAAATAAAAACATAAGGAGGAGTTATTGATGGCAAGGCTGAAGGATATCTTGGAAAACTTCCCATTTAAAAAAGATGAGAAAAGACCGATGTTAATCCGCAAACATGACTACTCCACTGCTTTATATCCGCCAGACAACGCCTTTACTTCCGATAATACCTTTACCATTATCTCCACGGACACCTTTATGCTTGGCATCTATGAATTAGGGCCGGGCGGAAAGTTTGCCCCCCTCGATGTGCATCCGGGAGACGAGACCTATTATATTCTAAACGGGCCGGTGGTGCAGAGAAGCGGAAACGGTCAGTTTGCCTATTTGGAGACGGGAGAAGGGCTTTTCATGCCGGAGGGGGCTTGGCATTGTTGCCATAATTTTTCTGCGGAGAAGGCGCGTGTCCTGTATTTTATTACGCCGAAGGCTTGGAGTGAAGAGATTCCGCCTGCGGTGATCCCGACCGATGAGGAGACGAAATTCTACAAAGGGCCGAACAATGACCAGTTGCCGAATATGAAGGACAAAATCAAGGATATTTCCCGGCAGGGCTGTACCGATGATATTGGCGCCTGGCCGGTTGATCCGGAAGAAGCCAGAAAAACCGGAGCGGTATATGCCGTACGGGAATTCGAAAAACTCAATAATATTCATGGGACCGAGCATCCGATGTTGTTGCGTTTCATTACCAGCAATGACTACGGACACATGGGCGAGATGATTCTGCCGGCGGGCGGCTACGGGCCACGCTGTTCCGATCCGGATGTGCACGCGGGCGATGGAGCGTTATATTGTGTCGAGGGGCCGGTCACGGTTAATCTGGTTGATCAGCAAGAAAGCTTTGTGTTGGAACCGGAAGATAGCTTCTTCCTCCCGGCTGGGACCAAATATCAGTTGGTCAACTTTGAGAGCAAGCCAATTAAGGTGATTTTTGCCATTACCAAACTCTAGGATTGGCTTTCCTTGTGGTCTTTGGCATGCATACGAGAAAGGAAAAATGCCGATGTTTAAAGGAGTAATCTTTGACCTGGACGGTACACTGCTGGACACCATTGCCGACATGTCCAGCAGTGTTAATCAGGTCCTGGCGGCTTTAGGCTACCCCCAGTTTTCATGTGCCGAGTATAAACAGAAAATTGGCCGTGGGTTTCGTAACCTTTTGGAACGCAGTTTACCGGAGGAACACCGTACCGACGAGGAGATTTCAGCTGCGCTCAAAAGGTTTTTGGAGATTTATGATCAAAACTACATGAACGAAACGGTGCCGTATGAAGGAATTCCGGAAGTCCTTAACCATCTTGTGGAAAAAGGGGTTAAAATGGGGGTTAACTCCAATAAACGAACAGATTATACGAATAATCTGATCCGGAAGTTCTTCCCGGACATTGAGTTTGTGGGCGTCTTTGGCGAACGGGCCGGGGTCCCCAAAAAACCCCATCCCCAGTCGGCGCTGGAGATCCTCGAGCGGATGGAGTTAGCTGCAAACGAGGTCATCTACATTGGCGATTCGGGGACAGATATTCAAACGGGGAAAAATGCGGGAATGGCCACCGCGGGTGTTCTGTGGGGATTTCGGACTTCAGCGGAACTAGAGGAAAACGGGGCTGATTATATTCTCCGGACGCCCCAAGAAATTATTACGTTATTCTGAGGGATAATACCCCTTACTAAACCAAAAGAACACGGCCTCTGCTTTGGCAGGGGCCGTGTTCTGTGTCTCTTCAGGATTAATAGTTTTCGACGGCCGCCTTTTCGATCTTTAGACCATCCTTATAGCGCTGGAGAAACCGGTTGAAGCCTTCAATATCTTCTGCTTTAGGCTCAATAGAACTCAAGGTCTCTTCGGCGAATACTTTTTGGTCAAGATAGGCCTCCAGGGTTTCAGCGTTCGCTTTATTTTCCATATAGGCTGCGAGCAAGGCAATACCCCAGGCGCCGCCTTCGCCCGCGGAAGCCATAACCGCGACCGGGACGTTGAGGGCTCCCGCCATTAACTGTTGGGCAACACCTTTGGTTTTGAAGATACCGCCATGCGCCAAAAGCTTATCAATACGTACTTCCTCTTCGGCTAGGATATCCATCCCTATTCTTAAAGTGCCCATTGCCGAGAAGAGAAGGGTGCGCATGAAGTTACCGAGGGTAAAATTGCTGTTTTGCTTACGGACAAATAAGGGGCGTCCCTCTTCGAAGCCGGTTATATGCTCGCCGGATAAATAGTTGTAGGCCAGAAGGTTGCCGCCATCTGGGTCCGCCGCTAGCGCCTTATTATACAATACAGAATAAAGTTCATCTTTACACGGTTTATGCCCCATATTTTCCAAAAGCTCTGTAAAGACCTTTACCCACCCGTCTATTTCCGAGGAACAGTTGTTGCAGTGGACCATGGCAACAGGTTTACCGCTCGGAGTATTGACGACGTCAAGTTCGGGATGGATCTTCGCTAATTCTTTTTCCAATACGACCATGGCAAAGATGGAGGTCCCGGCTGAAACATTGCCGGTGCGTGGTGCTACGCTATTGGTGGCAACCATACCGGTGCCGGCGTCACCCTCGGGCGGGCACATGGGTATGCCCGGTTGCAAAGTGCCTGTGGGGTCAAGCAGTTTCGCGCCCTTTGCCCTTAAGTAACCGGCATTCTCGCCTGCCGTTAGCACTTTGGGCATAATCTCTTCCAGCTTCCAGTTGAAACCTTTATCGGCAATAAGCTGTTGGAATTGGCGTAACATTCGCGGATTATAAGTATTTGAATTACTATCGACCGGAAACATGCCGGAAGCGTCGCCAACACCCAGAACTTTCTCCCCGGTTAGTTGCCAGTGGACATAACCGGCCAATGTTGTCATAAAGGCAATGTCTTTAACGTGCTCCTCACCGGAGAGAATTGCCTGATACAAATGGGCAACACTCCAGCGCTGGGGAATGTTGAAGTTGAATTCTTTACTCAGGATTTCCGCAGCTTCGCCGGTTATGGTGTTACGCCAAGTGCGAAAAGGAACGAGTTGTTTTTCGTATTTATCAAAAACAAGATAGCCGTGCATCATGCCGGAAATTCCGATCGCGCCCACACTTGTGAGCTTGACCTGGAAGTGCTGCATGACATTTTCCGCCAGATCGCGGTAGCAGTTTTGAAGCCCTGCCCACACATCATCAAGGCTGTATGTCCAGATGCCTTTCTCGAGTTTGTTTTCCCAAGTGTGCCCCCCCGTGGCGAGAGGAGCATGGTCCTCCCCTATTAACACCGCCTTTATTCGGGTGGAACCGAACTCAATCCCTAGGGTCGTACGATTGTTCATGATCATTTGTTGTACTTTTTCCACCGAACTATCCCCCAAATTATTGATTTTTTTCTACGAAAAATCCTACACTGAAGCAATGAACTCATCTATATAGCTTAAGGCGGCACCGGCGGCAATTGCCTGTTTTTTGTATTTACAGGCTTGCAGATACGCGGAGCCCTTGTCAAAAGGATGTAGTTTTGCGGCCCTGCTCTTTAGATCATCGAGATATTCTTCAATATATTCGCCCACATAGCCACCGAGGATGACTGTGCTGTCAAACAAAGTATTTATACTACTGACCGCTTGGGCCAGGAAATCCAGGTATTCATCCCAAAGCTTTTCGGTTTGGGGGTCTTTGGCGCGGAGTTTTTCAAAAAACTTATCAAGATTACCCTCAGTGTAATTGGATAAAACCGTTGCCGCGCAGTAGGCATCAAAGCAACCTTTTTGGCCGCAGTAGCACTGCTTGCCGTTGGGAACAATTTTTAAGTGGCCAATTTCCCCACTTCTTAGATTTTCGCCACTGTAAATCTGACCATTGATCAAAACTGAACCGCCAATATTGTTGCTTAGCATTAGGTAAAAGGAGTTTGCCAAAAAATCATGCGACCATATTTCCGCAAAGCCGGCCGCGTTGGCATCATTATGCAGAGAAACAGGATAGGGAATATGCCGGCCAAACTCAGCGGATGTCGCGCCATCAAAATTAAGAATCTCCCCATAGAAGATTCTGTTGTTATCTGCTGTTACCAGTCCCGGGACACCAATTCCGACGCCCAATACCCGCGAAGGTGGAATCTTTATTTTTTCAATGATGTCATTGACCAAAGAACCGAGGATTTTGTAATAGTTATCCGTGCGTTCAAACTTTTGGCGGATCCGAATATACTCGATAATATTTCCGGATAAATCCACCGCAGCACAGGTGATGTGGTGTTTAGTGACATCTAGTCCGATGGCAACACGGGCATTTAAAACCGCGCTGTAGGAACGGGCGCGCCGCCCGCCGGTATTGCCAATAAAACCGGACTCTGCCACAAGCCCCTCCGCGATCAATTCCTCAATATTTTGCGTCACAGTAGGGAGGCTCAAACCGAGCTTTAACACTATTTCCTGCCGGGATAAACCTTGGTTTTCCAACAGAAGTAAATATATATTCGACCGATTTAGTTTTTTAATTTCCATATTGGCAGTATATTTTGTTCTCAAAGATAATACCCTCTTTTTCAACTTATTACTTTAAATAAAGCCTTTAGTAAATCCATTTTATAAAATTATAACATAGCAATTGCTCAACCACAAGAATTAAGCTTAAAATAGCTTGCGTTTTCTCCTGACTCCCTTTGTTATGCAATGAATATGGGCATAAAGTACAGTTTTAAATTTTGTGAAGACAACGTTAAATTAAAACTAAATTTGGGGGTTGACATTACCAGGTATTATTAATTATAATTAAAAAAACCCTTTAGTAAAATAGTTTTACTAAATGGAAACAGAAAACGACTTCTAATATTTGGGAGGTGGGTTTAAGTAGCACTGGTGATCGTGATTCATTCATCATTAACAAGGAGGAATCTGAAAAAATGACAATAGGTATCGTTGTAGTGGTTATTTTCCTAATCATGGCACTATTGATGATGTTACGGAAAATACCGGCTTTACTGGCATTGCCTTTAATGGCGGTCCTGATTGGTCTGGCAGGGGGTCTTCCTCTTGTTGGGCAAGAAGGCATTCTAACTTATGTGCTGTCGAGTGGTGCACTTAAGCTCACTGGAACGTATGTTGCCATCTTATTCAGCTGTTGGCTTTCCCAGATCCTATACCGAACCGGCGTTACCGATACTATCGTAAAAAAAGCGGCGGAATTCGGGGGCGATAAACCAATCATTATTTCGATCTGCCTCAGTATTGTAACCGCTTTCTTATTTACCGTGCTGTATGGTACAGGTGCGGTGGCGATGGTTGGAAGTATTGTGCTTCCCATTATGCTATCAGTTGGCGTTCAGCCTGTAGTTGCCGCCAATGCTTACCTGGCCGCGATGACCGCTGGTTATGTTATTAACCCTGCGAATATTTCTGCGATTACCAATATAACCGGTGTGGCGGCGTCATCCATGTACTTGTGTGCTGCCATCCTTAGTGTGATGAGTATCCTTTTCGCCATTGGTTACTTGGTTTTCAGCTTCCGCAAAGGCGGTAAAAAATTTGCCTTTGCCACCCCGATTGAAACGGCGGATGATGAAGAGCGGCCGCAACAGGTCACCGGAATCCGTGGTTTCCTCGCTTGTATGACCCCCCTTGTTGTTGTTGCGGTAATGCTTATTTTTAGACTCGAAGCAATCACTGTTTTCTTAATTGGGATTGTTTGGGCGATGATTTTTACCTTCGAAGGCAGCTGGTCCAAATATTCCGGAATGATTGTTCAGAGTTGTTATGAAGGATTTAAAGAAGGCGCACCCACAACCGGCTTGATGTTTGGGATTGGGATGATCATTAATGCGATGACGGCACCGACAACACAGGCGGCAATTAATCCCTTTATGGTTGCCATTACACCGACCACCGCCGCCGGGCTGATCATCTTTGTTTGCCTGCTAAGCCCCTTGGGTCTTTACCGTGGTCCCTTTAACTTGTTAGGCCTTGGTGCGGGTTTGGCTGCTAGTATGCTTGCGGTTAATGTTCTGCCGATTGCCGCATTGTCCGCTGTTTTCTATGCCGCATTTCGTTGGCCGACGCAATCTTGTCCCACCTCCACCCAGGTGGTATGGGCGGCCAACTATGTTGGTAAAGATCCGGTTGGCACCACAAACAAGGTATTCTTTGCGAACTGGGCTCTAACGGCGATCTCGGTAATTATAATGGTTCTGATTTATTTCTAGCGCGTCGCTCACCAGGTATAAAAATCTTACAAAAGGTAATCATTCAGATGTGATGCGGAGATTTTCGAATCTCCGCATCATAAAAAGTTCGGCTTTCCTAAATTTAACAGGATTGGGGTATATGGTCATGAAAGTAAGAATCGGAATTGATGTTGGTGGTACCTTCACCGATGCCGTTGCGATTAATAACGACACCTTTGAGCTGATTGGCAGCGTGAAAATACCCACGACGCATACGGCGGAAGAGGGTGTTGCGGCGGGTATTATTATTGCTCTTGAAAGACTGATGAACGAATATGATATCAAACCGGAGGATGTAACCTTTTTAGCCCACGGGACGACCCAGGCGACCAATGCTCTGCTGGAAGGCGATGTGGCCAAGGTTGGTATTGTGACGATTGGCAGCGGAATCCAGGGTCTAAAATCCAAATCTGACACAAATATTGGCGATATCGAACTTGCCGATGGTAAATACCTGCACACTTATGGGGAATATGTGAATTCGGGCGACAAAGAAAACTTTATTCAAAACGTAAAAGAAGCTATTTTAAAACTGAAAGAGCAGGGTGCCGAGGCGATCGTAGCCTCTGAGGCTTTCAGTGTGGACAATCCAGAAAATGAAAATGCGGTTTTGGCGATCTGCCGCGAGAAAGAAATTCCGGCTTGTGCCGGCAATGATGTGTCTAAACTATACGGTCTTAAAGTGCGTACGCGGACTGCTGTCATCAATAGCAGTATTCTTCCGAAGATGATGGAAGTGGCAAATATGACGGAGCGTGGTATCAAAAATGCGAAGATTGAAGCTCCATTGATGGTTATGCGCTGTGATGGCGGTGTGATGACGGTGGACGAAGTCCGTAAGCGTCCGATCTTGACGGTTTTATCGGGGCCAGCGGCTGGCGTGGCGGGGGCTCTTATGTATGAGAAATTGACCGATGGGATCTTTTTTGAAGTTGGCGGGACAAGCACCGACATTTCCTGCGTCAAAGATGGGAATGTTGTTATAAAATATGCGGAAATTG
This sequence comes from Hydrogenispora sp., assembly GCA_012837705.1. Lineage (GTDB taxonomy): Bacteria > Bacillota > UBA4882 > UBA10575 > UBA10575 > Capillibacterium. The sequence continues at coordinate 7,726 of DUQQ01000032.1, forward strand.
GCGGGCATAAAACCTATCTAAACTCATTGGATGTACGTACGGTTGGAATCGGCGGCGGAAGCATGGTACAGGTGGTAGACGGCAAAGCGGTTGACACCGGTCCGCGCAGCGCGCATATCGCCAATTTAGAGTATGAGGTTTTTGCCCAAACTGAAGATATCGTTGATCCGGTTTTGAAAAGTATCTCCCCGGTTGCGGGTGACCCTCATTATGCCTATATCGAATGTGAAAACGGCAAAAAATACGCGCTGACCCTTACTGGGGCGGCAAATATTGTGGGGTTGGTTCCCGCGGATAGTTACTCTTTCGGGAACCGACAAGCAGCGGAAAAAGCCTGGGAACCCTTGGCCAGAAACATGGGCCTTACCGTACAGGAGGCCGCAGAAAAGGTCCTAGAATACGCCGCCGTTAAAAACGGGCAGGTGGTGAATAGTTTTATCCAGGATTACGGTCTTGATCTTGAGCATGTTACTTTTGTTGGTGGAGGAGGCGGGGCTGCCTCGGTTGTTCCCCATTTGGCCAAAACATTTAATGCTTCCTACAAAATTGCTAAAAACGCCGAAGTAATCTCTCCGATCGGTGTTGCCTTGGCAATGGTGCGCGACATGGTCGAGCGTTCGATCCAAAACCCGACCGAAAAAGATCTCCTGGCCATTCGGCATGAAGCAATCCGTAAGGCGGTGGAATCAGGCGCCAACATCGAAACGATAGAAGTAAAAATCGAAGTCGATACCCAGCACCAAAAGGTCAGAGCAATCGCCACTGGTTCCACGGAACTGCGAACGAAGGAGATGAAAAGTGACCCGAAAACCGATGATGAGATCCTGGAAATTGTGGCGGAAAACCTTGGTGTGGAAAAAGCGAAACTGAAAATCACAGCGGATAACGGCCAAATGGTTGCTGTTTGTTGCGAGGGTGTACGGAAAAAGTTCTTTATTTTCCGTGAAAAGATCTGTTCGGTGCGTCTGGTCGACCGCGAGGGTGTTATCCGTTTGCAAAGGCGTAACGGAGAAGTTGCCCAGTGCAAACCCGCGGAATGGAAAAGCACGGTTCGTCGCCTCTTGGCAGATCATACTATTTATGGTGATGGTGGGGCCGAGATTCCCAATATTTATATTGCCCTTGGAAGCCGGATCATTGATTTAGGGGGCATGCAAAGCGCCAAACAGATTTATTCCCTCTGTGAAACCGAACTCACCGGCGTCCAGGAAGATGAAGATCTCATCTTTGTTTGCACCCGGACGACGGAAAATGAACGGTAGGGCTCAAACCTGCTTGTTGGAGAGGATTATACCATGAAGGCATTCCCGTTTCCCGATAAAATCAATTCCCGCCAGGAACTGGCGAGAGATTTGCATTACCACAAGATCCCCGCCGCAGAAAGGGATAAAATTGCGGACCGGGCATGGGAAACTGGAGCAAAAGCAGCCCGGGAGTTAATCCAGTCCCTTCCGGACGCCGACATCTATGAGCATGTTAAACACGAAGGTTTAACCGTTGAATTTAATGAAAAAGACAATGTTGTTGGTAACTTAAGATATTTTAGTGAGTATTTTTGCGCGAAGAAAAAGATCATTATGTATGTAGGTGCCATTAAAAAGTGGGCGGAAAGTAATAAACTAGCGCTGGAAAAAGCGCTCGAAATTATCCTTGCCCATGAGCTGTATCATCACCTTGAGTGCACGAAGCTTGGACTTACCTCAAAACAATATATGGTCCCCACATTGCAGATCGGTAGATTCAAGTGGGGGAAATCTTCCATTTTAGCGCTTTCGGAGATTGGTGCCCATGGTTTTGCTTATACCTACTATGAGCTACAGGGCAAAAAGGGTGGAGTTAAAGCGAAAAAGGGCTTGATGAATGCGGCAATAAACGTGAATCAGTTCAGAAGGACGAAGGCGTTAGAAGCGATTTATAAAACAAACCCCCTGATCCGAATAGTCCAGAAAAAAAGAAAGGGAGGCAGCCAACATGAATAGTCAGAAAAGGAAGGCCGATGTTGTTGTGATCGGGGCAGGACCCGGCGGATTATCGGCCGCAATAGGAGCGGCTCGAGAGGGCGCAAAGGTTATTCTGGTCGAAAGAATGGGTTTTCTCGGTGGACAGTTAAGTTCGGGGTTGCCGTTTTTAGCTTTTATGGATATGCATAAAAGGCAGATTGTCGGTGGTCTTGCGGAAGAAATGGTCAGACGTCTTAAAGAGAAAGAGGGCACCCACGGACATACGTACTGTCCGTTTCATCTTTCGGTTACCAACATGAACCAGTTTTATACCCGTATTATCTGTTTTGAGATGGTACAGGAGTACGGGATCGAGCTCCTTTTGCATTGTGAACTTTCAAACGTGCGGGTAGAA